>NZ_FNYW01000032.1 GCF_900109085.1 Alkalibacterium gilvum | reverse complement strand
TATTAATTATCGCGGAGTAGAGCAGTTGGCAGCTCGTCGGGCTCATAACCCGGAGGTCGCAGGTTCGAGTCCTGCCTCCGCAATGAACACAATTATGCAGGAAACTAAAGGTCCCGTAGTGTAGCGGTTATCACGCCTGCCTGTCACGCAGGAGATCGCGGGTTCGATTCCCGTCGGGACCGTAAAGTTTAAAGATGCGGGTGTAGTTTAGTGGTAAAACCACAGCCTTCCAAGCTGTTGTCGGGAGTTCGATTCTCCTCACCCGCTTTATATATGTAATATATATAATAGGAAAATGTTAGGGCCTATAGCTCAGCTGGTTAGAGCGCACGCCTGATAAGCGTGAGGTCGGTGGTTCGAGTCCACTTAGGCCCATTCATATCAATAATTTATTTGGTATGGGGAAGTACTCAAGTGGCTGAAGAGGCGCCCCTGCTAAGGGTGTAGGTCGGTTTTGCCGGCGCGAGGGTTCAAATCCCTCCTTCTCCGTTTTTAATATTTTAGGCCCCTTGGTCAAGTGGTTAAGACACCGCCCTTTCACGGCGGTAACACGGGTTCGAATCCCGTAGGGGTCATTATACAGCAGATAAAGTATTGTATGCTATTTTACTGGAGGATTACCCAAGTTCGGCTTAAGGGAACGGTCTTGAAAACCGTCAGGCGTGTCAAAACGTGCGTGGGTTCGAATCCCACATCCTCCTTATTACTTAACTTTAATTACATAATTAAAGTGATACTATTACCAATTAAAGGTCCCGTAGTGTAGCGGTTATCACGCCTGCCTGTCACGCAGGAGATCGCGGGTTCGATTCCCGTCGGGACCGTTATTCTTTGGAATATAGTTGGCGCAGTAGCTCAGTTGGTAGAGCAACGGATTGAAGCTCCGTGTGTCGGCAGTTCGATTCTGTCTTGCGCCATTTAAGATAAAAGCCAAAAGGTATGAAGTTAATTCTTTATACTTTTTGGCTTTTTAGGTTGTACAGTAATAGCGCTTTGTTATACAGGTTTTACGTAAACTAACGTTGATGAAACTAAGAAATGCCATGTATATAGATGATTTTAGAGGATGATTATGTGATAACCAATGAAATTTTTGTAGATATATGTTAGAATGATATAGGTTTACAATGCATTCCCGATAGGACGACCAACATGGTTAGAATCCTTGTAACCGGAGAATAAAGGGGGAATATTAATGTTTGAGAAAAAACTATTTACATCTGAATCTGTAACAGAAGGTCACCCAGATAAAATAGCTGATCAAATCAGTGATGCTATTTTAGATGGAATTTTGGCAAAAGATCCAGAAGCTCGTGTCGCGTGTGAAACAATTGTAACAACAGGACTGGTATTAATAGCAGGTGAAATTAGAACTGAAACCTATGTTGATATGCAAAAAATAGCTAGAGATACTATTCGTGAAATAGGCTATACGCGTGCTAAGTATGGTTTTGATGCGGATACATGCGCTGTGCTTGTCTCAATTGACGATCAGTCACCTGACATAGCAGTCGGTGTTGATGATTCAGTGGAATACAAGTCAGAAGTACATGATGAATTAGATAAAATTGGAGCTGGCGATCAAGGTCTAATGTTCGGCTATGCAACCAATGAAACGGAAGAGATGATGCCACTTCCAATATCTTTAAGTCATAAATTAACAAAACAATTAGCATTAGTCAGAAAGAATAAAGAGTTGAAATTTCTGAGACCTGATGGAAAAGCGCAGGTTACTGTTGAATATGATAGTGATGATAAACCGCTTCGTATAGACACAATAGTTATCAGTACACAGCATCATCCAGATATAACACATAAATTATTGGAAGATAGTTTAATGGAAAAAGTAATTAAGCCAGTTATGCCGAAAAAATATATTGATCAAGAAACAAAGTTCTATATCAACCCAACTGGACGCTTTGTTATCGGAGGACCCCAGGGGGATGCTGGATTAACTGGAAGAAAGATTATTGTGGATACTTATGGTGGATATGCACGACACGGAGGCGGAGCTTTTTCTGGAAAAGATGGGACAAAAGTAGACCGTTCTGCAAGTTATGCTGCTAGATATATTGCAAAGAATATTGTTGCAGCAGAACTGGCTGAAAAGGTTGAAGTTCAGTTGGCTTATGCTATAGGCGTGGCGCAACCTGTTTCTATTTCTATAGATACATTTTCAACGGGAAAAGTTTCTAATACGGTATTAATTAATGCTGTTAGAGAGATATTCGATTTAAGACCGGCTGGCATCATTAGAATGCTTAATCTTCAAAAGCCTATATTTAAGCAAACAGCTGCCTATGGACATTTTGGACGAACGGATATTTTATTACCATGGGAAGTCACAGATAAAGTAGATGAACTATTACATTTTGTAAAGTAAATAAGAAAAAGCGAGCTTTTATTAAAGTCTCGTTTTTTTTATATAGTTTGTGAAATAACCTATAGCTTATTACTAAAGAAAATAGCCTTGAAACTTAAAAACATTATGTTAATATGTACGAAGATATTGTTAGGATGAGTATAAACAATTACCTTTATTTCATAAGTATTAATACCCTGTAAAGTGTTTAGAATGCGAATTAACTATGTTTGTATAATTTTAAAAAATGTTCAAGTCCTTTGGTTATAATGTGATAGATGCTCTATACTCGACTTATCTCGTGTGGTATACTTTTAGAGGAAGATATTCATTTTAATGAAACTAATATTTATAATTTTTTAACTAAACTAATTCATTAAAGTACTATAGTAGGTAGGTGAAATCGATTGAATGAAATTGGAGATAAACTTAAAGAAGCAAGAAAAGCTAAAGGCTATTCCCTTGATGACTTACAACAGAAAACTAAAATTCAAAAACGCTATTTAATTGCTGTCGAAGAAGGAAATCTTGATATTTTACCAGGAAGTTTTTATGCGCGCGCTTTCATAAAGCAATATGCTGATTCTGTTGGTTTAAATGGTGAAGATTTGATTAATGAACATATGGATGCATTGCCAGAAACAAATAACGAAAACTATAAACAAAATGTTCAAAATACACAAACACGTAAAAAAACAAAGAGTAGTGGTTTTTTAGCTACAATAAAAGATAGTTTTCCTACAATACTCATTGTTCTTTTAGTAATAGCCATCGTATTCGCTATATACTTAGCTGTGACAGCTGGCGATAACGATCAACTTGATTCATTTATTAACGAAGATGAATCATCAGACGTTATAGAGGTAGCTGATAATGATGAAGTATCTAATGAGCTGGATGAAGAAACGAGTAATGAAGAAATCACAAATAAATCAACTGAATCTGGAGAGACTGAAGATAAAGAAGAACCAGCAGAAGAAACAAATGATAAACAAGATCAGACTTTGACTGAAGTTAGTAGCACAGAAACATCTACGACATATTCTGTATCAGGCCTCAAGCCATCTGAGCGCGCAGTTGTACTAAAGGCAAATGGAGGTAATTCTTGGTCAAGTATCACGATAGATGGTGAAACTGCTCAAGGAACAATTAAAGATGGTGAATCTTTATCTGGACCTACAGGTGATAGTAATTCGAAGATTAATATCGTAGTCGGGAATGCATCAGTGACGACTATTGAATTGAATGGTCAAGAAGTACCCTACAACACATCAGAAACTGAAGCAGTTAGGCAAGAGGTTATAATTGAATTTGAATAAAGAAATATCTTTAGACCAGTTTTTAAAGTTATACAGCTGGTCTATTTTTTAGGAATCAGGAGGCTTTTTTATAATGAATTTACCCAATAAAATCACACTTTTTCGAATATTTTTAATCCCAGTGTTTATTATAATTTTAATATTACCATTTGAGTTGGGGACGCTCGAAGTTTTATCATCGTCTATTGATCTTAAACTATTAATTGCGGCAATAGTCTTTTCTGTGGCTAGCTTTACAGATTGGTTGGATGGATATTTGGCGAGAAAAATGAATGTCGTCTCTAATTTTGGTAAGTTTGCTGATCCTCTGGCAGATAAGATGTTGGTCATGACAGCTTTGGTTTTCTTGATAGAATTATCGCTAGCCCCTGCTTGGATTGTTGCGATTATAGTTTCTAGAGAATTAGCGGTCACAGGCCTACGTTTATTATTAGTTGAACAGGGTGGCCAAGTTATGGCAGCAGGCTGGCCTGGAAAAATAAAGACTAATACACAGATGTTCGCTATAATATTCCTATTTCTTGATGATTTTCCACTAGCATTTACAGGCATACCGGTGGGCATTTTATTGTTATATATTTGTTTGTTTTTCACTATCTATTCCGGAGTATTGTATTTCTATGAAGCCCGTTTTGTTTTTAAAGGAACATTTAATAATTAATAGCTAAGAGGCTAGGATTTAATTTTCCTAGTCTCTTTAATCTTTGAGTGGAATAATATTTGTCCAAAATAGATTACCGATAAATTCACCAATAAGTAAGTCGGTGAACATTATAGATTACATTACACATGGTTGCTCTAGTGATATAGAACTAAATGCGTTATGGTTCTTTTATGTTTGCATTTATCGTATATCTCAAAAAAATCTCACTTTTTTTAAAATAAAAAGTGAGATTTTTTTTAAACTGACAATAGTTATATTAGGAGGACTAAAAGTGCAAACTAAAATTTATCACAGTTGCAATAAATTTTCATTTGGGAAGGTTGTGAATTCTAATACTAAACATGTATTTTTGGGTTTAGTTAACTAACAGTAGTTATTATTTCAAATAATCAAACACTCAGAGTTTGCAAGCCAAAATAATTTTGAAGAGGTGATAATGGTAGAGGAAGGATAAACTGAATAAATATAAGATATTAATGACATCAATAACGTCAATAATAAAGAATAATAATATTACTAAACTTCAGTAAAGCGAATAAATGTTCGAAAAAGACTTGATTTTTTTATCGTGGAAGATTAAAATATAGAGAGTAAATAATATATGACTCGAATGAACATAGTAATTATTGTAGGAGGAAAATAAATGGCAGATGATCGCGCAAAAGCATTAGAAACAGCACTGAAAAAAATTGAAAAAGCATACGGAAAAGGTTCAATAATGAAAATGGGAGAAAAAGTTGATACTCAAGTAAAAACCGTTCCTAGTGGGTCTTTAGCACTAGATGTTGCTTTAGGTATAGGCGGCTATCCAAGAGGGCGTATTATCGAAGTTTATGGACCAGAAAGTTCTGGTAAAACAACTGTATCACTTCATGCTATTGCTTCTGTTCAGGCTCATGGGGGAATTGCTGCTTTTATCGATGCTGAGCATGCTTTAGACCCTAAATACGCAAGAGCCTTAGGCGTAGATGTTGATGAATTGCTACTGTCTCAACCTGATACTGGGGAACAAGCATTGGAAATAGCAGATGCACTTGTCTCTAGTGGTGCTGTAGATATTGTTGTTATCGACTCAGTTGCTGCTTTAGTACCTAGGGCCGAAATTGACGGTGAAATGGGCGATACACATATCGGACTACAGGCCCGTTTAATGTCTCAAGCCTTACGTAAATTATCTGGTTCAATTAATAAAACAAAGACAATAGCGTTATTTATCAATCAGATACGTGAAAAAGTTGGGGTTATGTTTGGTAGCCCTGAAACCACACCAGGTGGACGCGCGTTGAAGTTCTATTCTACTGTAAGATTAGAAGTACGACGTGGAGAATCTATTAAGTCTGGATCAGATATGACGGGTAACCGTACCAAACTTAAAGTAGTTAAAAATAAGGTAGCACCACCATTTAAAATAGCTTTAGTTGATATTATGTATGGTGAAGGGATTTCCCAAATTGGAGAAATTGTTGATATGGGAGCTGATGCAGATATTATTACAAAAGCTGGAGCATGGTACTCTTACGGAGAGGAAAGAATAGGGCAAGGACGAGAAAATGCTAAGAAGTATTTGAAAGAGCATCCTGATCTAAGAATTGAAATCGAAAAACAAGTCAGAACAGCTTATGGTGTTGGTGATGAATCTGATGTAAAAGAGAAAACTGAAGAGGAAGAAGCAGCAGCAACTGAAGAATAGAAGTTAGACTAGAAAAGTATAGCTGGATTGAATGCCTATCCTCACTTATTTGTGGGTTAGGCATTCAATCCTTTTTTAAAGCGCTATTTACGAGATATAATATTGAAATAAATGTACTTGTATAAAATCAATGTTGACAGAAGAACGAAAGAACTATAAAATTAGTTTAGTATGTTGCTTTGCTTTTCGAGTAAACGTCATCGTGTACTACAAATTAAATATGATATTATCAGATATTGAAATATCGGATAATTTTTATTGCATGAAAACTAAATAATGATACGGAGGTGATTAGATGGACTTACTTTCAATAGCCGCCGCTATCGTTACTTTAATAATTGGTTTAGTCGCAGGATCTATTTTTACGAAACAAAGTTTTGAAAAAAGATTAGCTAATTCTAAACAAACAGCTGAAAACATTATTGAAGACGCAAATAAAGAAGCTGAAACTTTGAAAAAGGAAGCGTTGCTGGAGGCGAAGGAAGAAATCCATTCTTATCGAACAGAAATAGAGTGGGAGCTAAAAGAACGTCGGTCTGAAGTGTCTCGACAAGAAAATCGTATTGCGCAGCGTGAAGATAACATAGAGCGTAAAGAGACCACTATAGATAAAAGGGAAAGTTCATTGCAAAGCAGAGAAGATAAATTATCTGCACGTCAGAAAAAAGTGGAAGAGCTGGAACAAGCTGCAGAAGAACTATTAGAAGAACAGAATGAAAAACTTCTAACTATTGCAGGTTTATCGGAAGAAGAGGCAAAATCTATCGTCCTCAAACAAGCAGAAGAAGAAGTAACACATGATATGGCAATTATGGTGAAACGTTATGAGGATCAAGCAAAATTTGATGCTGATAAAAAAGCTAAAAACATTATCACTCAGGCGATTCAACGTTGTGCTGCTGATCAGGTTACTGAGTCAACTGTCAGTGTTATCAACCTACCGAATGATGATATGAAAGGTCGTATTATCGGACGGGAAGGACGTAATATTCGAACGATTGAGAGTCTAACGGGTATGGATTTAATTATCGATGACACTCCTGAAGCAGTTGTTTTAAGTGGTTATGACCCAATCAGAAGAGAAGTTGCTAAGATGGCATTGGAGAAATTAATATCTGATGGACGCATCCATCCAGGTAGAATCGAAGAGGCTGTTGAGAAATCACGTAAAGAAATGGACGAGAGGATCAGAGAAATCGGTGAAGAAACTATGTTTGAATTAGGTATTCATTCGATTCATCCTGATTTGATGAAAGTAATCGGACGTTTGCACTTTAGAACAAGTTATGGTCAAAATGTGTTGAGTCATTCAATCGAGGTCGCAAAACTTGCTGGTGTAATGGCTGCTGAGCTAGGCGAAGATATTCAATTAGCCAAGCGCGCTGGACTACTTCACGATATAGGAAAAGCTTTAGACAGTGAAGTCGAAGGTTCGCATGTCGAAATTGGTGCTCAGATAGCAATGAAATATCAAGAAAATGAAACAGTTATCAATACGATTGCATCCCATCATGGTGATGTTGATGCAACATCAGTTATTGCCGTCCTAGTCGAGTCAGCAGATTCTATTTCTTCTGCAAGACCGGGCGCAAGAAGTGAATCCTTGGAGCATTATTTACAAAGACTTGAAAATCTAGAGAGAATCTCTAACAGCTTTAAAGGTGTCAAAGAAAGTTATGCAATTCAAGCTGGACGAGAAGTTAGAATCATTGTTAAACCAGATGAATTAAATGATAATATGGCATCCAAGTTGTCTAGAGATGTACGCAAGCAAATCGAAAATGAAATGGACTATCCTGGTCACATTAAAGTAACGGTTATACGCGAAACTAGAGCAGTTGAATATGCTAAATAAAAATTAATAAAAGGTCAGTCAAGAAAGTTTATCTTTTGACTGACCTTTTTACTATAAAATAAAGTTTATAGATGAAAAATATATGGTATTAAAGTATATCACCATAATGCTATAAAAAACTCCACTTTGATTTTATACTTCAAATACTGGTAAAATGTACTAAGTAGAAAAAGAAGCGATATTACATAGAATCAGGACCCAGTTACTTTAAATATTTGAATTAACTGGTGTAGTAAGAAGTAGGCTGAATGTCTGCTTTATTTAAATAAATTATGATGCTGATAAAGTAAAGAAAACTGAACCCTATTTGAATAGATGATAAGACATCGTTGTTTTAATTATAGAAATTTATGAGAGAGTGATACGAGTGCCACAAAAGACTAAACAAACACCCATGATGCAGCAATATACTGAGATGAAAAAGCAATATCCGCATGCCTATCTATTTTATCGATTAGGCGACTTTTACGAATTATTTTTTGAAGATGCCGTTGAAGTCTCTCGTTTGTTGGAATTGACTTTAACAAGCAGAAATAAAAATGCAGATCAACAGATTCCTATGTGTGGGGTTCCCCATCATTCAGCAAAAGGATATATTGATACTTTAATAGAGATGGGGCATAAAGTAGCTATCTGCGAGCAAGTAGAAGATCCAAAGACAACAAAAGGTATGGTGAAACGCGAAGTTGTCCAAGTTGTCACACCAGGGACTGTTATGCAGTCAAAAACAGTTAATGCTAAAGAAAACAATTACATCGCGGCAGTAATGGAACTGGGGAACAGTGTAGGGATCACTTTGGCTGATTTGACTACAGGCGAATTAAAAGTAACACGTGTTGAAGGAGTTAATGAAGCAATCAGCGAGCTGACTTCTTTGAGTTGTAGGGAAGTGGTATTTCTTCCAGGAAAACTTTTAACTATGCAGGAAAACCTGAAGACCAGATGGAATATATCAATCTCTCATGCTTCAAAAGAAAACATCACACACAACCTAACCCATTTAACCTCTCAGTTTAAAGAGTCAGAACTCAAACCCGTTATTGACATGATGCTTTCTTATTTATCTGAAACGCAAATGAGACGATTAGATCATTTCCAAGAAATTACAGAATATGAAACAAGTCAATATTTGATTTTTGGGCAGGAAGCGAGAAGAAACTTAGAATTATCTGCATCTTTAAGAGATGGGACTAAAAATGGGACTCTTCTGTGGCTTTTAGATGAAACCAAAACTGCCATGGGTGGACGTATGCTGAAATTTTGGTTGGACAAACCACTAATCCAAAAAAGTAAAATTGAAGAGAGGATGGATTATGTAGAAAGTTTACTTAATCATTTTTTTGAAAGAAATGATTTAAAGGAAATCCTTAAAAATGTTTATGATCTAGAAAGATTAGCCGGGCGTACGGCATTTGGTACAGTGAATGCGCGTGATCTCGTTCAGTTAAAGCGTTCGCTAGAGCAAATTCCGCTTATCAAAGACATTGTGCAGCTACTCAATAATGAGGGGAACTGGTCAACTTACTTAGATAAGCTTGATCCCCTTCAAGATATTAAAGAACTTATTGACCATGCTATTGAAAACGAGCCGCCATTATCGATTACAGATGGAGAAATTATAAAAATTGGATACAATAAACAACTAGATAAATATAAAGAAGCGATGACCAGTGGTAAACAGTGGATGGCTGAACTGGAACAAAAAGAGCGGAAAGCTACTGGAATTAAAAACTTGAAAATCGGTTTTAATAAGGTTTTTGGTTATTATATAGAAGTTTCCAAAGCTAATGTGGCTAAACTCGAAGAAGGGCGTTATGAACGCAAACAGACACTAACGAATGCTGAGCGTTACAGCACACCTGAATTGAAAGAAAAGGAATCGTTGATACTGGAAGCAGAAGAAAAGTCTAAAAATCTGGAGTATGAATTATTTACAGGTGTTAGAGATCAGGTGAAGGATCAGATCGATCGTTTGCAAAAGTTAGCGAAAGTCATTGCCCATATTGATGTCCTCCAAAGTTTTGCTACAATAAGTGAAGAATATAATTATGTAAGACCCACATTCTCACTTGATAGCCAAGATATAGCAATTTATAAGGGCAGACATCCTGTTGTGGAAAAAGTGATGGGAGAACAGACGTATGTCCCAAATGACGTTGAATTAGTGGATGACACAGCTGTCCTTTTAATAACCGGGCCGAATATGTCAGGTAAGAGTACGTATATGCGTCAACTGGCTCTCACAATCATTATGGCGCAGATGGGTTGTTTTGTACCTGCTGAAAGAGCGAGCTTACCGATTTTTGACCGCTTATATACGCGTATTGGTGCAATGGATGATCTGATTGGTGGACAAAGTACTTTTATGGTCGAGATGACTGAAACCAATCAGGCCATAGCGAACGCAACGCGCAAGAGTTTGCTCTTGTTCGACGAGATTGGACGAGGGACCGCGACGTATGACGGAATGGCACTCGCTGAAGCGATTATCGAGCACGTTCACGATGAAATAAAGGCTAAAACGCTATTTTCTACACACTATCATGAATTGACAGTTTTGGATGAACGCTTACCTAGACTAAAGAATGTTCATGTTGGCGCAGTGGAAGAGGATGGTGAACTTGTATTCCTTCATCAGATGCTTCCTGGTGCTGCTGATAAAAGTTACGGTGTACAGGTGGCTAAATTGGCAGGATTACCAGCTCCTTTACTAAAGCGTGCGGAGAATATATTAAAAGAACTTGAAATGAAACAAGAACATATGGTTGAAGAAGAACAACCCACGCATGTTGTTGAAGAAGAAAAATTAAACACGACTCAAAAACAATTGGATTTATTTGAAGCACCTGATAAAAATGTACAAGATGTTATCGGAAAAATTGAGAAGATGAATATTTTAAATACCACACCGTTGGATGCTATACAAATCCTAAATGAATTGCAGCAGAAATTAAGCGACAAGTAATGAAAGTTGGGAAACTAAAATGACAACTAAAATACAAATCATGTCTAAAACTTTAGCCAATCAAATTGCAGCGGGTGAAGTGATCGAACGGCCAGCTTCGGTTGTTAAAGAACTTATGGAGAATGCCATCGATGCTAAAAGTACACGAGTTGAAATTTTTGTTGAAGAAGCAGGGCTTAAAAGTATTCAAGTGATTGATGATGGTGAGGGGATTTCCAAAGAAGAAGTGGTTTCAGCTTTTGAACGGCACGCCACATCTAAACTGATTACAGATGAAGAGCTATTCAGGATACGAACGTTAGGTTTTAGAGGGGAAGCACTACCGAGTATTGCTTCCGTCTCCAAAATTACACTTGAGTCTGCTGAACAAGATAAAGCTGGAACCCAAGTTGTTCTACACGGTGGCGAGGTCATTGAACAAAAAGCCTCCTCGTCTCGGCAAGGAGTAAATATAAAAGTTGAAGAACTTTTTTACAATACGCCTGCCAGACTGAAATACGTGAAGACATTACAGACCGAACTGGCACATATTAATGATACAGTAAACCGTTTAGCTTTGGCTCATCCAGAAATAGCTTTCAAACTTGTTTCTGATGGGAATATAATGATTAAAACAGCCGGGAATGGTGAGCAAAAACAAGCCATTGCTGGTGTGTATGGTGTAAATATTGCCAAAAAAATGTGTGAAGTCAAAGAAACTTCCTTTGATTTCACAGTGACTGGCTATGTATCATTACCGGATGTGACGCGATCTAATAACAAATATATTACTGTAATTATCAATGGAAGATACATCAAAAATTATGCTTTGAACAAGGCGATTGCTGAAGGCTTTGGCTCAAAATTAATGGTGGGTCGGTATCCTATTGCTGTTATTAATGTCACCCTTGATCCACAGCTGTTAGATGTAAATGTACATCCAACCAAGCACCAGATCCGTATTAGTAATGAGAAAGAACTTGGACTACTGATCAGTTCGGCTATAAGTAAGCGGATGGACGAAGAAGTTAGAATCCCGAACGCTCTGGATAACTTGAATCAACGCAATAAACGTTCATGGAAAGAACCCAAAGAGGAACAAACGCGCTTTGATTTTCAAGAAAATACCACGCGTGACACGTCAAATAGTGTGAATAAAGACAAAACAGTAAAAGAACCTACTGGATTTAATAAATTTGTGGATGAATCTTATAATCATTATATGAATACTAATGCTGATAGCCATAATGGAAACAGCAATCTCTATACGAGTGAGATGAGACATAAAGAACCGATACTTAAAACAGTCGAAAAAGAGAACGAAAAGACTAAACAGATAGAGCAGTTTCCTGAATTAGATTATATCGGTCAGATGCATGGGACATATTTATTTGCTCAAAATGAAGAGGGCTTATACATCATTGATCAGCATGCCGCTCAAGAACGTATAAAATACGAGTATTTTAGGGAAACAATCGACCAAACCGGTACAGAACTTCAAGAACTTCTCATTCCGATTGTTGTCGAATATCCTTCTAATGAAGCGATTATCATAAGAGACAACAAAGATAAACTGGCAGAAGCTTCTGTCTATCTTGAGGATTTCGGACAAAACAGTTTCATTATAAGGCAGCACCCAACGTGGATGCTGGCTGGACAGGTTGAGGGTACGATAAAAGAAATGATTGATTTCTTCCTAGAAAAATCGACACTGACAGTCAATAAATTTCGTGAAGCCACTGCCATTATGATGAGTTGTAAACGTTCGATCAAAGCCAATCACTATTTATCAGATGAAGAAGCAAGAGAACTTTTACGGCAATTGAGATACACCAAAAACCCCTATAATTGTCCCCACGGGAGACCGGTTACAGTAAATTTCACCACAATGGACATGGAGAAAATGTTTAAACGAATTCAAGATTCTCATTGATTTGAGAGTCTTTTTTTCTGTTGTTATCCGGATAACAAGTTTAATTAATTGATAAAATGTAGTGGGATTCCTTATAATTATAATTAAGCAAACGAACAAATTTATGAAAGAGAGTTTTAGAATGGATATTGTATCAATGATTATGAATCAATTAGGAAACAATGACACGATGAGTTCAGTAGCGAAACGAGCAAATACAGATACGTCAACCGTTCAGAAAATCGCTCAAATGGGTTTACCCATGATTATGGACGGCTTGAACAAGCAGACGTCAAAAGATACGAAAGCATCAGAAGAACTTGCTAGCAGTGCTTCAAAGCATGCAGATGACAATACCGAAAATTTAAATCACTTATTAGAAAAAACAGATGAAAGCGAAGGGAACCACTTACTCGATATGGCATTTGGCTCCAAGAAACAAAAGGTTGAAGAGAAAATTGCGGAAAAAACAGGTGCCGAGACATCAAAAGTTAAATCCGTGCTATCCATGCTTGCACCTCTGGCTTTAAGTATGATTGCTAAACGCAGCTCAAACAGTCAGTCACTTACTGGTTCAGGCGTATCACAATTACTTGGTGGATTGACAGATAATGTTAAAAAGCAGTCCTCAACCTCTGACTATGGAGATATCTTATCTTCAGTTTTCGGTGGCTCTGATAATACCAGCAATACATCTGATAATGGAGATAATGCAGTCGATAAGGCCAAAGACGTATTAGGAAATATTTTCAAGTAATATCAAAGGAGAAAAATGATGAATAAATATAAAGATAAAGCACAATTGAAAAAAGAGTTAACATCAGAGCAATATGAAGTCACACAGAATAATGCAACTGAGAGACCGGGTACTGGAGAATACGATGAATTTTATGAAGAAGGTATCTATGTCGATGTCGTAAGTGGGGAGCCGTTATTCTCCTCAAAAGATAAATATGATGCTGGTTGCGGATGGCCTTCTTTTTCAAAACCAATCAAGAAACGAATAATTAAAGAAAAAAGAGATAAATCATTTGGTATGGAAAGAACAGAAGTCAGAAGTAAAGAGGCGGATTCTCATCTAGGCCATGTCTTCACAGATGGCCCCAAGGAAGAAGGCGGACTGCGTTATTGCATTAATTCAGCGGCTATGAGATTTGTTCCGGCATCTAAGTTAGAGGAAAAAGGTTATGAGGAATATTTAGCAGAATTTAAATAAGCTGAATAAAGTATCACTTACTGAAAAATAAATAATACAGAAACATCTGTTCAGAGAGTTATTTAATGAACAGATGTTTTTATGTTATAATACTGTAGATTGACACTATATGGAATGAGGCAATTATATGTATGAATACATAAAAGGAGTCATTAAACATATTTATCCAAGCTATGTTGTTTTGGAGTCTAATAATATTGGTTACAAAGTACTGATGGCTAATCCGTTCCGATTCTCTGACAATTTACATAATGAAGAAACTGTGTATATTTATCATGATGTTAAACAGGACGCGATGAATCTTTTCGGCTTTGCATCAATGCAAGAAAAAAACTTATTTTTAAAATTAATTAACGTATCAGGTATTGGGCCTAAATCAGCACTAGCAATTTTAGCAAATGAAGATCATAGTGGCTTCATTAAAGCAGTTGAGGAAGAAAACAAAACATACTTAACTAAATTTCCAGGAGTGGGTAAGAAAACAGCTGCTCAAATCGTTCTTGACTTAAAGGGGAAATTGCAAGAGTTTGATACATCAGAAATAAATTTATTCCCTACAGAAACCTCAACGGCGGATTTAAATAATGACGCATTTGAGGAAGCGATGGAAGCCTTGCTTGCATTAGGATATACTCAACGGGATGTTAAGAAAGTACGTAAGCAGATTGATATGAAGACAGAACTAACGACGGATGGATATATAAGAGAAGCATTAAGTAAATTAATGAAGAAATAATCTTATCCGAAGCGTGCAAAAGGAGAAAGATATGGAAGATAATCAAGACATCACTTCTGATCAGCTTTTAAATGAGAATGAGTTTTCTCTTGAAAAAACACTCAGACCACAGTTGTTAGTAGATTACCTTGGTCAGGAAAAAATAAAAAAAGAACTGGCTATTTATATTGAAGCTGCCAAAAAAAGGGAAGAAGCGTTAGACCATGTCCTCCTGTATGGACCGCCCGGCCTTGGAAAAACAACGATGGCTATGGTTATCGCTAATGAAATGGATGCAGAAATAAGAACGACGAGTGGACCAGCAATTGAGAAACCTGGAGATCTTGTTGCACTTTTAAATGATCTAGAGCCGGGAGGGATTTTATTTATCGATGAGATCCATCGTATGCCTCGGATTGCAGAGGAAATGTTGTATTCTGCAATGGAAGACTTCTATGTAGATATTATAGTCGGACAAGGGGATACCGCACATCCTGTTCATTTCCCCTTGCCTCCCTTTACGTTGATAGGGGCAACGACACGTGCAGGCTCGCTATCTGCACCGCTGAGGGATCGTTTTGGTATTTTAGCACACATGGAATACTATCAGAAAGAAGAATTAAAAGATATTGTATTGAGGTCGGCTAAAGTCTTGGAGACAAAAATCGATATGAAAGGCGCTTTTGAAATCGCACGTCGATCTAGAGGAACGCCTAGAATTGCCAACCGGCTACTAAAAAGAGTGCGTGATTATGCTGAGGTTAAAGGTGAAGGAATAGTAACTGAAACAATTGCATCTCAATCCTTAGATTTACTGAGAGTAGATCATGAAGGGTTAGATATCGTTGACCAGAAATTTTTAACGACATTAATCAAACTTTACGAAGGTGGGCCTGTAGGTTTAAATACTTTATCGGCCAATATTGGGGAAGAAGTCGATACTATAGAGGATATGGTTGAACCGTATCTTCTGCAAGAAGGCTTTATTCAACGGACATCAAGAGGTAGAATGGCTACACTTAAAGCATATGAACATCTTGACCTAACTTTTTTAATAAATGATTGATTATATATAAAGGAGAAACAGAATGGGTTTATCTACTGAAGATTTTGATTTTCAATTACCAGAAGAATTAATAGCACAAACACCTTTAAAGAATCGTTCTGCGTCTAAAATGATGGTTTTATCAAAGGAAAATAAAGAAATAAAAGATCAGCAATTTAATGATATTTTAGATGAACTAAATCCAGGCGATGCTTTGGTAATGAATAATACACGTGTACTTCCTGCGCGCTTACATGGAGTAAAGGAAGAAACAAAAGCTCATATGGAGGTTCTCCTACTTAAAAATACTCAAGGAGACCAATGGGAAACATTAATGAAGCCTGCCAGAAAGGCAAAAGAAGGCACGACTATTTCCTTTGGTGATGGAAGACTTAAAGCAACAGTTATAGAGGAACTTGAGCATGGAGGAAGAATAGTAGAATTCACATACGAAGGTCTCTTTCTTGAAACATTGGAATCCTTAGGTGAAATGCCATTACCCCCTTACATCAAAGAACGTCTCGATGACCAGGAGCGTTATCAAACAGTTTATGCTAAAGAAAATGGATCCGCTGCCGCACCAACAGCTGGCTTGCATTTTACAGAAGAAATTCTTGATAGAGTAAAAGAAAAAGGCATTGAGATTGTATTTTTAACACTGCATGTTGGACTTGGAACATTTCGCCCAGTCAGTGTTTCAAATATTGATGAACATGAAATGCATGCAGAGTTTTATCAACTTTCAGAGGAATCTGCAAAAAAATTAAATGACACAAAGGAAAAAGGTGGGCGTATTATCGCTGTAGGTACAACATCTATTCGCACATTAGAAACAATAGGACGAGATAATTCTGGCGTTTTGAAAGCGGCGAGTGGCTGGACAGATATTTTTATCTCTCCTGGATACACGTTTAATACTGTAGATGCTTTCCTAACTAATTTCCATCTGCCAAAATCAACACTACTTATGCTCGTCAGCGCATTTGCCGGAAGAGAGTTTGTTTTAAATGCCTATAGTCATGCTGTAGATGAGCGCTATAGATTCTTCAGCTTCGGTGATGCGATGTTTGTTAAATAAAAAAACTAGATTAGGAGACAATTAAAATGAGTGATCATCCAGTCACGTATCAATTAGAAAAAAAAGAAAAGCACACGGGAGCACGCCTTGGGAAAATAACTACACCACATGGTACGTTCGAAACACCAATGTTTATGCCAGTAGGGACATTAGCGACGGTGAAGACGATTGCGCCTGAAGAATTGGAAGAAATGGGAGCGGGGATTATATTAAGTAATACCTACCATTTATGGCTAAGACCCGGTGCAGATATCGTTGAAGAAGCCGGTGGACTCCATGAGTTTATGAACTGGGATAAGGGGATTCTAACGGATTCAGGCGGGTTCCAAGTATTTTCCTTATCAGATCTTCGGGATATAAAAGAAGAAGGCGTGCATTTTAGAAGTCATTTAGATGGCTCAAAACTCTTTTTATCACCTGAAAAAGCCATTAATGTTCAAAATCAATTAGGTCCGGATATCATGATGAGCTTTGATGAGTGCCCGCCCTTTGACGAAAGCTATGATTATGTTAAAAAATCTGTTGAGCGAACGTCACGCTGGGCTGAAAGAGGTCTTAATGCACACAAAAAACCAAATTCACAAGGATTATTTGGTATCGTTCAAGGAGCAGGTTTTGAAGATTTAAGAAAGCAGTCTGCAAAAGATTTAACAAGCATGGACTTTGCTGGATATTCTATTGGTGGATTATCTGTTGGAGAACCAAAATCTGAAATGTATCGGGTACTTGATTTTACAACACCACTACTGCCTGAAAATAAACCGCGTTATCTTATGGGAGTTGGAACGCCTGATGCGCTAATCGAAGGCGTCATGCGAGGCGTTGACATGTTTGATTGCGTTCTTCCTACGCGCATTGCAAGAAACGGGACAACAATGACGAGTAAGGGAAGGCTAGTGGTTAAAAATGCTGCCTATGCTAGAGATTATAGACCATTGGATGAAAAGTGTGAATGCTATACGTGTCGTAATTATACGCGCGCTTACTTGAGACATTTGATTAAATCAAATGAAACATTAGGACTTAGACTAGCAAGCTACCATAATTTGTATTTCTTGCTCAATTTAATGAAAAATGTTCGTCAAGCTATCAGGGAAGATAATTTACTGGAATTCAAAAATCAGTTTTTTGAGGAATATGGATATAATGAACCCAATGCAAAAAACTTTTAAAGTTCTTTGTTTTTCCTAGTAATTTAGGTTGAAATTTGCTAAGGTGTATAGTGACATATTAATACGATTAATTAATATGTGTGTCATTAATGTTCAGCACGATAAATTTAAAATCTTACGGAGGAATGTTTTAATGGAACTATTTAGAGCAATACTACCTTTTGTTGTAATTATGGGATTAATGTATGTCTTGATGATCAGACCACAACAGAAGAAAGCAAAAGAAACTCAGAACATGTTGAACTCATTAAAAAAAGGTGATTCTATTGTTACAATAGGAGGTTTACATGGTGTTGTAGATGAAATTACTGAACCAGAAAATACAGTAGTTATTGATTGTGAAGGCATCTATTTAACGTTTGAACGCCGTGCAGTTGCACGAATCGTTACTAAGTCTGAAGCAGTTACATCAACTCAAGCTGAAGAATTAGGAACAAATACCCCAGAAGAATCAGTTGACGGCGAGTAGATATAAGGGACATTTGCTTTACACCCTTTTCTATTAGTCGAAGGAGGTAAACTCTTGAACGCGATATCTAAAGAATGTTCCCGATATGATGTCTGGTTAAATCAAAAAGTAAATGAGTTTAAACAGAATGGCTATGATCAAGTTACTCTTGAAGATTTATGGGATTATTGTATCCACTTTTTATGGAAACATCACAAACCTGAAAGATACTATCAAGAAGTAAGAGATATCATGTCAATCAATATTAATGATTATTTCAATTATGCTTCACTTAAAGCGCAGGTATATAATGTATCATCTCTTGATGAGATGGAATTCGAAGATTTGTTAAGATGATAATAAGATAAGAACAAGTAGAGTCTCGAAACTCTGCTTGTTTTTTCTTATATAAAATAACTGTATTTTTTTTTGAGAACTGTTCGTTATTTCAATGTTTTTTTAGTATAATATGTCTAACAGTTAGTAAGGGTAGGAGTGAGAAACATGCGCTATGGTATGTTAATATTTGATGAACCAAAAAAGAATATCTCACGGAAAATCATCCATATTGATATGGATGCATTTTATGCTTCGGTAGAAATAAGAGAAAATCCTTCCCTTGCTGATAAACCCGTAGTTATTGCTAAACATCCAAAAGATACAGGAGGTCGTGGCGTTGTAACCACAGCCAATTATGAGGCTAGAAAATACGGTATTCACTCTGCAATGAGTGCACAAAAAGCCTTTGAATTAAGCCCTAAAGCATTATTTGTTCCACCTGACTTTGAGCAATACAGGGTGACATCTACTAAAATGCATGAAATATTTAAACGCTATACTGATAAAATACAACCCTTATCCCTTGATGAAGCATATCTTGATGTGACTACGAACCACATCAATCAAAAGAGTGCAACAATTATCGCTGAAAAGATAAGAGAAGACATTTATTCTGAACTAAAATTAACTTGCTCAGCAGGTGTATCTTATAATAAGTTTTTAGCTAAGCTTGCTTCAGATTATAATAAACCGAATGGGATAACTGTTATACCACCCGAAAAAGCACATGATTTCTTGATACAACTCCCTATAGAAGAATACCATGGTGTCGGAGAGAAATCTGTGGAAAAAATGCATGCAATAGATATCTTTAATGGACAGGATTTATACAATAAAGAAGAACAAGAATTAGTTAAACACTTTGGTAAAATGGGACACTCGCTTTACAGAAAAGTACGGGGCATTGATGATAGTGAAGTGAAAAATAACCGTGAGCCGAAATCTATTGGAAAAGAGTCAACATTTTCTCAGAATTTGAATTCAGAAAATGATATTGTTGGCGCTTTGAGAGAGTTATCTACTAAAGTAATGAAAAATATGAAAAAAAAGCAAAAACATGGAAAAACGGTCGTATTGAAAATTAGGTATGAAGACTTTCAAACATATACAAGGAGGCGAACCTTTCCTGATTACATCGATACTGAAGAGATGTTATTTCAGATTGCAGTATCTATTTGGGAAGAGGAAAGTCAGGATTTAAGTGTCAGACTTTTAGGGATAACAGTAACGGGTCTCGATTCTATTGTTTTTGAAAATATCCCTTTACGATTATGGGATACATAACCTATAGAAAGGAAAACTGATTTTAAATGAAAACAAAACATGAACAGATTTTAGCATTTATTGAGGCGTTACCAGTAGGGGAAAAATTATCTGTTCGTTTGATAGCAAAAGAATTAAATGTAAGCGAAGGGACAGCTTATCGTGCAATCAAGGAAGCAGATAATGTGGGATTAGTGTCTACAATCCAGCGAGTTGGGACCATCAGAATTGAATCAAAAAGCAATGAAAATATAGAAAACCTTACGTATAAAGAGATTGTTAAGATTATTGATGGAGAAGTTCATGGCGGATCATTGGGATTAGATAAAACGTTAACGAAATTTATGATAGGTGCAATGACAGAAGAGGCGATGCTTCGCTATATTTCTGAAAAATCATTGATGATTGTTGGAAATAGAGATAAGGCGCAAGAACTGTCACTACAAAACGGGGCAGCAGTTTTGATTACAGGAGGATTCGAGCCAAGTAGCAACGTTATTCAATTAGCAAATCAAAAAAAACTACCCTTAATAAGTACCTCTTATGATACATTCACTGTAGGAACAATGATTAACCGAGCAATGACAGATCAATTAATAAAAAAAGAAATATTACAAGTGCACAATATTTATACACCAATCGAACGCACACAATATTTAAAAAAAGAAAATACAGTTTATACTTATCGCATGCTCAACCAAGAAAGTAAACATTCAAGGTTCCCTGTGGTACTTTCAGACATGAGATTAGCTGGCATAGTTACTGCAAAGGATGTTGTAGGACAAGAAGATTCTGTGAAAATTGAAAAAGTAATGACTAGGAATCCAGATTTTGCCAAAAAATATATGAGCGTCGCTTCTATCGCACATACAATGATTTGGGATGGTCTAGAAGTTATGCCGGTCGTTTCTGGGGATATGACACTTTTGGGTATTATATCACGCCAGGATATTATGAAGGCCATGCAGACAGTACAAAAACAACCACAATCAGGAGACACCATTGCTGATCAAATCAACCAGATGATTAGGGAATCAGTTGATGACAGCTATGTATTTCAAGTCACTCCTCAGTCCATAGATAGCATGGGAACGATATCGTTTGGCGTATTAAGTGAAGTGATAACAGAGTCTGTTTACAATTATTTATCAAACATGAAAAAGAAAAACCTAGTTGTGGAACAAATGAATCTGCATTATTTTAATATGATACATCTAGGTAATTCATTAAAGATTAAGCCTCATATTTTTGATGAAAACAGGCGTTCAGCTAGATTAGATGTAGAAGTGTTCTCGGAAAATGAATTAGCAGCAAAAGCAATGGTTGTCTGTCAGCTTATACAGAAAAAATAGCAGCAAAAAGGAGAAATTAATGATGTTAAAATCTGAAAACACACAGGACTATAATATAAAAAAAGAGGTTTGGGATATTATAAAAAAATGGGAAACAATTATTATCCATCGACATGTAAGGCCTGATCCTGATGCAATAGGCTCTCAATGTGGTTTAAAAGAAATAATAAAAGCAACCTTTCCAGAAAAAACAGTATATGCGACGGGAACTTCAGTGGATCATTTGAATTATCTAGACACTATGGACTATGTAGAAAGAGATTTATATGACGAAGCACTTGTTATAGTAACAGATACTGCCAACATCGAACGTATTGATGGGGCTAACTACAAAATGGCAAAACAATGGATAAAAATTGACCATCATCCACTTGATGATCCATATGGAGAAGTAGAATGGGTTAACACAAGAGCCAGCAGTTGTAGCGAAATGATCGCTGACTTATGGCTGACCTTTCCAGATGAAATAAATATGACTAAAAAAGCTGCACGGCTTCTTTATGGGGGAATTGTTGGAGATACAAATCGCTTTCTTTATGATGGCGCCTCCCCGTATACAATGAAAATTGCAGGCGAGTTAATGACTTTTGACTTCTCACATACAGAATTGAATAATAAAATGAATGAAATAGAACCTCAAACTAGTAAACTAATGGGATATACTTTGGATAATTTTACTTTATCTGAAAAAGGTGTCTTGCATATCGTATTGACCCAAGAACTTTTAAAAACACTTGGCATCGAAGACGGTGATACTCATCCAATTGTTCCCTTCCTTGGAAAGATTGCGGGCGTGAAAGTATGGGCTGTTTTTGTAGAACAGTCAGAAGGTGGTTATCGTGTAAGATTAAGATCAAAAGAACCTGTCATTAATACGATAGCCTCTAAACATAATGGTGGGGGTCACCCATTGGCAAGTGGGGCTAGAGCTCGAGACAAAAAAGAAATAAGAGCTATTTTAGAAGAATTAGCAGAGAAAGTTAGTTAAAAAGCTTAATTATCATCCTTAAGTCGGATAGACGAACGCTTTAAATATGTTAATCTTTATATAATAGATAATGATCTGAGGCATAGAGGGATAATTATGAATATAAATAAAATGAAAAATAAAATAAAGGGAAGCGTCAGTGGTTTTAAAGCGAGAGTATTGCCTAAAATACAACATATTTTCTTTTTGATAAAAAGAAAATGGAAGAAGCTACACTTAACAAAATGGGTAATTCTTTTTTCTCTAACAACGGCCTTGTTTTTCAGTGTGTATTTAGCTATCTTGGCGAAAACAGCAGATGTGGATTCTTTACATGCCGGGTTAACTCAACCAACCACTGTTATTGATGATTCAGGCGAAGAAGCGGGTAGGCTTTACTCACAAAAAGGTACCTATATCGAAACAGATAAGATATCGGATAATATTAAAAATGCTGTCATATCGACGGAAGATCAACGATTTTATAAACATAAGGGGTTTGATCCGATTGGGCTAACACGAGCAGCTGTTGGTTATGTGATTAATAGAGGTCAAATTGTTGGTGGCGGGAGTACAATTACACAGCAACTGGCTAAAAATGCTTATTTATCTGCAGACCAGACCATCATGAGAAAGCTTAAAGAACTCTTTTTAGCTATTGAAATAGAAAAAAATTATAGCAAGGATTATATTCTTGAAATGTATTTAAACAATGCTTACTTTGGGAATGGCGTTTGGGGTGTTGAAGATGCGTCTTTAAAATATTTTGGGAAAACTGCTGACGCGGTTACCATACCAGAAGCAGCCTCTCTTGCTGCAATGCTGAAAGCACCTAGTTATTATAATCCTATCGATGATTATGATAGAGCCATCGAGCGTCGGAATGTCGTCCTTAAGTTAATGGAAAATGCTGAAATAATAACAACAAAAGATAAAGAAAGTTATCAAAGTGAAGGACTCGTCTTATCTGATGAATATAATCGTCAAGATAGTTACCGTTATCCGTACTACTTTGATGCAGTGATAAATGAGGCGAGTAATGACTATGGTATCGAAGAAGAAGATTTACTAAATAATGGTTATACAATCTATACATCATTAAATCAATCTTACCAACAAGAAATGGATGCTGTATATGATAAAGACCGTTTATTTGAAACAGCACCAGATGGAACAATCTCTCAGAGTGCATCTATTGCTTTAGACCCTAAAAACGGTGGTGTGAAGGCTGTTGTTGGTGGCAGAGGTGATTATACATTTAGAGGTCTTAACAGGGCCACACAAAGTTATAGGCAGCCAGGCTCTGTTATTAAACCCTTAGGGGTCTATGCCCCCGCAATCGAAGCAGGGTATACTCCATATTCTATGCTAACTGATGAAGAGTTGTCATATGGGGAGTCGAATTACACACCGACTAATTTATCAGGAACGTATCAGGGAGAAGTGCCTATGTACGATGCGTTATCCAATAGTTTAAATGCACCCACTGTTTGGTTGCTAAATGAAATTGGAATTGAAAAAAGCGTCAGTAAGTTGAAAGGCTTCGGTATTGATGTTGACAGCAGTGAAAGAACGCTTGGAACACTTGCGTTAGGTGGGGGATGGAACAAAGGTGTTTCACCCTTAGAAGTTGCAAGTGCGTACAGTGTGTTTTCAAACGATGGTGTCAGGGCGCATCCACATTTCATAACTAAAATTGTGGATGCTACAGGAGCTATTGTGGTTGATAACACAGAAGTTAAAGAAACGCGCGTTCTATCAAAAGTAGTGTCTGATGAAATGAACAGCATGTTACTAAGTGTATTTGAATCAGGAACTGCAAAAAACAATCAACCTGTTGGCTACCAGATTGCAGGAAAAACAGGAACAACTCAAACCGATACTGATGTAGGTGTTAATGACCAGTGGATTGTAGGCTACACGCCAGATGTTGTTGTTACCAGTTGGGCAGGCTATGACAATAACGCTTATCATTTGAGCACCTATAGTTCAAACGGAATTGGTATGGTACTAAAAAATCAAATGGAAGGCATTCTTCCACATACCGAAAAAACAACCTTCCTAGTTGAGGAAGCTGGAAAAGAGTACAAAGATGAGCAAAACCAAACCTTTCTTGAACAGGTAACAGACGGCATGGAAAAAGCCGGCGACTTACTAAAAGAAGGTGCATCATTCTTTAAAGATAAAACTGAAGGCTTTTTTAATCGTTTCAAAAATTAAGCGTAAAGTGAATAGATTAAACAAAAAAGAACTATGTGTAAAATTAATGTCGGAACAGAAAAATATCGGTCTGGACAAAAAGAAAGAAGACCCTTAATCTAGAGATAACGATAACGCTAGAGAAAGAGGTCTTCTTATGAATAAAATTATATCAAAAATCATCAAAATATTAAAGGAACAAGACACATTACTCGAAGCTGAATTAGCTTTAGAAATACTTTTCCAACAGATTGTCCAAGAACTACTCTGTGCAGCTTTTAAACAAATTGATTTAGAATTGATCCAAGAGTATAAAGATCAAGGCTACGAAATAGATAGTATCCAAAAACGTACCATTCAATG
>NZ_FNYW01000031.1 GCF_900109085.1 Alkalibacterium gilvum | reverse complement strand
TAAAAACATGTGGAATGAACCGAAGATGTCCAAGTTCGACGCATTCTTATAACTTTAATCCTATGAATGTCCGAACATGACCAGACTTCGGACAACGACAGCATAAAAATATGTGGAATGAACCGAAGATGTCCAAGTTCGACACTTTGGGAAAAAATTAGGATATGCATTAGGATTACGATAATAAAAAGCGATTAGACAAGAGGCTTATCGAGTCCAATCGCTTTTTCTATTAATAATATAATTGTAATTCGCTTAGTTGCGCTCCGAGTGCGTCATAACGTTCCTGTAACTGTTTTTGAATAAGACTGACTTCTGCATAAACTGAATCAAGATTACTGATATTTCGTTTTACAGTATCTTTTGTACTCCAATCAGAAAAAACATTATCAAAAAAGATATCAAAGACTCTTCTCATCTGTCCAAGGCTTTCATAATCTAAGACGCCATGTAAATCGACATCTTTTAATTCTTTCTTGTAACGCTCAAGTAAACCCTCCAGATAAAATAAATTCTCTTCTGCTTTATCAATTTTATCGTACTTCAACATATCAATAAGAAAACTATCACTAAATAAATCCCAAGTTGCTAAAGAGTCAGCAGAATCAAGACTTTCAAGTGTCATGTTTAAACTATTTAAAACACTTACTCCGACATCTAAAGCCTCGTTAATTTCTCTCATTTCAGCTTCAATCGAAAGACGTTGTTCTTCTTTTTCTGAAAGAATCTCTTTGAACTCTGGATCTGTTTTGCTGAGCTTTTCTTTCAAAGTATCTAATTCATTTTTGAGATCACTTATTTCTTCTTCAATACGACTGAGATCCTCACGAGAGGATAAAAACACAGCCGAAGCCTTGTCTAGCTGAAGTTTTGCTTGAATCTGTTCTTGCCTTTCTTCGTAAAGTTTTTTATCATGTGTTCCAATCAAAGTGCGTAAAAAGGTAGTAAAAGATTGCCCTTCTAACTTCTCTACATCTGCGGTTTCTTTTTGAAAAATCGCTTTGACCTCGTTATAATAAAGTTCGTTCTCTTGGAATTGTTTTTTTGCAGATTGTCTCTTCTTCATAAGACGTTCTAGCTTAATACGTAATGTTTCATATGTATGGTTCATATAAGTAAACCTCCTGTGATTATTTCATTAAGTATAGCATAGAGAACTATTTTAAATAAAATATTACAAAATTTGACTTAATATTGTAGAATAGAAAAAAGGTTCAGGGACAGTCCCTGAACCTTTTACTCATTCAAAAGATTATTCTGCTGGTTTTAAATCAGCTATGGAGTCGATGTCCATATATTCTGGCACGACTACACCGATAACTGTACCTTCCATATTTGGTCCCATGTCAACGATATCATCACCATATTCTTCAAGATAAGCACCTTGAGTTGTTGGTAGCCATGGAGCGGCAGTGACATCAACTTCCCCCTGAGCAAGTGCTTGGAAGAGGATGGACGGATCAACAGTATTTACTGTTACATCAAAGCCGTGATCGCTTAAGACTTGAGATAGAACAGCTGAAGAAGCGCGCTCTGAATCCCATGGGTACGATCCAAGTTCGAGTTCTTGCCCGTCACCTTCATCTATACCTTCAGTCCAACTATCTACCATGTCTTGATTTTCTTCGACCCAATTACTTGCGGCTTCATCAAAATCCATGTCTTGAGCAGCTAACATGATACCTTGCATATCTTCAACTTCCCAAGAAAAATTGTCCATTATAGCATAAGCTTCAGGCATGTCAGATTCGAAGCCTTCACGAGCCATTGTATGTACAAATTCAGGTTCCCCATAAACACCTTCAGGATCCTCAAGGAATTTCAGATCATACTGCTCAAACATGTAATGAGGTGTCCAGCCTGTTATAACTAAAGGCTCTTCATTATCTATGGCAGAATCGAGCTGACCCATCATGCCTGCTGTGGAACTTGTTTCGAGTTCCCAGCCGTCCAGATTGTCATACTCTTCTAGCGCACGTTCTGTTGTAGCTGTAATACCTGCCCCAGGTTCAATTCCTGTAATGGTGTAATTTAATTTTTCACCTAGCTTTTCATCTCCGCTGTCCGCAGAATCATCGCTACCACACGCTGCAAGTAATAATGATGCTGAAGCAAGTGAAACAAGTTTTATTGATTTTGTCATTTTCATAAAATATCCTCCTATAATTTTTTTATATCATGATTGTTATACATACTTTCATGAAATTTTTCTGAAACATTTCACGTATATTATTATGCTATCACAAATATTACATAAGTGAAAATTTTAGACATTCCTGGTATGTGTAAAGTTATTGTCGGAAATTTATTCTAGAAATAATTAACGCTCATTCTATTTGGCTCTTTCTCAATCGTTTCCTTTTCACTGTTTTTGCACTGATAGGCGTGACAAGTCCGTTAAGTGCGAAATTTTTACCGGAACTATTAAGTCGCTTAACAGATGAGAATATTACAATCATTATAGAGGACCCTACTTATGTCGATTCCTGGCTTCAGTTTTTTTCGAATGTTAATCAGATTGGATTAGTGGTTTTACTACTAGTTTTCAGCCCAATTATGTCTAAAGAGTATGAGAAAGGAACGTTGGTGCACATGGTGACGAAAGGGCTCCCCCGGCTTTCTATTTACATGGGCAAACTCATTTTACTATTTTCAAGTTGGACACTACTCTACTGGTTAAGTGCTCTTATTACACTTATTTATACTAACTATTATTTCCCAAAAAGTTCACTGGAAGGCGTGTTAATAGCTACGGGGAGTATGTATCTCTTCGGTTTGATGTTAATGGCTTTATTACTTTCGGTAGCAGTTATCCTGAGAACCTCTTTTGGTACATTGCTGACTGTTGGAGCGTTTGTCGGACTTTTATATCTTGGAGAGCTGTTTCCATTGATTCAAAAATGGAGCCCTTTGCAATTAAATTCGCGCAATGTAGAGTGGTTGGCAGGAAAAGAGATAGGCCGAGAGCTCATCCAGAGCTTTGCTGTGACAGGACTATTAATACTATTATTTATTGGTATAGGTGCAGTATTCTTTAGAAGAAAAACAATCAATTAAGTAAGAAGCGGATCCCTTTTTTATCAGGCATCCACTTCTTTTATCTTTACTTTTTTAATTACTTGAGAGTTTCTGAATTATTTTTTTAAACAAGATTGGCACACGAAAAACTTTTAAAAACTAAGCTGTGAGTATGAGTACCTCTCTTGGGTTAATGATAACATGACGTCCAGACAAAGTTCCTAAAGACGATAGTCCAGCTGAATGCCTAGAAGCTCTTATATCCCATCTATCAGGAAGTGGATAACTACTTTTCAGTTCAACTTCTTCTGGATGGAGTGTGGTGTTGATGATAACAGCCATCATTTTAAAGTCACCTGTAGGCAAAGTGTTCGGTATTGTATAAGCTAGTACATTGTCCTTAGTTTTTGAAAAAGTAATTGCTTCACTCGTTTTATTTGATGCATCACGTAAGGGAGGGTAAGCTTTTCTGAGACTAATCATCCCTTTGTAGAATTCCAAAAGATCTTTATTTTCATTTACCAGTGTCCAGTCAAGTTGATTAACAGAAATCGATGAACGGTAACTGTTTTCATCTCCAAATTTTGTTCTGCCAAATTCTTCACCGGCTTGTAAAAAGATACCGCCTAATGAGGTGAATAAAAGGGCTGCGCTTAATTTATTTAATTGAATAGCGTGCTCGTCGCGTCTGTAATCTAACTCATTATTCATCGAGTTTATTAATTTATCATAAAGTGTTAAATTATCATGAGCTGAGGCGTAGGTGATAACTTGGCCAGGTGTTCTAGCCCAAGCTTTTTCGTCAGAAAGTTTAAAATCGCCCATATCTGTTTGCGTATTGGCTAAAATACTGGCAGCCAGATCGTTAGTAGAATAGGCGCTAGTGTCGTTGCCATTCGCCCCTTGAAGAAAGCCACCTGCTTTTTCGTCAAAGACGGGTCCTTTGATTGCATCTCGGAACTCATCATTGAACAATGCGATCCCATCAACTAAATCTGCGACATGATATTTATCAGCAGGTTTATTTGGTTCATAAATAGCCACACTGCCAGCATTCCAAGGTTCTCCATAGATAAGCACATCTGAATGTCCATGAGCATCGAGTGCTTGGCGTAGTTTATTCATCGTGTCAACATCATGCAGACCCATCAAATCAAAACGAAAGCCATCGATATGATATTCCTCTGCCCAATAAAGAACGGCATCGATAATATATTTACGCATCATTTGTCGTTCGCTAGCTGTTTCATTCCCGCAGCCGGAACCATTGGCAAAATCACCTTTATCATCTTGTCGGTAATAGTAATCAGGAACAGTTCGTTGGAACCAAGAGGACTCAGATAAGTAGGTATGATTAAATACAACATCTAAAATAACTCCGATACCATGCTGATGCAAAGAGGTCACCATTGATTTAAATTCCTTGATACGTTTCTTTGGATCACTAGGGTCGCTAGAATACTTCCCTTCAGGAACCATGAAGTTTTTAGGGTCATATCCCCAATTATAAGCCGAAGATGTTTCGTCATTTTCAAAATCAAAAGCTGGTAATAGGTGAACATAATTAATCCCCAGATCCTCAAGGTAAGAAAGGCCTGTTAGTTGGTCTGGATGATTATTTAGTGCAACATTTTCCTCAGTAAAAGCGAGGTATTTACCTCTGTTCGCCTCGGAAAAATTAGCCTCAAAATGACTAGAAAAGTCTTCTATGTGTGTTTCCCATATAATAGCATCGGTGATGGAAGACACACCTTTATAGGTGTCTTGACTCCAATTGTTAGGATTTGTTTCATTGAAATCAATGATGGCGGAACGGTCTCCATTTAAACCGACAGCCTTTGAATAAATGTCAGCGGACTCAACTTCCTTTTCATGATGCAAGAAACTATAGGTATAATAATAGCCAGCAAGATTCTTATCTATACTAATGGACCAACAATTGTTTTTTAAAGACATTTCATATTTGCATTCAGGCTTCTTTGCGCTAGCTGTTTTATATATATTTAGAAATACTTTCTTGGCTAGAGGAGACCATACGTTGAAAAGTGAATGGTCCAAGGAATACGTGAGTCCTAAATCATTGCCAGTATATTTATGATCTTCCAAGTAAGGAATACGTTCTTCAATTGATTTCTTTGGCGTCATGGTTAGGGTCCTTTCTTTCTTTATTTGCTTGTGTCTTATCAGTATACCATGTGTTTCAACATTCAAGAAAAAAAGAAAAGCTCTCCATTAGCCTGGATTTTTTCAAATGAAAGAATCAGGTTAGTGGAGAGCTTTGATGGCACTTTTATATTAATATCTATACGATAAATAACTCTTTATGGTTTAGTGTGAGGAATATAATCAACTAGTATTTTATATGCTGCTTTATTGCCAATGATTATATCTTCATTATTAGAAGATTTCAATGTAAGGGCACCTTCGAAAGAATCAATGGCGGTGAGAGTGTAGCTATGATTTAATTGGATTCCCTTTTCACGAAGGTAATTAAGAAAAGACTTGTCATCATCGACTTCCATAATTTTAAATTGCTCACCAATAACAATATCAGCTAGAGGAAACTTGGATGTTTCTGGAAGGGACCCATCATTGTTGGGAATAACACCACCGTGCGGATCAAATGTAGGCTCGTCCAAAAAGTCATTTAAACGCTCGATCAGCATATCAGACGACACATGTTCAAGTAAATCGGCATCAGCATGGACTTCGTTCCAGTCATAACCCAATTTTTCTGATAAAAAAACTTCCCATATACGATGCTTTCTTATAAGTTTGTTAGCAATACGTTTGCCACTGGGCGTGAGTTGAACCCCACGGTAAGGAGCGTGACTGATTAAGCCCTCTTTTAGTAAGCGCATATTCATCTCTGTAACGGAAGCAGCTGAGATGGATAAGGTCTGGGATAATTCTTTATTAGAGACAATCGATTCATCTCCACCCAGTTCATAAATTGCCTTTATAAAATTTTCTTTATTTGGAGTCATATATGTCCGCCCTTTTTATTCTATCTATTAAAGTTTTACCACAGTATTAGAACACTTGTCAAAGATATATAAAGAATTCATTTAGTACAGAAAAAGTTAGTCAATACCTGGGTGCTCTTTTTTCTAATGGTTTAGTTTTCAAATCAATCCAGTCATAGCATTCATAAAAATGCAATGTATACCTTGTTATAACTGCATTAACTCTTTTTGAGCGTGGACAGGTTTATCTCCACCAGGTTTTAATTTAGTGTAAAGCCCCTTATTATTTAAAGTCCAAGCTTTGACGTTATCGTAAAGGTATAGCGTTAAAATAGAAATAATATGATTTTTTAAGCTTGTATCCAAAACGGGAAAAGCAATTTCTACACGTTTGATCATATTCCGAGTCATCATATCCGCAGAAGAAAGATACAAATTTTCTGAACCATTGTGATAGAAATAATAGACCCGGTTGTGTTCTAGAAAACGACCAATAACGCTTCTGACCGTTATATTTTCACTGATACCTGGAATTCCCGGGATGAGACAACAAATACCTCGGACAATAAGTTCGATTTTAACCCCCGCTTGGCTGGCTTCGTAGAGTTTTACAAGCATTTTTTTATCGGTTAAGGAATTCATTTTAGCAATGATATGCCCATTTTGAAATTGTTTATGCAAACTAATTTCCTTTTCAATATTTTCAATAAAGGCATCCCGAATATCGAAAGGGGAGACATGAAGGTAGTGATAAGCGGGTTGCTCATTATAGCCGCTTAAATAATTAAAGAAGTCAAAGACATCCTGGGTAATTTTTTTATTTGCGGTCACAATTCCCATGTCTGTATAAAGTGTAGCAGTTTTTTCATTGTAATTCCCTGTGCCAAGATGTGCATATCGCGCAAATCCTGATGGCTCCTTTTTGATAACGAGGGTAGCTTTGGTATGGGTTTTTAAGCCTTTAACACCATATAAAATATGAGCGCCTGCTTCTTCAAGTTTTTTTGCCCAATGAACATTATTAGCCTCATCAAAACGTGCTTTCAATTCTACCAGCACCGTAACTTGAATGCCTTTTTTTGCTGCTCGCTCGAGTGCTTGTACTAATGGCGAATGGTGACTGACACGATACAAGGTCTGTTTGATTGCAATCGTTTGTTCATCACTAACCGCTTGCTCAATGAACTGAATAATCGGCTGAAAGGAATCAAAAGGATGATAAAAGAACATATCCTGGTGTTTTACTAAGTCATAAATTGATTTTCTATGATACAGATTTGGATAAAAAGGTGTGAAAGACTTAAACGATAGATTTAAATCAGCAGAATCCAAAGTATCTACTACATCATGTAAAAAAGTGAGATCAAGCGGACCCTTTAAAAAATAAATATCTCTTTGTTTGACGGTTAGTTCTTTTTTTAAATACGCAATATCCTGTTCAATGGATTTATTCATTTGATGCTCTTCTATTTCAAGTCTGACGGCACGTCCATTTTTTCTTTTTTCAAGATAATCCTCGATTCTTGAAAGTAAATCCTCCGCGCCTTCTTCTTGTATTTCTATGTCTGCATTTCTCGTTACTCTAAAAGCGAATGAGTGAATAAGTTGATACCCATGAAATAAATCAGACAAAAAAGACTGAACAATATCCTCAGAAAATAATAATAGACGTTTATCTGCTTTTTTTATCGAAAAAATACGCTTTAATCGTTTGGGAATAGGAACGATAGCGCTGTATGTTGAATCAGTTTTTCTAAGGCGAACGAATAAATGTAACACACCATCAGACACATGTGGAAAAGGGCGATAAGCATCAATCCCATAGGGAGTAATGGCTGGTGCGATATCAGATGTAAACAGGCGTTTCGCATGCGCCTTGTCACAATCTGATAAGTTGGTTACTTTGGTAAAAGCGATAGCGTGTTCCTTTAATTCCTTTTTCTTTGTTTCAAAGAGAGTATACTGCCGCTTTACTTGTTTTTGATTTTTTTTAGTTATTTCTTGGAGTTGTTTTTTAGGCAGCCATTGCTTTTTGGTATCTGCTTCATCTACACCCATTACTTGTTGATCTTGTAAGCCGGCAACACGCACTTTATAAAATTCATCTAGATTTGAGCTGCCTATGGCTAAAAATTTCAATTGTTCAAAGAGCGGGTTAGTCTTATCATCAGCTTCTTCAATGACACGGGCATTGAAATCTAGCCATGATAACTCTCTATTTTGAAAGTAATCTGGATTATCCAGTAAATCATCGTGCACCTGCATGTCTACACCTCCGATTGGTCGGCTGTCTCTTCAGCTTGATTAAATGTAATATCAAGTGATTTACCAAGAACGCGTTCAATATGATTTTTATGTTTATTCGCTCTGTACTCTTCAGCAATTGCTTGACCACTATAGGTAACAACTAATTCATAATGACCATCATCAGTATCTAAGAGTTTCATGTCTTTGACGACGTTTACTTGAGAGTCACTTAACGCTTCAGAAAATTTAATGATACTCCCCATATATAACAGTAAATCCAACGTATCTTTTTCATACCAATCCTTGACATACTTTGTATATTGCTTGAATAAAGAACGGTTTTTATAACTAGCTAATAGAGCAAGTTGGACACGCTCTTTGTGATTGAAACCGTGAAGATTAGTATTTGAGATGATATAAAAGGTATGTTGGGATTTTGAATCGTCTTCAATATAACTTCCCAGATAATAAAGTGTAGCACCATAATGAAGAAGAGATAAATCAGTGTCTAAGACGTCTAAAATGCCCTTATCCTTAATCAATTTAATCAGCTGATCAGCCAGAATGATACGCTGGTGTGCACTGATTGGCCGGATGTCATATTGCTTGAATAGACGTTGTACAGTCTGTCTTTTCATACCAAATAAATCGTAAGCTTCTTCATCTTCTTCATTCATACGTTCAATTATTATGCCTTCTCGTAGGCCACGATTACTGATAGCAAAGGATTTTGAATCAATCACGTCGAGTAATTCAGTAAACACAATACCAGCGGGGATAATAATATCTCGCCGGTCTTCGCTTAAACCATCTAGGCTAGATAATTCTTTCATTGAACTTTCCTCAAATAATTTAAATGTATCATTAAGATTTTTTTTAGACATATAGTATTCGTGGATGCCAGCAATCGGATAATCTGTTTGCCGTTGAAATACTTCAGCATAATTTCGTGCAGAGCCACCAATACCGACCAGAACGACACCGAGATCCGAAAGCCAATCTAATGACTTAAGCTGCTTTTTGACCCATTTACGTGCTTTTTTTATTGCTTTTTTATCGTTATGACTTAATCCATCAAAAAAATCTTTCTGTAAAGAAACTGTCCCAAAAGGGAAACTGTGTACGTGTTTAACCTTTTTGTTTTCAAAATAAGTAATTTCTGTACTTCCACCACCAATATCGATGCTGATACCATCAACGACATCCATTGTGTACCGAACAGCATAATTTCCGTAATAGGCTTCTTTTTTTTCTGGAAGAACAGTAAGATCCAAGCCCACTTCTTCCTTAACACGTGCCAGAATACTTTCTTTGTTTGTAGATTGCCTAATTGCAGCAGTTGCGATGGCAATTAAATCCACTATATTATAGCTTTTAGCTATGTCAGTAAAACTTTTTAAAACCGTTATTAATTTTTTTATACCGTCTTCGGCCATTTTTTCATTGTCATTCATATATTGTGCGAGCCGAGCGGGGGTTTTTATATTCTGTAATTCAGTAAAGCCATGGTCATCATCTTTCTCAAAGACAACTAAACGTATCGTATTTGAGCCGACATCTAATAAACCTATCCGTTCTCTAGACATAATAGCCACTCCCATATAAGTTTCGTGTTGTTATTTAAATAAATCACCCGTAATTTAAGCATACTATTATTAAGGGCATAAAGTCTAAAAAGACCTATGTATTACAATTATATTACAGAAAGACAGAAAGCGCTATCATTACCTGTTTTGTTACTTTAAATAAGTCTTTCTTGTGATACTTTGTGCTTTAACTTCAATATATTGTAATAAAATGTAAGATAATCGTCATGTACATTATGGATTTTGTCGGTATAATTACGAAGCATTGAACACAGGAAACATATATTAAAGCTTCAATTTAGAAGGGATTGTCCAATACACTATGAACAAAAAATTACTGGGTTTGGCCATTATTGGTTTAACATTCTTACAGATAAATTACACTCAGCCAGTCTCAGCTGATTCACTAAATGAGATAAAAGTTCAGCAAGATAGAACAGAACAAGAGATTCAAACACTTCAAGAAGATGTAAATGCTACTGTCGAAGAAGCTAACACAATAAACGAAACATTGGGTGCGTTGAACGAATCGATTGATGAAAAAGAAAATGACATTAAAAAGACTGAAACAAATATTTCAGAACAAGAAGAAGTTGTTTCAGAAAGAATGGATCAAGCAAGAGAACGATTAAAGTCTCTGCAAGTTAATGAAACATCACAAAATGTGGTGCTCGCGCTATTAAAGTCAGAGAGTATAGCGGACATGTTCAATCGTATCGTAGTCATTTCGCGTCTTACTGATGCAAGCAATGAACAAATCGAGATAGCTGAGGAAGAAGTACAAAAATTAGCTGATTTAAAAGAAGAGCTCGTAAACTCACGTCAAGACTTAGAAAAAGAGCAGGACGAAGCATTGGCTCAAAAAAATGAATTGGATCATAAAGTTGCTTCATTGCAAGAAATGATTCAAGAAAATCAAGTGCAATTAAGTGCTCTTTCAAAAAAGGAATCTGAAGAAAATGCACGTATAAAAAAAGAGAATGAGGAAGTCTCCATATCTTCATCTTCAACATCAAATGCTTCTGAAACAAAACAAGAGAGTACAACTAATCAACAAAGCACTAAAAAGCAAGAGTCTAAAAAACAGTCAACTAAACAGCCGAATAAGTCATCATCTACAGTTAAAGAAACAACTAAAAAAGAATCGAAACCAGCACAAACAACAGGACGCACCCTACGCGTTCAAGCAACAGGTTACTCTACACAGCAACCAGGGTTGAGTACCCATACACGAATGGGTATCGATTTACGTGTCAACCCAAGAGTGATTGCTGTAGATCCATCAGTCATTCCATTGGGTTCTATGGTGGAAGTCGAAGGTAAAGGCGTTTATATTGCTGGAGATACTGGCGGTGCAATCAATGGAAACATTATTGACATTCACTTCAGCACAGTAGCTGAAGCATTGCAATGGGGTAGACGTAATATAACCGTTCGTATTTTAGATTAAATAAATAAGCCGTAAAAAAACACTAGTGAAGAAATCTGAAAAGATTTTTTGCTGGTGTTTTTTAATGACTAGCCATAAGATTCTTTTAAAGGCGACAATCCTATAGCAGCGAAAAAAGGCGTTTTTTAAAATAACGGCACGGATGCTTCAGTTGCATTTTATTTAGCTATCCTGTTTACTTAAGAATATAGTAAAACAATAAATGAGGGATACTTATGCACACAAAAACATCACTAATGGATGATCTAAAGCAACTTAATATTAAGAAGCAAGGAACACTGCTTGTCCATTCTTCTTATAAAAGTATCGGAGATGTAAAAGGCGGTCCGGCGACTGTACTGGATAGCTTGAGCAGATATATGAAAGAGGGATTACTTGTATTGCCTACTCACACATGGGACTATATTAATAAAGATAATGCTGTGTTTCATGTTTTAGAGTCACCATCAAATGTGGGGATGTTGACTGAAAAATTCAGAAAGCGTAAAGGGGTCTATCGTTCAGAACATCCAACACATTCTGTAGCTGCTTTGGGTCAGGATGCCAAATATTTTACTGAAAATGAGTACAGACATGAAACACCTTGTGCTAGAGCGTCTGTCTGGGGAAAACTTCTGGATAGAAAGGCCCAAATATTACTGATTGGCGTAGACTTAACTAAAAATACATTTATGCACGGGATAGAAGAATGGGTAAACACGCCTGGGAGAATTACAGACACCTATACTGATTTGTATAGTATTTTATATTCTGGGGAAAAAGTTCATGTGCCATCCAGACGCCATTGTGGCTCATCATCATCTGAGCATTACTGGAAAGTCGAAGACCTCTTACTTGAAGAAGGCGCGATGAGAAAGGGAACCTTTGGAGATGCTAGTGTGCGTATCTTGGATGCAGAAAAAACGGCTCTACTTCTTTCTGAACTCCTGGTAATAAATCCGGCGTTATTTTCTACAAATGAACCACTCACTGATACCTGGCGTTATTATTTTCATGATTGAAACCAAGAAGGAGATTAAAATTAAGCCAATGAAATTAACTATACGGAAACGCTCATTAGGCACGATACCTTTATTAGAAGTCGTTGAAGAGAAAAAGCGCAACGATATATTGCCACTGATTATTTTCTATCATGGTTGGCAGTCATCAAAGGAACTTGTATTGACCCAGGGACGGTATCTGGCAGAAGCTGGTTTTCGTGTGTTACTTCCAGATGCTTTTAATCATGGTGAAAGGAAACAGCCTATCATAAAAATTCCGTCACTGACTTTTTGGCAAAGTATTCATACTAATCTATTTGAATTTGGTTTCATCGTTAATCATTTCAAAAAATTGGGAGTCGTAGATGATCGTATAGCTGTCGGGGGTGTGTCAATGGGTGGGATTACTACGTGCGCGTTACTTACACATCATCCTGAGATAAAAGTTGCGGCTTGTGTTATGGGATCCCCGCAACTCACCAATTATCGTCAACGCATAATGGATCATGCGACAAAACTGGATCGCTTTTTCCCACAGGATTATGAATTCTTATTGAATTGGGTACCTGATTATGATTTATCTCGGCACCCTGAAACTCTTGGAGATAGGCCGCTGTTATTTTGGCACGGTATACACGATGTGGTCGTACCCTATAATCACGTAAAAGAGTTTGTCAAAGATAATTCTGACAGAAATCTGACTTTTATAAAGGAAGATGAAGAACATCTCGTCAAAGTACCTACGATGAAACAAATTACGGCTTTCTTTGTTAAAGAGATGCTGGATACCAATGAATAGGAAGGGCTAATATGAAAAAAGAGAGCCGGCTCTCTTTTCCTTAGTTCATTTATTGTTCGTCGTGCGGTAGACATTTATTTTGACGAGTTTTTATTAGAAAAGTGCGTACTCAGCAGGTATGTGTCGCTGAGCATGACATTTTGAAAGGAAAATTGCGCACTTAGTAGGTAGTTGTCGCTGAGTATGACATTTCGAAAGGAAAAGTGCGTACTCAGCAGGTATGTGTGGCTGAGCATGACATTTCGAAAAGGAAAGTGCGCACTCAGCTGGTATGTGGTGCTGAGCACGACATTTCAAAGAGGAAAGTGTCCACTCAGTTGGTAGTCGTCTCTGAGCACGACATTTCGAAAAGAAAAGTGCGCACTCAGCTGGTATGTGTCGCTGAGTACGACATTTCGAAAAGGAAAGTGTCCACTCAGCTGGTCGACGGCGTTGAGTATGACATTTCAATCAAAAAAAGGTCAACTCAACCCCAGATCGGTCTACGAGTTGATACTAACTTTATCGAAAGACAAAAAGGAAGGCTACTCTTACTAAAAAGAGTGAGCCTTCCTTTTTTACGCTCTAGAATGTTTTCAACAACCACACAACATCATCACCGTTTTCAGGAACGAAATCTTCTGTAGATACTTCTACTATTTCCTCATTAGCTTCGAACACCCAGTACAGACCGTCATCTTTACTTTGCTCGTAGCCGTCTATTGCTAGGACGAACCCTTCATCTGAAACATCCATTTCATAATTATCCTTCATGATTTCCATTAGCGTTGTGTCGTTCATAACTTCAAAAGAGTCCGTTGAAATTTCTTCTTCTTGATTATAAAGAGTGATAGAGACTTCTTTCATATCAGGGGGTAAAGCTAAATCTGCGGAGTCGTTTGATAACGTACCATTAATCCATAAACCCGCGGCAACAAGGATAACACCAACAACAATAGTGATGAGTATTTTTTGTTTCTTTTGCATGAAAATCTTCTCCTTTTATAAGTGAATTTCTTAATTCGTGCTTTGACTATTTTTATCTGCCCGATGAAATATGCGCATTACTATAGGATATAGTAAAACAAAGAATACGACGTTACCAACGGCATGCATAATATCATAAGGAAGCCCGGATAGATAATAAGGAATAAAAATATTCCATCCAAAAAAAGGAGCCTGTACTAGGGAAATAACTAGTCCATAGGCTATTCCTAAAAAAGCTAAAAAAAAGGACATGATCCATATAGGTATCGACTCATAAGTATCCTCCAGCAAATAGGTCAAGCCAATCAGTACAGAATAAGCGGCGATTTGAGCGAAAGTCCAGGGGCCCATTCCTAAATAAATATTTGTAAGTAGCACAGATAAAAGCGAGACCGCCAGTCCGCTCTTCCATCCGTAATACAAAGTGATACAGACAAGTAAAACAGTCATGGGTTGAACATTGGGAAGAAAAGAAAAGCTCAACCTTCCCACTGAGACAAGGGCGGTCAAAAGTGCCGTACGTGTCAGTACATAAGTACGGCCACTTTTATATGTTCCCTGTTTATCCGATGAGGAAGTGGTCACTTTTCATTCTCCTTTCAGTTAGATTTCAATAGTTTATCTGATTGGGCAGACGCCTGACGAGCAGGCTTCCATCGTCTCGAGATCTGCTTCTGTCTCGCTGTGTTCAAATTGATGTAAAAGTCCGGCATCAAAAGGTTTCATAGTAGATTTCGATGTTTCGTATTCTTCTTTTGTGCACGCTTCATAGGGAGCAAGCGTATAAGTGCCGCCGTCATGACTCAAGAAAGAAACACCGACAAAGTCGTTCCAGCCATCCCAGACGCGTTGTTCTGCTTGAGCCCATTCACCTGGTTTTACATCGATAGTATTTGAAGCGTTGTGTTCGACGTAATTTCTCTGGAAGCGGAAGTAGGTATCGAACTGTTCATCAACCGTTGTGTCTTCCTTCGTTCGTTTTGCGCCACTTGCAACAGGGAAGTCGATAACCACCGTTCTTGCATCAGCGATAACTTCATCTTTTGCGAGTTCGTTTTGATCATAGACATTATTTGTGCCGATCTCGGCATGGATTTTCCATCCCAGTTCTTTTGCTACTTTAACAAGCGGATCCGTGGCATTAATACGCACACGTCGAATGTAATACGGACTGTGACTCATGTGTACGCCAGGCGAGACGCCGCCCGCAACTTGAGACAAGGTGCCTTCCGGTTTAACCGTTGTCGCTAGCAATGGAGCATTGACGCGTAATTCTTTTGCATAGTCATCCGCTGCTTTTCTGGAAGCGTCGCGCAGCATGTTCATCCACTCGATTTCTTCTTCCTCAGTCGCTTTGACAAGCGCCAGGGCATCTTTCCAACCAGTAACAGATGTCCCGATCAAGCGGTCCCGCTGCTGGATTTCATCCCACGAATCGATTTCTAAAGGAGTTAAGGTCATACGCAACCCGATGCGCGCAGAGAGCTCCTGTGCACGTTTCAACCCATCTAAATCGAGACTGTGAGTTCCATCTTCTTGTTGCTGAACAAAAGCCTTGACATTGATAGTCGTCAGATTACAAACGCCTTTGGAATCCAGGATGATTTCGCCACAAGGGTTAACGCCTTCTGCATTAGGGCGACGGCGACGCGCTTCTTCCATATTAAAGAAACCAGGCTCTCCTTCCAGCTGCATCATTTCAAAGACTAGATGTAAAAAGTCACGATCCGGTTTTTTCTCGAAGGCAATGGAGTTGTTGCTCATGCGACGGTGATCCAGTCCTTCGCGGCGATCTCCGATATTTTTAAGGTTATCGAACCAGCGCGGCTTGATACCTGATTTTTCTAAAAGATTACCGATTTTTTTGTGTTGTTCAAGCTGTTCTTCTGTCCAGATACCATTCATGCCGTATTTGGCAAACATGGATTCATAATCATCTGCATCGAACAGGAATATTTCAGCGGTTCTTCTAACCATAATTTTATTAGCTTTATGTTGCCATAAAGATTAGACTATCTCTTCAATAAAGGCGTTACCCTTTAAAGCTCCCCGTTTCCACCATAAAGGTGTACTCTACTCACTTCTTCACTCGTGCCCCCAAGGCAGGAGTTACGCTTTCGATAGTCGTTACAGGTTCCTTGCCTAAACAAAGCTTCCCTCGGGATCGTCCATTCAGGAGTTCCCCCGATAAAGAGGAGTGTTTTTTTATGTTGGAGGCATTAGAAGATTCGTTTACCACCAACAACGACATTTGCTCCGATCAGATTACCGATATCCAGTATATGTACTGGACGAACGGAACCGTAGCCCTTGTCGTCTGTTTCGATTGGATCTAAATAAGGATCCACTTTATTTTTCAGTACATTATCGATGCCCGCGAACATTTCTTGTAAAGGAGCAGGACCAGAGGCTGTTCCACCGAATGTTTTCAGTCGTTCGCCTTCAGGACGGACACTGTTGTAGCTGATTTTGATTGTATGAATGTCTTCGTTTTCTACTTTAGTCAAAAGATTCAGATATTCGGCTAAGGATTCTACCCAGCCTTCCTTTGAATCACCAACATATATTTTAGCATAGCCGTTCTCCATTTTAACAACTTTTGTATTCTCGAGTCTTTTTTCCACAGGAACAGGCTTATATTCAGAATGCAAAAGAGTGGTATTTGTACGAATGTCAGTTAAATTACGCAGTGTTTTCTTCGTTGCTTTGAATCCTACGCCAGTCAAGCGTAAACTTGGACTATATCTTACTTATAAGTGTTATGTTATAAGTCCTTGCGCTTGGCGCAACGGTTTTCACGTTCGCGCTACTCTACTCAGTTCTCATAAGGTGTCCTCACGACAGCGTATGATCTTTTCGATAGTCTCTACACCTTCTATAAATCAGCTGATTGTCAAAAAATCAGTCCGAATATAGCTTGGCACGATATTAGCTTTAATGCTTTCATCGTTAGCACATGTTCTCGTATACATGCACACCCTGTTAGTACAGGTTCACAAGGTTTAACGTCGGCACCGGGCTATATTACCTTACCGACCATCAGTAGATAGAAGAGTTCTGCTAAGTCTTCCCATCTTTCGATTGATAAAAAAGAACAATTGAAATTTCCTAAGGCAAAATCTTTGTTTACCTTTTCGTTGGCGTTGCCCAGCCATAAGGTTCTTCCTGATGGAAATTGCTTGGTCTGATAAATGTTCTCAAAAAGTTCTCTGGCTTCTTTGCGCATCGTTTTTAAATGAACAGAATAACCGATTTTTTTCAAATGTTTATATTCCAATGCCATATTATATTCGATCGCGCGTTTGACTGATTCGTGCCAATATTCTCTTCGGCCTTTATCCTCGAGCCAGCGTGAATAGGTTCGACTGTATACAAATTCTCCAAGTTCGTTTAGTGGATGGTCATTTGTAGCTACGTAGTTTTCTACGTAGGAAGCAGGTAAAAATTCCATTTATATAACTTCCTCTCTTAATACTGATTACACAATATATAGTATCAGATTAAAAATAGACACACAACATATACAATATAATTACATTTTCCTTACAAATGAGAATCGCTATTGACTTCGCTTCGTGCCAAAGAGAATCAGCTATAATTTAATTGAAAATAACGAGACCTTTTTTTATTGGTATAAAGTAAAGCTATAAACTAATCCAAAATTTCAAGTTTAAGTTAGCCACTTATCAAAATTAAATTTCATGTGATATTTGACGGTTATTATCTGGGTAGTGAGGGATTGATAATGAGCTGAGACATGATAGTCTTTTGACAAGCTGGCTTCAGCCAGCTCTACAGCTTTAAAGTCATGTCGAAGGAGGCTCGTTGTCAAGCCCTCACGGGTTAAACCACTTGTTTTTCTAATCGTAAGGCATTGACGAAACACTCGTGAGGTGTTTTATAATCCAATATTTTTCTGGGATAATCGTTCATCCATTGTTGTATACGTAAGCATTGTGATTCTAAGACGTGAACCATCGGCTTTCCTTTCGGAATGAAGCGACGAATAAATTTATGCTGATTCTCACTTGTTCCTCGCTCAAATGATGCATAAGGATGGCTAAAATAAACATCTAGGGTATCCTTTAACGCTTCATGTAGACCTGCAAATTCAGAGCCGTTATCTGAAGTAATCGTCTTAAACATAGTAGAAAAGTCATCTCCAGCGCGTTCTTGAAGAGAATAAATGGCTTCGTTTACAGAATGTCGATCTTTACCGTTTACCTTCATAATAACTTCAAAGCGGGTTTGTCGTTCAACTAATGTCAGGAGTACGGCATCGGTCTTCTCCTTATTACCAACGACTGTGTCGATTTCCCAGTGACCAAAAGTTTCACGGCCATCAATTTCTTTAGGCCGTTTGTCTATCGATTGCCCGAGAATACGTTTATTTGGACGTTTCTTCAGAGAGGACGCTTTCGGTTTACGAGAGAGCTTTTCTAAAAGATCAAGATTTGTTGTTCGCATGATTCCTTTATCTATCCAATTGTAAAGTGTTGTTGTACTAGGAATAATGGCACGATCAAACAACTCATGCTCTAACGCAAAACCAGTCACAACATCAGGGGACCATTTATCAAGCAACATCTTATCATCGGCCCATTCTATAAAGGTATCTGTATCCGCCCATTTTGGCCGTCGGCCACAGTTTAAACGATGTCTGTCATAAGCTGCTTGTCCAGCATCAGCGTCATAATCTTTAGTATAGTAATCATAGATCTTTCCTTTTTGCTTTTGGCGCTTAAGTTGTGTGACCGTTCCGCGCTTCACCTCATTATTGATTGTTTGTGGAACACGTTCCAAAACACTGGCAATACGACGATTGGAATAGTTTTCTTGCTTCAAAATAGCGATTTGAGACCGCTCTGAATAAGATAAGTGTTTTCCTTTACGTGCTGATGTGGTATGGTTAGAGTGCGTCATGTGAATTCATCCTGTCTATTGAGAGTTAGTGGTAACTTCAATATAACATGAAATTCACATGGCGTTTTTTATATGTTAGCCAGGTGGCTAACTTCATTATAAAATCCAGCGCTATAAACTAATTTTTCCTCTTCTATGATAAATAAAATAAGAGGGAAGAAGATAGTGAATGATTGAAGCGGTGAGCCAAATGTAGCTGCCGAGTGGACATGTTTTGGTATACTGACAAAGGTGCCTATTTTTGGTAAAATGATAAGGACTAAAACAAGGACAGACTGAAGGTGAGAAACATGGACGATTTGATGATAGAGTTTTATAAAAGTAAAGATGAGCAAGAGTTTATTGAAAGATGGGAAAAAAAGAACGGTTCTTTAAATGAGGAACAAATGGATGAATTGTATGCAGGTATTGCAGAGGCAATTGACGCAGCAATCAAGTCAGATCAACATAAATTAGGGGAGACCTTTGTTTATGAAGGTGTGCCAGTTGGACGGTCTGATTTCAATACATTTTATTCTTTATATATTTTTGAAGCACCTAGAGACTAAGACAAAGGAGGTGTTTTTTTGTCTAACGAACTGATTGAAAACAAATTAAAGTTACTTCCCAGCTTGCCTGGCTGTTATATTATGAAAAATAAAAATAATGACATCATCTATATAGGGAAAGCAAAAAACCTTAAAAACCGTGTCCGGTCATATTTTCGAGGGGGTCACGAAGGGAAAACCAAGCGACTGGTCGAAGATATTGTTGACTACGAGACGATTGTGACAGGTTCTGACAAAGAAGCCCTGCTTTTGGAAGTAACACTGATACAAAAGCACCAACCCAAGTATAATATTCGCTTGAAACGTGGGACAAGTTATCCATATTTAAAAATAACAAATGAGCGGAATCCCAAACTGGTCATCACGTCAGAAGTAGAAAAAGATGGAGCAAATTATTTTGGTCCTTATCCAGACGTTTGGGCTGCTTCTGAAACCAAGCAACTGATACAAAAAATATACCCTCTGCGTAAATGCAATGGCTATCAAAAACGCGCATGTTTATATTATCATATCGGTCAGTGCATCGGTCCTTGTGACCATGAGATACCTGTAGAAGAATATGATGAGCAGATTAAACGGATCAAATCCTTTTTGAACGGAAATGTCTCAGATATTAAAAAAGATTTGAAGCAAAAAATGCAGGAAGCAGCTGAAGAGATGAACTATGAGCGGGCTGCTGAATTTCGTGATCAGGTTTCATATATTGAACGGACTGTTGAAAAACAGTCAATTATATCCAATAATTATACATCTAGAGACTTCTTCAATTATTATATGGATAAGGGTTGGATTTCCATTCAGGTCTTTTTTGTTAGGCAGGCAACGCTCATCAAAAGAGAAGCAACGATGTTCCCCGTTATTGATACGCCGGAAGAAGAACTGATTGGCTTTATTCTCCAATATTATGAGGATATAAATAATCAAAAACCAAAAGAAGTCTATGTCCCGCAAACAGTAGACACTGAACTCCTCCAAGAAACACTTGAGACCCAAGTGATAGTTCCTAAAAGAGGACGTAAAAAGGAACTGCTAGATTTGACAGGTAAAAACAGTGAGATTTCTTTGAAGCAGAAATTTCGTTTAATAGAAATGAAAGAGCAGAAAACGACAGGAGCTATTGAACAATTGTCAGAAGTGATGGGCCTTCCTTATATTAAGCAAATTGAATCCTTTGACCATTCAAATATTCAAGGAACTAATCCGGTATCGGCAATGGTATCCTTTAAAGATGGCATGCCAGATAAAAATAATTATCGGAAATATAAAATTCGAACCGTTGTAGGTAGTAATGAGTTTGCGACCACCCAAGAAGTAATCCGGCGACGTTATTCCCGCCTTTTGAAGGAAAAGAAACCAATGCCTGATTTGATCTTGATGGATGGTGGTAAAGTCCAAGTCAATGCTGCGAAAGATGTCTTGGAAAATGAATTTGGTCTATCTATCCCTGTAGCTGGGATGGTCAAAGATAAAAAACACCGCACAGCCGGTTTGATTTTTGGGAATGAGCTAGAGCCCGTTGTTTTAGATCCCAGGAGTCAGGCTTTTCATTTAGTCCAGCGTATACAGGAAGAAGTCCACCGCTTTGCCATCACATTCCACAGAAATGTACGTGGAAAAAATAGTTTTACCAGTAAGCTTGATGATGTAGAAGGTGTTGGACCAAAAACACGGACAAAAGTGTTGCGACATTTTAAATCGATGAAGCGACTAAAAGAAGCAGATGTAGAGGAAATAGCAGCCCTGGGTATTCCCGTGAAAGTAGCTGAACGTATAAAAGATACTGTGCAACAGAATAATAATTAAAAAAGGCGATGTAAATGATTAGAGACGCACGAAAAGAAGATGCAGAAGAAATTGTTGAGCTGTTTAAAATCGTACTGGTTGATATGGAACTTCCAATCATGGAGATAGTATCATGGGAAAAGTTGAAGCCAGTCCTTGTAGAAGCAGCAAAAGAAGAAAAGTATCAGATTAGTTACAAAAATGCGGTAGTCAAAGAAAGTGAAGGAAAGATTATAGGTTTTTTCTATGGCTATAAAGGGGGCACCGCCTCACAATCTTATGAGCCAATTGAGGCACTGTTCAAAAAATATGATTTACCCCCCTTTGATGCAGACGGAGAAGAGAGTTTTGAGGGCGAATGGTATCTCGACACACTGGTTACAAAAAAGGCCTACAGAGGCAAAGGAATCGGGAAAGAACTACTAGAAGCCGCTTTTGATAAAGCTAGAGCGAGTGGTATGGCTTTAATAGGTCTTGATGTAGACCAAGTAAATCCGCGTGCTAAAGCGTTGTATGAACGTATGGGATTTGAAAAGATGGATGAGGTTGTTTTATCGAACCATAATTACGATCACATGCAGAGAAAAGTATAAAAAAACTCTCATGATTTATACAGATGCTTTGTACAATCTGACTTAAATCGTGAGAGTCTTTATTTTTTTAGGTATAGACTGATTAATAAAATTTTCGCTTGAGTTTCATCCATATTGGATGCATGAACCCAAGGCTGTACGTTTGTTGCTGCCATCTTTTTCGCATGGGTTTTTTGCTTTGGGCGTAATGATCAAGTAAGATGGCTAAACCGCAAGCAACAGGAATATACTCTTCACTATCAAAGTCGACAATGTACAATTCTCCCATATAAGAAACATGCTTAATGATAGTTCCGATAGTTTTGTTGAAATGTTTGATAGTAAAGTGTTTTTTAATAAAATCACCAGTAATTACCCAGTTGAGACCAGTGAAGGTAAAGAAGGGATTCTTAATTCCTTGGATACCCGGACGCTTTTTCAGTGTTCCCATTTTTTTTGCATCAATGTAAAAGTAGAACTTTGGAAAAAAGGACAAGGTCGCTTGTCTGATGTCTAATAATCGGGAGCCATCTATTGAAAAGACAGATAATTTATCAGCAAACCGTCCCCACCGTCCAACAATTAAAAATAGCTCCTGGCCAGTTGAATCAGAGACAATCAGTCTGTCTTGTTTTGACATGAGTTCTTTTTTTATAAATAAACGGACCATTTCTATTCACCTCTAGTGCGTTTATTTTTATCATATATCTCATTATAACACGCATGTAAACCTTTACGAAAGAATAAAAAAAGAGCAGTCGATTGAAGACTGCTCTTTCAAAGTGGCAATCACTTGTTGTTGTGAGACATGACGGTCGTCAAATCCTTCAAGGCAACGACAATCGCATCCACTTTACTTTCCATTCGATGCAGTAAAAAAAGCGAAATGAAAATAGGAAAACCAACATTCGCTATCATATCTAAAGCAGTAGTGAAAAGAGTTATCTGCGTATCCATTGTCAACCTCCTCTCTAACTATAATAACGAGAGAAAGAGAGGAAGTGTTACCTGATAATTAGATGGATGTTTGTTTGCTTAAGCGGTAACCACTATGGAAAACAGTACCAACGTATTGATTGTACTGGAACCCGGCTTCAATAGCTTTCGTCACAAATTCTTTCGCTTTGCTTATAGCTTCGACAGGTTCAAGCCCCTGAGCAATACCAGCAGTGATTGCTGCTGCGAACGTACAACCAGCCCCATGATTATTCGCGTTTGGAATTTTTTTAGAAGTTAAAACAGTGTAGTCATCGCCATCATACACGAGATCGATTGCGTCATCTCCGGGAAGAGCTTTCCCGCCTTTAACAACAACAATTTTCGCGCCTTTTTCATGAATGATTTTCGCTGCTTTTTTCATATCATCCAAGTCTGTAAGGAGGCCTAACTCAGCTAATTGTCCAGCTTCAAATAAATTGGGTGTGACAACGGTAGCTATAGGAATGAGACGGTTCTTGATGGCATCAACATTTTCTGGATTCAAGACTTCATCCTCACCCTTACAGACCATTACCGGGTCAACGACTAAGGGCGTTTCTGGATGTTGCTTCATTTTATCAGCAATGACAGTAACGACATCTGCGTTAGGTAGCATCCCAGTTTTAGCTGCGCCTATATGAGGACCGGCAAAAGCTGTAATTAGCTGGTCTTTGACTACTTGCGCATTCATAGCAGTTACGCCGTGACTCCAATTATTCACAGGGTCCATCGTAGCGATTGTTGTTAGTGCAGCGATGCCATATGTGCCATATTCTGCAAAAGTTTTTAAATCAGCAGCAATTCCTGCGCCGCCACTCGCATCATTTCCAGCAATAGTTAGTGTTAAATTTGGTTTTGTCATAATATAGCCTCCATGGTTTGTTAATAAACAATAAATGTTTGATATAAGGAAGAAGTGGTATTCTATCTTCACCACACAATTATAAGGGTTATAGACAAAAACTGCAAAACTTTCAAGGCCATATAAAAAATGAGTAAAGCAACAGTCTTTCAGAAGTCATCGGCAAGGTAAAAGTAGATAATTTGATTTCTGGGATGGGTATACTTTTTTATGAAAGTGTGATGTAATTAAAACCGTAAAGGGATGTATCAATTAAATTTGAGTCGTAGGCAGGTGAGTGAAATGATAGAAGAGATTAAACGAATGATAGAGGATCATAAAGCAGAGCCTATCACAACACAAAGAAAGTATGCCGTCCTTCTTCCACTGGTAAAGATAAATGGAATCATCCATATACTATTTGAAGTGAGGAGCCAAAGTATATCTCAACCAGGTGAGACGTCTTTTCCTGGAGGTGCACTTGAAGAGGGCGAAACCTTCAAGGAGGCAGCAATTAGAGAAACAGAAGAAGAGCTTCTGATAGATAGAAAAGATATAAGGATTATAGGTGAGATGGATTATATCGTTAAAAAAGAACATATTATCAAGTGTTTTGTCGGTTGGCTTTCTGAGATTGATGTAACAAAGTTGAAACCAAATGAAGAGGTGGAGGACGTTTTTACGATTCCCCTCCAGTATTTCTTGAAGACTGAACCGGTCTACCATACTATTCAATTTGAAATGAAACAACAGGCTGACTTGCCAGTGAAAAAGATGGCAGACGGTAAAAGGTATAAGAGACAACACATCAATCAGCAGATTCCCTTTTACACCTTATCTGATCATTATCTTTGGGGATACACCGCTCATCTAACGCACCGATTCAGCGAATTGATAAAGAGAGAAACGAATGAAACTAATCATAAGGGTGACAAAAATGACAAACAAAAAAAGTAAAGCGTTAACCTGTAATGCGACGAGAGTTGTTCAAACACATCGTATCTTACCGCCAGACTTAAATGATCATCAAACCTTGTTCGGCGGCAAGTTAATGAGTTTAATTGATGACACAGCCTCTATTTCTGTCTCTCGATTTGCTCGAACAAATGATGTTATTACAGCATCAATGGATGAGCTTCACTTTATACATCCCATAGAGCAAGGACATTCAGTCTGTGTTGAATCCTATGTATCTGGCGCAGGGAGAACATCGGTGGAAGTTTTTGTTAAAGTACTTGGAGAAAATTTATTGACAGGGGAACGTTACATAGCTGCAACGAGCTTTATTACGTTCGTGGTACCTGGCATGCATCCAGAGCAGTCACTGCCAGATATTGCTCCGGAAAATAATGAAGAGAAAATGATTTGTGGTGAATATAAATCTCGACGAAAAAGACGTCTAACCGATCGGAAGGCGAATGAAAAATTAGTCGAAGCTATTACACTTTTACCACCTTGGTTTAAAAATGAAGGCTAATAGAAAAAAGACCACTTAATGTGAGCCGACCCCCAAAAGTTAGACCTAAAAATTCTAACTTTTGGGGGTATTTTTATGGCTAAATATAGCTATGAGTTAAAAATGAAAATCGTTCAAGATTATTTAAATCAAAGAGGAGGATATTTATTCCTTGCCAACAAATATGGGATATCCAGTAAAACAACTATTCAAAAATGGGTAGCTAGTTATAAAGCAATGGGAAAAGAAAGTTTGAAACGCAGTCGTCAAATTAAGAGTTATTCTGTTCAATTCAAGAGAGATGCGGTAGAGTTATACTTAACTACAGAAGTGTCCTATCAAGATCTCGCTATCGCACTTGACGTGAACAATCC
>NZ_FNYW01000037.1 GCF_900109085.1 Alkalibacterium gilvum | reverse complement strand
ATTCTATACGATTGACATTGCTCAAAGTTGCCGGCAAACTCGTTAAAACAGGCAGACAAGTCTATCTCAAACTGTCGAGTTATCATGTGTATCAAACCGAATTTTATAAGGTTTTCGAACGCCTACGGCGATCCAGACAATGTATTTAGAGGAGTTATCGCATAAAGTTTTAACTGATTATTTCAAGGGATCAGCCTGCCCTTAAATAGACAAAGGATTTTTAATAGGTCCTTCTTCCCTAAGAATCCTGTTCGAAAACACAATATTTTAGAAGAAAGTATCTTCCTAATATAAAAATAGGCAATTTATTCAAGAAAACAGCTTTAAATTAGAGCTATGAATTATTCAGGCTATATATTATGCTAAATCTTTTTTTCTTAGTCATATCAACGTCTCCTTTTGTTTTAAAATTCAAAGAATAAAGAATGATTTAAATAATCTACTTTATATTTAATCGCTAATTTAGATAAAAAACGCTTAATATTATCTAGTTTTTCTGGCTTGCTTTCTAATTCAGATTTATATTTTTGATAGCGTTGTTGCTCTTTGGGTGTAGCTTTTTTATTAAAGTAGCCCCAAACATGATCCAAGCTATTTATCGCCTTATTAATCTCAATTTCTTCATCAAGAGCAGATTCTATTAATTGATAAAATTGAATAACTGGATAAGCTGTTTTATCTTTCAATAAATCCTTTATATCCTGATAAATTGCTGGAGAACGCTCTAAAACTGTGTATTTATACCGCGCCCATTCATTTTCCAATGATTTTATATTTTTCTCTTTCGATGTTGCTAATTGACACTTTTTAACGGATAAATTTTTATCTTTAACCTCTAACATGATATCCACATGACATTCTTTAACATCTTCAAAATATCGCATAAAGTCATTAATTCGAATGTATTTTGAATGGGAACCTTCTCTAGCATCTATCTGTTGCTGTGAATAATGGACTTTTGCACGACCATCCTTTTCCCCCCCATGTACATTTTGCTTTACTAATCCAGTATGAATCTGGGTGAATATTACCATCATTATTTAAGCGATAGTGTAAATTATCATACACCACAGGTATGTCAATACGACTACTTAATTCTAAAACATCTTTAATTGTGTATGAAACGTCATCATTTTCGATAACCAATCGCTTCTTTATGTTTTTATCAAGCTGTTTATAAACACTTACAAACTTCTCAATAGCAAGTGGCTTATCATTGTATACCCCTCCCACGTGTAGGATTATTTTACTCTCTTGTTGGACGCCCAAGGAATCTAAAAATAACGTATGGTATTTTAAATCATTTAGCGCACGATCGACTACATCTTGTCTAGGGGAATTCAAAACAGTATATTGACCTGGATGCATTGATACGCGTATATTATACTGATTAATTTTACATCCAATTTTATTAAACAAAGGTTCAAATAAGGTCACCCAATCTAAATCATTCACCTCAAAATCAGATCCAAAGGGAATAATATCTGAACTTATCCTGAAAAGTTTTATCCCCTGTTCATAGTTATAATCCATCATCTTTTCCAGGGTCATTAAGTTATGTTCAATCAAGGACATTAATTTTTCTTTTGTTGCATTTTTCTTCCGGCATGTTTTATATTTTAATCCTGGCACACCTTTTACAATGCATGCGTAACCTATCTTCATGGTTTCACTCTCCCTTCCTACAGCTTGTTCTTACTTTCAGTTTAGCATTCTATGGAAACTCAGGCGACTTTTATGAACTTTTTTCCAAGGCTTATCGCTCAACCAGATCATATACATCTGCTATAATTAACTTAATAATATTTTAGGAGGTTATATAATGTTATGGACTTTAATAGGCTTATTGCTTCTTTTTTGGATTTTAGGACTGGTCTTTGAAATCGGCGGTGCAATAGTTCATGTGCTTCTTGTTATTGCTCTCGTTGTATTTATATGGAATATGGTTACTGGAAGAAAAAGTGATTAATCTCTCTCAATGGTAAAGGTTATTTCAACTTAAACAAAAAAAGATTCAGCCTGTACATAAGTTTCTCAGGCTGAATCTTTTTTTATATTTTAATTGTTCCATAGATGACTAAAACAGTTATTAGCATTGAGAAAGGGAGACTTATGCGAAAAATTAAGTGTTTAGTTTTATGTCTAAAAAGAACCATGCCTAACCATGCGCCTATTCCTCCTAAAAGAAATGCACTAGTAAGCAGCTTTTTCTCAGAAATACGATAGCTTCCTTTAATCGCTCGACGTTTATCACTATTAAATAAGAGAAGAGTGTAAAGGTTCATTCCTGTAATAAATGCTAGAATAACAAATTTAACTTCATTTTCAAATAAAATAAATTTCACCTACACTTTTTATAAATTGTTATTTATACTTATCTTTACAACTCATTCCTTTGAATTAGATGAAGGCATATTGATCCTATCAACCGTTTCTTGGTATGATTTTTTCATACGTTCTTTATATTTTTCTGAAACATTTTCATCTTCCAATGCCTTTTCTATTGGTAGAATTTTATACGTGTAAGGTGCACTATTCGTATCACTGTGACGATATACCCATGTTGGAACAAAAGACACATTTTTGACTCTCGTTTCACCTGTTTGCTCATTTTTTTCTACATCAACGTTTACGATAACACCATCTTCGGTAGGCGCCATACCCTCTCCAAGCGTTTCTGTGCGCTGGTTAGATACAAAATTCCCCATCGAATAAGAAACGAACGTTTCATTAGCTTCTGATTTAATATACTCTGCTTCATGAATGACATGAGGATGACTACCAAAAATAATATCTACACCCTGACTAGCCAGAAATTCAGCATTTTTTTTCTGTACTGTATTTGGATCACGTGTATATTCTTCTCCCCAGTGCATGTAGGCAACAATAATATCTGGATTTTGAGCTTTAATCGCTTCAATATCAGTGGTCATCTGTTCTTCGTCAATCGTATTGACCATGGAATCAATTTCTTCAGCGGAATACTGAGAATCTAAGCCATTCAAGTGTTCAGTATAACCCATAATGGCTACTTTAATACCCTTAACGTCTTTAATTAAAAATCGTTGATCGGATTCTGATGCTGATTTATACGTTCCAACAGCATCCATCCCTTTTTCTTCAATTACTTCTGCTGTTCTTCTCAATCCCTCTGCTCGTGTATCTAGGCTATGATTATTTGCCGTTACGATTGTATCAAAGCCAGCATATAAAAGGGCATCTGCCAATGCATCCGGCGCATTAAAAAGTGGGTAGCCACTATACTCTATTGATTCACCTGCTAGTGTCGTTTCCAAGTTTGCTAGAGCTAAATCTGCGTTCTCTATATAGGGTTTTACATCATCAAAAACAGACTCAAAGTTATAGGCGCCTTCTGGATTGTTACGCGCTGCAACTAACTGGTTCGTATGTGCCATAACATCACCTACAGCAGATATTTGAATATCAATAAAAGTTTCCTCAACAATATCTTGCTTCTCGTTATTATCTTCAGCCTTTTCAGTCGCATTGTTGTCATTTTTCTGTTCTTGTTCTGCTTTTTCAACTGTTTCTGTCTTATCATTTGTTTCAACGGTTTCTTTTTCATTGGTAAAAAATTGATCAGCCAAAACAAATGCGCCCGCGCCTACAAGTAAAATGATTAAAACACTAATTGTAATGATCAGTCCAGTAGGTTTATTCTTTTTTTTATTATTGAATTTCAATGTCTACTCCTTTCTCAATCAGATACTCTTCATAAGTCAAGTCACTATCAAATACCTGATTTGCAAGTTCTTTACCTAAAAAGCGTAAATGCCATGGTTCATATACATATCCAGTAATATCAGACTTCCCTTCAGGGTATCTTATGATAAATCCATAGTTATGGGCATTCTCTTTAACCCATTTCCCCTCTTTCGTTTCACCAAAGTCAGATGTAATTTGCAAATTCACACTTTCGCTCGTTACATCCATTACAAGTCCTGTCTGATGCTCGCTCTCTCCTGGTCTTGCACTGTATTTATTTGCGGCTTCTTCTCCATGATTGGCTGCATAATTTTTAAATAGTTGCACTTGTGTGTCATAGGATCGATAACCTGAACGTGCGTAGAGTATTATATCTTCTTTTTCTGCTGCATCGAACATATTTTTTAGAGCCTCAGCCGCTACTTTTCTCATCTGCTTAATTTCAGGATTAGGTAGAACTGTAGGGACATCCACTGTTTTTAAATTTTCTGGAGTGTAATCTTCTGGAAGGCTATACTTCTTATTTGCCAATACAGCTAGGCTGGAGGGATTTTCCACATCCACTTCTAAGCTCTCTTGGTCTATTTCATGCGTTTCTTCATCTTCAGCAGTCCCATTTGAATTATTAGCTTCTTCATTATCCTCTGAGGTACTCTTGTTTTTTTCATCCGAGTTTTCATTAGTAGACGTATTTTGGTTCGTATCTTTCTTTTCTGTTTGCTTTAACTCTGTTTGTGTGGTCTCATCTTCATGCTCTAAATCAGATTCAGTGCACGCACCCAGCAGCAATATACTCGCAATTATTCCCGATTTCATAATCCATTTTTTTCTAGACATGTGTTTCTCTCCTTATTATAGACTTTTAAGTCACAGTATCCTTATATGTTAACATGAATTTTATACATTCTGTTTAATATGATCATTTTATTACTTCACTGCTATACTTAGCAAGGATTTATCTCAACTTAAAGGAAGCTAGGATAATTAATGCGGGAGGTATGCGGGGAGAAGGATAAACAAACAACTTTTCAAGGTAAACTTCATTGATTTTGATCAATAATAAAGTCATTGATCACTTGCACAATCTGATGCTGCTGTTCATTATTGGTCAAATCACTCTTTCTATCACCTTCTTGAAATCCGTAGGTTCCAAAGTTTGAGTGATTGCCCCCTACGATTTCGGTATAAGTTGTTTCATTAGGCAATAAATCTTTCGTCTCGGCGTACTGTTCGGTATTCATGACGCCATCTTTTGAACCTATAATTGATAGCACACTTAAAGATGTTTCTGACAAATCATTCTCATCGCTCGGATAAGCGGCAAGCAAAATCAGTCCTTCGATTTCATCAGCCTTATCATCGGCATAAATCGCCGCACTGGCTCCGCCTAATGAATGACCCGCCAGCCACCAGCTTTTGTCAGAGGGATTAGCCTCTTTTATTTCATCAATAATATCCGTATTCAAAATAGCTAAATTCAGTGGCATATCAGGGATGAAAACTTGATAGCCTTCATTACTTAAATCTTTGGCTAAAGGTAAATAAGCAGCCGTTTCAACTAAGCCCCCTGAGTACAGAACGATTTGATCAGAAAAGTTATCAGGTGTTACACTAATCCAATCTTCCTCTTGTTTAACCGTTTCATCTTCAAACAAAACAGTAGCCTCTGGTAATGCTTGATACGTATTTAACCTTAGATAGAAAAAGCCAAAAGCAATTAATAAGATTAAGATAATCCCGATTCCTACAAACCATTTTTTCCATGCTGTTTTTTTATGTTTCAACTTTACGTCCACTCCCTTTTTCTAATGAAGTTAATTCCTAATTTATTTTCATTCATATTTCTAGTTATTATACTCTATCATTATGATTTAGGGTAGTTTTACCTGATCAACTATGAGATTTAAGTTGTCAATCCAGAATATATAGACAGCATTGCACGTCATACAACGCCCTGGCTTTCTTAAAGCAACAGCTCTCTGTGATAGAAGCTGGTTGGTTCCATCTCTTATAATCTCGTTTTGGTGAATGGATACTTAGCTTTAAAATAATCCTCTCAGCAGTAATGTAGTCATTCCATACTAAAAAAAGTATCTGCTTTCCATTGACAGATACTTTTTAAATTGCTTATTTTTTCCCACTATACACCCTTCACTAGGTTTTCAGTATCGTTCTGTCCATTAGTGAAGGGATTTTTGTATAAATCTACTTTAATTTCCTTAGTGATTTATTACCAGTATATTGTGGGGATGAATTATTTTTTGATGTTCTCTTTTACAACTTTTAATCGAGTAAATTCTTCTCTTTCTTTTTCTTCCAAGGCATTTTCAATTTCTTTTTTTGCTGCTTTCAAACGTGGTATGGAAATATTTTCCAATGCATTCGCACGCTTTTGTGTTTTTTTGATATTATTTGCCAATCTATATGCCGAATTTTCGATTTCAGATAATTTTATGGTTAGCTCTTTTACCTTCTCAAACGCAAGCCGAGCTTCATCTAAAGATGTACTCGTACTGTAAAAAGCATACGCCGGCTTTGTTTTATTTTTTTCAAATTCAACTTTAGGTATTTCCGTGCCCATAATACTGCGTACTTTTATATTTATTGAGTCTTCTACTGGAACAGTAGCAGCAATTTCTTGGACATAATGAATACCTGATTCGATGTTTGCCTTTTCTAAAGCTGCATACGCCTCTTTGAAGGTCTGGTCAATTTCTTTCTGTATATCATTTGCTTTATCAACGAGAGACATTATTTCATTGACCAGTATGACCCTTTTGCGATCCATCAAACTGTATCCTTGATTAGATAATTTAAGCGATTTTGTAATCTGCATCAAATTACCTTTAGTAGGAGTAGTATCATCTACCATCTCACTCACCTATCCTCATCAAAGTACTTATCAAGTAATTTTGTATCAATACGATTTAACTCTTCACGTGGAAGGATGTGTAACATATCCCAAGCCAGGTTTAATGTTTCTAATATTGTTCGATTTTCGTCAAGTTCTTGACCAATAAACCCATTTTCCATTTTTTCTCCAAATGATAGATATCTTTTATCCGTATCAGAAAGCTCATCTTCACCTATAACAGAAGCCAAAGAACGTGCGTCATTAACTTTTGAATAGGAAGCGAAGAGTTGATCTGCCACTGCTTGATGATCCTCCCGTGTATATTTTTCACCAATTCCACCTTTCATTAATCTCGAAAGTGAAGGTAAAATATTAATAGGTGGATAAACCGATTTTCCTGCCAGTGTTCTATCAAGTACAATTTGTCCTTCAGTAATATATCCAGTTAAATCTGGAATAGGATGAGTAATATCATCGTTTGGCATTGTTAAAATTGGTATTTGAGTTACTGATCCTGGTTTCCCGTCAACAATTCCAGCACGTTCATACATAGAAGCTAAGTCACTGTATAAGTATCCTGGATACCCTTTTCGTGAAGGGATTTCTTGTTTGGATGAAGACACTTCACGTAGGGCTTCACAATAAGAGGTCATATCAGTTAAAATAACTAAAATATGTTTCCCCAAATCATAAGCTAAGAATTCTGCCGCTGTGAGAGCTACTTTCGGTGTAATCAATCGTTCGACCACGGGGTCATCTGCTAAATTTAAAAACATAGTAACGTGATCGATGACACCACTTTCTTCAAATGTACGGCGGAAAAAATCAGCGACGTCATGTTTAACTCCCATAGCTGCAAAAACGATTCCGAAGTCTTCATTATTTTCTTTACCTAAATTTGCCTGACGGACAATTTGTGCAGCTAATTTATCATGGGGTAAACCATTTCCTGAAAAAATAGGAAGTTTCTGTCCACGTATCAATGTAGTCAAAGCATCGATTGCCGAGAGTCCGGTTTGAATAAAGTTTCTAGGAAATTCACGTCTAACTGGATTTAATGGATCACCATTAATATCTCTTTTACTGACATAATTCAGTTCCCCTAATCCATCAATAGGACGACCAATACCATCAAAGGTTCGACCAAGCATTTCTGGAGCGAGGGGCAATTCCATTGAATGGCCTGTTAGTTTCGTGTGTGTGTTTTCAAGCGACATATTTGTTGTATCTTCAAACACTTGTATGATAGCTTTATCTTCATATACCTCGATAATTCTTCCAAGTTTTTGCTCTGTCCTGTGAACTGAAAACTCTACAATTTCGTCATACGCAGCATCCTGTACCCCTTCAATTACTACAAGAGGGCCGTTAATTGAGTCGAGTCCTAAGTATTCAATTGACATTTAATCCCTCCTTAAGCATTTTTTTCCATAATTTTAGTATAAAATTCGTCAATATCGTTTTTGTATTGATCGAACATTTCCAATTTATTATTTGGGACATCATATTTTATCGCAATGATTTTAGTGAAGATATCTTCACGTTGAAGTAATGACATTGGCATACCATGTGATATAAGTGATTTACAACGTTTGCGTAAATACAGAATAATTTCCATCATTTTTCCCTGTTTCTTTAAAGGCACAGAGGTATCTTCAGAGTGAAAGGCATTTTGCTGCAAGAAGCCAAGTCGAATAACGCGACCAATTTCAATTGTCAACTTCTGGTCATCTGGCAATACATCACTACCAATTAATTTCACGACGTCCATTAAAGAACTTTCCTGATGAAGTATTTCGACTATTCGACGTCTATTATCGACAAAATCTGGTGAAACATTGTCTCTATACCAAGCAGCTAGATCCCCAATGTACTCACTATAGCTGTCTAACCAGTTAACTGCTGGATAATGACGTTCATGTGCTAAGGCTTTATCTAGTCCCCAAAAACAACGGACAAAACGTTTTGTGTTTTGTGTAACGGGTTCTGAAAAATCCCCCCCTTGAGGAGATACAGCGCCTATGATAGATACAGAACCCTCTGTATCATTGAAGTTCTGCATCAATCCTGCTCTTTCATAAAAAGTGGCTATACGACTTGCCAGATATGCTGGAAAACCTTCTTCAGCAGGCATCTCTTCCAGTCGTCCTGACAACTCACGTAAGGCTTCAGCCCAACGAGAGGTTGAGTCAGCCATTATCGCAACATCATATCCCATATCTCGATAGTATTCTGCTAAAGTTGTTCCTGTATATATTGATGCTTCACGAGCAGCAACTGGCATGTTCGATGTATTGGCAATCAACGACGTTCGTTCCATTAATGAGTTTCCTGATTTTGGATCAATCAACTCAGAAAAATCTTCCAATACTTCAGTCATCTCATTGCCTCGCTCGCCACAACCAATATAAATGATGATATCTGCATCTGAATATTTTGCAATCTGATGCTGCATCATTGTTTTACCTGTACCAAAACCGCCAGGTATCGCTGCTGTACCTCCTTTAGCAATAGGAAAGAGTGAATCCACAACACGTTGGCCTGTAACGAGAGGTATTGAGCTCTCAAAACGGCTCTTAGTTGGCCTAGGATTTCTTATAGGCCACTCTTGGGCTAGCTTTATTTCAATAATAGATTCATCAAGCTTTTGGACTTTAACGATAGGTTCGGTGATAGTATACTCACCATCTTCAACAATTTCTACAATACGCCCTTCAATATCTGGTGGAATCATAGACTTGTGAAGTATTGTTTTCGTTTCAGGTACTTCTGCAATAATCGTCCCTCCGATTACCTCTTGTCCGACCTCAACTGTAACGTGAACCGGCCATTTTTTTTCAGTATCTAAAAGTTTAACATCAGCCCCCCTGTGTATATACTCACCAGAAAGTTCTGCAATTGTTTTTAAAGGTCTTTCTATACCGTCAAAAATATTGTTCAAAATACCTGGGCCCAAGGTAACACTGACCGGACTTCCTGTGGAATATACAGGTTCTCCGGGCTTCATTCCCGATGTTTCCTCATAAACTTGAATTGTCGTACGCTCATTGTCTAAGGTAATCACCTCTCCAATGAGTTTCTCTTTTCCAACAAAAACTTTTTCAGACATTTGAAAGAGCGTTCTACCTTTCACGTATACAATAGGACCATTGATTCCATATATCGTTCCTAATTGTTTCACTTAGCATTCTCCTCCTCTGCTTTAATAAAAGAGAAGTTCGACTCTACTTCTTCAAATCTTTTAAGAAAAGAATTATCAATCAATAACTTTCTTGAGTGTATAACCCCTCTACTACCTCCAATAAATGGACGTTCAGAGATACTGATCGGATGATTAATTTGTTTTTCGAGTAAACGCTTTTTATTCTCATCAATCGGATCAATATAAAGAGTGATTTCTTCTCCTTTAGCAAAATCTAAAGCATCTTGTAATTGTTTTCGTAAAAGTTCAATATAGTCTTCCGATAGCATATATTCCTCGATCTGTTCTCTGGATTGAGTGAACACTTCATCTTTTAGTTGCTGCTGTTTTTTATGCAAATCTCTTTGTTGTTTTAATTGAAGTTGAGCTAAATGCTTGTTGTTCTCTTTTCTTAAATTATCTGCTTCAGCCTCTAAATCAATTTTTGCTTTATTTTTCTTTTCTTTTTTATGTTCTTCAAATGTTTGTTTTAATGAGTTTTCAAAAGATGACAGCTCGTCTGTTACTCTTTCATCAGCAGTTTCCAGAGTCATTTCACGAAAAACATCTATTTTTTCTTCAATATCCATCTTTTCACCTCACCCATTATATTTTCACTCCGATTGCTTCATTTATATAAGATGTAATAAAGTCTGATCGTCTTCCAGTACCATGGCGATCTGGTATCTCCACCAGTAATGTTTCTTGATTCTTGAGTCTTATATTAGATATGATTTCAGGAAAATCCTTGGCTAGCTTTTCTGTCAACAAAATAATGCCATTCTCTTTATTTGCTACTGCCTTTTCTAAAGCAGCTTTTACTTCTGCCTTTTCGTGAACAACAAGACCTTCTACACCCGCCAGTCTCATTCCAGTAGTGGTATTAATGTTGTCACTAATACAAACCATTTCCATTTTATAGCTGCCCTAAGATCATGAATGAAATAATCAATCCGTAAAGAGCAATCCCTTCAGCTAGACCAACAAAGATAAGTGAACGACCAAATATCGAATTATCTTCACTGATAGCTCCTAAAGCAGCCGATGCTGTACTGGCTACAGCAACACCACCACCGATACATGATAAGCCCGTAACTAAGGCCGCAGCAATATATCCTAATCCAGTTGCCAATCCACTACTTGCCGCTTCAGCAGCAACAGTTGTTTCAGCCAATTCAGCACCAAATACTAAAAAATCTGGATTATAAGCTAAAATTGTAGAAATAATGATCCCGCTAAATACTGAAAACACATTAACCCCGAGCGTTTTTTTAAATCGACTACGCGATTTTTTCCCAGAAAAGTAGTAAGCATAAGGGAGTACAAACCCCAATATAAATGTTGCGACCAAAGTGATTTTAATGATAGTGCTCATGTTTAAATTCCTCGCTTTCAAATTTTAATTCGTTTATATTTTGACACATGTTAACGCAATATATTGGTAAATGGTCTCCCATCACCTTTATAGAAATGACTAAATATTTCATAGAATTCTAGACGCAATACTTGGATACCTACTACAAGTCCCTCTAATCCTGCAACAAAGAGATTTCCAAGTATGATAACAACCCAGTTAATTTCCCCACCTTCAGCAGCTCCGGCAAGCATAAGTAAAACTTGCATCATTGCAGCATGACTAACTGCAAAAGCCCCGACACGTACAAAAGATATCGTGTTGGAAAAATAACTTAATAATACCTCAAAAAGTTCAAAGAAAGCTTGAACTAAAAACATTCCCACACTACTTTCCGTCTCTAATTCATGATTTTCCAATTTCTCCATGATGGGCTCTTCAAAAGCAATGAGAAGTAATGGTAAGCCAAACATCACAATCATAATAAGTGTGGCAGGAATTGGATTCCCACTCATGAAAATAAATATAACTGTGACGAGTGAGAGGTAAAAGGCAAGGCCTGCTAAACCATTCCGATCAAACAAGGCTAATGCGCTTTGATGATTTTTCCATTTAATGATTATACTCAATATTAAGGTTGTGATTATCATAAACATCCCAAATGTAACAGCTGCTACAAATACAGTATTAATTGTGCCAATGAAAGGTAATTCTGTCATAGCGGACATGGGGTGAAGCCAGAGCGGTTCAATAATATCCTCAAAGCCAAAAAAGCTTCCGTATAATACCCCAAAAATTGTTGAAAACACACCAGCCAACGCTACTATACCGCCTAAGTCAATATCTTTTAACTTATATAGTAAAAATCCTCCGATAGCCAATAGACTTCCCTGTCCTATATCGCCAAACATTGCTCCAAAAAGTAATGAATAAGTGATGGCCACTAAGATTGTAGGGTCAAATTCTCTGTAGTTCGGCATTCCATACATTTTTACAAACAATTCATACGGTTTAAAAATGCTGAAATTATGGATTCTTGTTGGTGGTGTTAGTTCCTTTGTGTCTTCTTCATCCTCTACGATGACTATAACATTGGAATCATTTTCTGTTTCTCTCTCGAATTGTTCGGCAGCCTCTTCTGTCAGCCATCCTCTAAGAAGATAGCGCGTCTCCTTTTGAACAAATTCATCATGTGTTAAAGCAGCATATTTACGAATATTGAAATTATTATTTAAGTTATTTAATCTATGCTTTGCTTTTAATAGAGCGTTTTTATATGGTGAAAGTAACTTTTTAACAATGCGCTCATTATCAGAAATATGCTTTTCAAGTACTCTTAATTCTTTTTTCAACTGTTTTACGATGTCTTTTGGTTTTCCTTCAAATTCATCAGGTATGAAGATTCGCTCCCAGTTCATTGATGTGAACATAGCATCCACCCGAGCTAAGCTCTTTTGCGGAGTGAAATAAACACCATAGGTATATTCTTCATCTTGTACGCCCTCCGTAAATATAGATGGTGTAATATCATAGACATATTTTTTGAATTTGTAGTAATTTGAACTAGTAAAACGTCCAAATCGAAAACGTATATTTTCCATATGAATAATTTTTTCTATTGGAAAATCTATATTAATAAAGGGTTCAATTAAATTAAGCGAATCTTGTTTGTTATTCCTTAATTTTGTATATTGCTGAACCTTTTCATGGTAAGGTTTTGTATCATTTTCCAACTGTTTAATTAAATGACAAACTGTTTCAAATGGGAGTTTGCCTTTTAGCTCTGGTAACTCAGCTTCTTTCTCTTCTAAATACTCTAATAACATATCAATACGTTCCATATAGTCGTTATAAGGACTCGAACTCGTATAGGGGCGTAAGGTTTTTGCACCATAAAGTTCTGTTAAAGCATTCTCCAGATGAATTTCATAATTAGAAAGATAGCGATCTACCATACGGTCGATATCATTTTTCGGTCCTGAAATCGTCAAAAACTTCATTTTAGTTATCAAAACTTATCCTCCTTCATAACTTATTTTGATATTATTCTTTCATCCCTATAATTTTTTGAATTTCAAGGGGGCCCCTGTCATAATGAATAGCTTCTAAAATTGTTGTCAACAGGTCAATTTCGTCTTCTTTATCATGTAGATAATTATAAATTGAAGCAATGGAATAAGGATCATTTTTAGCATTACTTTGAATAATTTTATCCAGAAGATCTTCATATAATTTTTCAAGCTCTAATCCACTGTCCAAATCATTCACATATTTAGCATATTTCGTTCCCCTAAGAACGCGCCAAAAGGCTTCTAAATCTTCAGCTGAAAGTAAGGCGCTTATTTCATTGTCACTCAAACGATAATTTACAGGGATTAATAAGGTGTTAATTTGTTCAGGTGGCAAATTATAGTAACGTTTATATCTATAAATAAAAATAATATTCAATAAATCAAACTTAGTTCCATAAATACGCTCAAATATTTTTTCCTCATCTTTTTCCAACAGCTTGTTCTTTTCACGCCAAATAGTTGTAAATGCGAACGTATCAAGTGTTGTTTCATAATCAAATAAAGAGGGTTTTTCTACTGAGTCTAATTGTTTTATAGGTTGATAATACATACTACCTTTTAAGGACTCTCTAAATTCAGGCAGCGTCTTTACCTCTTCTAGTGCTTTTGCATTTATATTTGAGTGTCGATTTAGATAATCTAAATACTCCTCACTAACTTCTTCGTATATTTCAGAAATATCAAATGCTCTTCGTAAAAATTTTTTCAAAACATTTACTTCATAATTAATACCGTAAATTTTCAAAAAATTACGCTGTCTAAAATTTGCAAAATGATATAACTTATTAAAATCTTCATAGACTGCAGAATTTAAAAGCCCCTCTAAATAACTACGATAAATATGGTTCTCATCAACATCTTTTAAAATAGTGCTATATCCTGGCTTCTGCTTTAAATATGAAACAAACGCTCTAATTGAATCAAGATGCGAAATTTCTATATACTCTTTCTTTTTCAAGAGTTTTCCATGCATACCTCGTATTTTGGTCGTAATAGCTTTATATTCATTCAACAAGTCAATCACCACGCTCTTTTAAAATATGTCCCACGATATCATTTACAATATCTTCTTTTTTCTGTCGGTAATCTTTTTCTAAATGTTCGATTTCTGCTTCATAGTATTTATTCTGTTCTTTCCGGTTTTTAACATTTTTTTGACTAAGTTGTTCTTGAATTTCTTTAAGCTGTTGTTGTGTTGCCTGATCGATTTCCCTATCAAATGAATCTTCTTTTTCTTGATATTTTTTTCGTAATGTTGCCTTTTTTTGCTCAATACTACTTTGCATATCTTTTGCTGCTTGTTCGATTTTAAAAAGCTGATTTATAACAGAATTAACCATCATGTCCTCCCTTTCATTCGTATTTTTTACTACAAAAATAATACTCCTGTTTTATAGAATAATCAAATCATGTTGGAAAAAATAATTTTATACTCTTCTTTCTAGCGCTGTTGACTCACCTTTATCCAATTAACACCCCATACAAACAAGTATACTCCTCATATTTATTAATTTCAGGTAAAAGCACATATGTTTTTTAAATAAAATTTCATTTCAAGATTGAGACTATTCGAATTTCTTCCCAGCTTAAACTCCTAGTGGGTACAATAATAACTTGTTTATCGCTATAATAAATGATGATCATATCTTTATACTGTTCAATCGTTTCAATATCTTCTACCTTCACTTTTTCATTTTGTTTATCTCCAGTAATTGTGATGGCAACTTCATCAATATGCATATTTTTTTCACCCAACATATTCTTAAAAGAGCCTTTAGATAGTTTTTTCTCAGCTTCTTTTGCGATCAGATTATGATATTGTTTCGGAAAGTAAAGAAACCATAGTCCAAAAATACCCATACTGATGATAGTCCAGTATATTACTGGTTGGTTGAAAAGTATGGTCCCCATGATAAACAGTAAGACAGAAAACACTAATGGTATAAGGATGCGTACCGATAAATAATTTTTTCTTTGAGTATTTGAGTTTTCTATATAATACAAGTTAAAATTCACAAAATCTTTTTGGGTTATCTCATAATGTATAGTCATGTACACATCTCCTTATTTAAATTATTTTATACTAAAAAAGTACCTGTTCTAATAAAACAGATACTTTGCTCGTTTATTTAATCTATTATTTTCTTTACTCGACCTACGACACCACTTTCTAACCTCACTTTTATACCGTGATGATGCGATTTTGAATTCGTTAGAATATCTTTTACTACACCTTTAGTCAGTTTTCCTGAACGTTGATCTTGCTTTTGTACGACCTCAACTATTTTTCCTGACTCAACATTTGAACGCTTTGTTCCATCCATCTCTTTAAACTCCTCCATTATACTATTGCCTATTCATTCGGCTCCTGCTTTTCTACTTCTTTGTCATTATTTTTTGTGATTAAAACTGTCTCTATCCAATTATCATCAATACCTTCAATCACAAAAGTAATATTTTTATATATAACTTTCTTTGACTCATTTTCAGTTGGGACGTGCCCCAGTTCATTAATCAGAAACCCTCTAACCGTATCAAAATCATCTGTTGGAAAGCTTATATCCAAAGTATGTTCTAAATCACGTAAACGGTAAGTACCTATAACTCTATACTGATTAGATGACAACTGTGTGATTTCGTCGTCGTACATATCTGGTTCCATACTTTCACTGGTTATTTCTCCAACGATTTCTTCGATGACATCTTCAATCGTGATCATTCCTTGCGTTCCTCCAAATTCATCGAGGACAATAGCTAAATGGGTTTTTTTCTGCCGCATTCTGGCAAACAATCTATCTATCGTCTGAGAGTCCTGAACAAAATGGGGGGCTCTCATTACCTCTATCAATGCAAATGAGGAGCCATTATCTTTTTTCATATGCTGAAATAAATCCTTTACATGTAAAACACCCACAATATTATCGATGTTATTGTCATAAACTGGAAAACGTGTGAACTGATACTTATTGACATAATATAAAACCGTATCCAAATCGAATGTAGTTGATAAGGCAATCATATCCGTGCGATGAGTTAAAATATTCGAAGTTGTTGTATCATTAAATTCAAAGATATTTTCAATCATAACTCTTTCTCCAGGATGTATGGTCCCTCTTTCCCGACCTAAATCAACGAGCATCCGAATATCTTCCTCAGTGGCTTCTTCATTCTCTGCATTAGGATCCGCTCCAAACACTTTAAATATCATCCTGATTGAAAAACTCAAAAATTTAACAATGGGTGAGCTGATTTTTGCTAGAAGAGTCACAGGACCGACAGCTATGTTTGCTATTGCTTCCGCTTTTTGCATAGCTAACTGCTTAGGAACTAGCTCCCCAAATACTAGCGTAAAATAAGACAAGATAATTGTAATGACAACAACTGAGATAGAATTAAGGGCACCTAGTGAAATGGGCACACCCAAATCAAATAATAATTCCGCCATAGGACCAGCGAAAAAATCAGCAGCAAATGCACTGGAAAGAAAACCTGCGAGCGTTATTCCAATTTGAATCGTGCTCAAAAACAAACTGGGTTTAGATATAAGAGCATGTAATTTTTGAGCTTTTTTGTCCCCATTGTCTGCTTTTCGTTTCACTTTATTATCATTTAAGTTGACAAAAGCCAATTCTGAGGCGGCAAAAAAGCCATTTAATAAAATTAAAATAATGAGAGTTACGATTGCAATTATCAACTGAATTCCTCCGTAATTAGTGTGTACTGAATAATTCAAATATGTTGATATTACGGTAAATGTCCATGGTTTTTGATATAATAAGTGCAAGGATTTCAATGAACCACTATCAAATTCTTTGCACTTTTCAAGGAAATGGAGCGATAGATGTGTACAAAAAGCAGCCTAATACTCAATTATCATTCGATGACTTCAATCAGCCCGTGGGGCTTACCATGAATCCTGAAAATCGTTGGGTCAAAAAAGCAGAGCTGATTCCATGGATAGACTTGGAAGAGCAGTATGCCTCCATTTTCCAAA
>NZ_FNYW01000030.1 GCF_900109085.1 Alkalibacterium gilvum | reverse complement strand
GCATGCGATGACGGCTGAATTCAATCACTCCAAATGTCCATTGAATGGTACGTTTTTGGATACTATCTATTTCGTAGCCTTGATCTTTATACTCTTGGATCAATTCTAAATCAATTTGTTTAAAAGCTGCACAGAGTAGTTCTTGGACAATCTGTTGGAAAAGTATTTCTAAAGCTAATTCAGCTTCGAGTAATGTGTCTTGTTCCTTTAATATTTTGATGATTTTTGATATAATTTTATTCATAAGAAGACCTCTTTCTCTAGCGTTGTCGTTATCTCTAGATTAAGGGTCTTCTTTCTTTTTGTCCAGACCGATATTTTTCTGTTCCGACATTAATTTTACACATAGGGTTCCTCAAATCATCATAAAAACCCCAGAAATAGTTTATTATTTCTAGGTTTCACTTGTTATATTTTTATAAAAAGCCATGACTGCTTGAGTCTGCTTTTCTATTGTAAAGGATGAGGCATGCGTATAAAGCTGTTCACCTTTACAGCTTAACTTTCCCTTTTCCCATAAGACATAAGCCTCTTGTAGCGCCTCTTTCATGGCAGTACTGTCTTTTGGTGGGATAAGCCATCCCATCGTGTCATCTTTTATCACGTCACTAACATCACCGACATGGGTAGCAATAGCTGGTACTTTCTCACTTGCAGCCTCCAAAAGAGAGAGTGGAAAGCTTTCACTCAACGATGAAAGCACAAAAAGGTCCGCGTAATGAAAGACACTATTTATCTCTGTGGTCGTTAACCAACCTTTGAAATAAATCTGTTGGTCTAAATTATACTGCTTGGCTTTTGTGACCAACGCGTTCATCTCTTCTCCATCTCCGCAAACGATCCATTGCCAATCTTTTTTTTCAAAGCTGTTTAGAGCATCCATGAGAATAGAATAGCCTTTAATTTCAGTTAATCTTCCTACCGTAATAAGAGTAAACGGTTGTGTTATTTTGTTGTTAACTGGACGGTGTGATTGAGAAAATTGTATCCCATTATGAATAACTTCTATACGACCAGACTCTACACCCAAGTTTTCAATAACTGATTTTATTTCATTAGAAACTGCGATAAATCCATGTGCTCTTTTTAGTGCTTGACAGTGAATAAATGTCAATAACTTACCTTTTAGGCCTTGATTTTTAAAATCTAATAAAGGATGGCTGTGAATAGTCGTTACCCATTTCACTCTGATGAAGGGTATTAAGGTTGCCATTAATACATTTGCCCGGGGTCCATGCGTATGGACAATGTTATAATGCCGATTGTTAATAAACGTTCTCAGGCGAAAAAGCACACTTAAATCAAATTGGTTGCTTTGCTCAAAAACATAGACATCAATGCCCTCTTTACGCGCAGCTTTAGCAACTGGCCCTTCCTCGAAAACAATAAGGTCTATAGATTCATGCTTTAATTTTTTCAGTAGAGAGACTACATGAACAAGTCCCCCGCCAGTTTCATTCCCAGCATTTAAAAAAACAGTTTTCATTGATTTCTTTCCTTTTTTTTCTGCTTATAAATTTGCTTGATGAATCTAGGTAGAACAGCCATACGTTTGTACCTAGAAGGTTGCCTGATTAATCGGTATAACCATTCGACATGAAGAGTCTGTACAAGACTAGGTGCACGCTTTGTCTTGCCAGATAACACGTCAAAACTCCCCCCAACACCTACGGCTATGCCATGTGAAGCTTGACTTAAATAGTTGCTGATCCACTTCTCTTGTCTCGGGAAACCGAACGCAACAAAGATTAAATCGGGGTCTGTATTTTTTACTTTTTCAATCATTTTTGGATCTGCATGATTAAAATAACCATGATGGTATCCAACAATATTTATGTTGGGCCATCTCCTTTCAACTTCAGAAACTGTCAATTCAATAGTATCTTCTTGCGCACCAATGAAATATACATTTTGCTTTTCTATATTAGCAATTTCCAGCAAGCCTAACATCAGTTCATACCCTGGGACTCTCTCTTTAATCGTTTTCCCCAGTGTGCGTGCAGCTTTTACTATGCCAATACCATCAGGAGCTATGTAGTCTGCTTGCAGCAACAATTGATAGTAATCTTCATTATCTCTTGCATACATGACTATCTCAGGATTAGCCGTTACTAAAAATGTCTTTTGCTTGTTAACCAAGCGGTCATATAGAGCTTTCAAAAAATCTTCCTGTGTTATATTATCAAACGGTACCCCTAGAATTGTTACTTTGGTTTCCATTATAAACTCATCCATTCTAATGACTTTTACTACTAAGGTATGATTCGTGAACGATTACTTAACCTTTCACCCTATCAATCCGATAATACATCATTTTTACCATTTTCTTTAACTTTATATAATAATCTATCAGCACGATTAAAAAACTGACTGACTGTTTCTTTTTCTCTATATTCTGCTACACCTGAGCTACTTGTCACTTCTGCTGGTTCGCTAAATTGATGATTATTAAGTCGATCATGTATACCCTCAGCTATTTTCAACGCATCTTTTTTCTCAATATCAGGAAGGACAATTAAAAATTTTCCACCTTCAAATGAACCCGCTGCTTTATCAGCAAGAGCCGTCTCCTTTATAACTGAAGCCGTCGCTTTTATGACTTCATCTCCAAACAAAGGTCCAAATAGCAAATTCTGATGTTGGAGATTGTCTATGTCCAATATGATTAATGAACATGTTTGGCGCTTTTGCTTATTTACTTCCGATACTACTTGACCTAGTTTAACAAGAATATTGGAACGATTGAATAAACCGGTTAATTTATCCTGTTTAGACAACTGAGCCCACTGTTTATTCTCTTTCTGTAAAGCCTCTTTCTCAGCTTCATAATTAGTGATATCAAATACTATACCCGAAAGAAATAAAGGCTCTCCGTTCACAGAGCGTTGCGTCACTGTTCCACGGTCATAATAGGTTTTATAGGAACCATCTTTAGCCTTGATTCGGTATTTCACTTCCCAGACGGGAATCTTTCCTGCTAGATGCTCTTCCATAATTGTCATTACAGTATCATAATCTTCAGGATGCAAACGATCGGTGAAAAACTGAAAATCAACATATTCTGGAAGGTCTTCGTTTTTGAAGCCAAGTGCTTCAGCTTTTTTTGGATTAAATGTTACTCTGTTCTCTTTGAAATCCCAGAACCAATGCCCCAGATTTCCTATCCAAGCGAATTCTAATGAGTCTTGGTGCTCTTGAAGATTAAGAAGCTCTTTGTTTAAACGTTTAACTGCTACAAGTTCATTTTTCAAACGATTTATTTCTATTTGTTGATCTTTTTCTTTCATCTCATTTGCCCCCTTTTGTTTTAGTATAATACAGTTCATTCATGTTTTATATTTAGCTTTTATATTTTTTTAAGTTCACATTAAAATCCGTCACACTATTGCCATACTTTTTTGTATTCCATACTTTTCTAATGTTTTTTAAGTAGCAGCTGATCAATAAAATGGTCCGTTGTCTTGTGCAAAATCATATCCGCTCTGAAACGAGTAGGTAAAATAAACTCTTCCAAGTTCACGAGATTCACTTTTTCCCAAACATTACGTGCCATTTCGAAAGCCTCCTTTTTATCCCCTACAGCATACGGATAGTAGTAGTTGGATGGGTCTTTAAAAGCTGTTTTCAATAGGAGGCCAAATCGTTCAAGATACCATTTTTCAATATTTTTGGGCTCAGCATCAACATAAAAACTGAAATCGAAAAAGTCACTCACAAATATTTTTTCGTTTGTTGGAAGTTGGAGGACATTTATTCCCTCAACAATTAAAATATCTGGCTGATCAATCACTTCAAATTCACCTGGTACGATATCATACAATCGGTGCGAGTAAAGAGGCACTTCTATATTTCTTCTGCCGCTTTTAACATCTCCCATAAAGCTTATCAAACGGTGCATATCATAACTTTCCGGAAATCCCTTACGATTTAATATCTCCCGTTCTTTTAAAATCTCATTCGGATACAAAAAACCATCCGTTGTAATCAAACTAACTTTCAAATCTGGATACGCACGTGCCAACATAGTCTGAAGAAAGCGCGCAAGAGTACTTTTGCCCACAGCCACACTTCCAGCTATACCAATGATATAAGGGTCTCTCTTATGGGGTTTGCTTAAAAAATCTTTTATTTCATCCTGTCTTTCCTGATAGTGCTTAATATATTTATCAATAATCTCGAGCATAGGTAAATATATTTCTTTCACATCCATTACAGACACATTATCATTTAAAGATCTTAATGCTTCAACCTCAGTATCCGTTAGCATCATTTTTTTATCTTTGTTTAAATCTTTCCATTCTTTACGATTAATTATATAAAAGGAATCTGATTCTTTCACGCGGTTCCCTCCACTCTCATCATATTTATCTTACACAGTTTACCAAATTTCAATCCGCTTACACAATACAGATTAACAAACTTAAATATTTCTACTTAAACAAAGCTTTATATAACTATGATATGATAAAATGGATAGGCAATTATATTTTAATCATTAATATAAATAATTTCTAAATTTATTAATAAAAGAATACGACATGAGGTGAATGAGATGACAAGAGGAACTCAACATTTTATCGGTAAAGCTCACGGGAAGATTATCCTTATAGGTGAACATGCGGTTGTTTATGGCGAACCAGCTATCGCCCTTCCTTTTAAAGCTGCACCTGTAGAAGTATCTATCGAAAAGGATACAGGCCCAGTATCGGTTTCCTCTGATTATTACACCGGTCCTTTAGAAGATGCTCCTGGAAAATTAGAAAATATCAAAGTCTTACTATTTGAAATAGGCAAAGAATTAGGACAAACTATAAATAATTTATTTATAAAAATTACTAGCCATATCCCACCTGAACGAGGAATGGGGTCCAGTGCAGCCGTTTCAACTGCTCTCATTAGGGCTCTTTTTCAATACTTCAATGTTCAATTAAATGAAGAACAACTTTTAGCTTATATTGATATTTCAGAAAAAATTGTCCATGGTAATCCAAGCGGTATCGATGCAAGGGTTACCAGCAGTGATGCTCCCATTTTTTATAAAAAAAATCAGTTTTTTGAGCCCTTTCCAATAAACATATCTGGCTACCTTATTGTAGCGGATACTGGAAAAAAAGGGCAGACAAGTCACGCGGTTGCAGATGTAGCTACTCTATTTAATGATGACTATGAAAAGACTACCAAGTTGATTCAAAACATTGGTGAGCGTGCAATCCGTGCTAAGTTAGCTATCATCCACAACGATTTAGCTGCTCTAGGCACCTTACTTTCTCAGACTCATGAACTGCTGAAAGAACTGACAGTAAGTGATGAAAGTCTAGATCACTTAGTCGACACCGCCTTAAAAGCGGGTGCCCTGGGGGCTAAGTTGACTGGCGGAGGACGTGGCGGCTGTATGATAGCTTTAGCTCAATCAGAAAGATACGCAATGGTTATTAAAAATAAACTCATCGAGCAAGGTGCTATCAACACCTGGGTTCATGCATTAGAAGGAGAATAAACTTATGAGTAATTGGGTACGTGCACATACGAATATTGCTTTAATAAAATATTGGGGAAAGGAAAACGAGAATGTCATTATCCCAATGAATAATTCTCTTTCTCTAACCTTGGATGCTTTTTATACAGAAACAAATGTAACATTTAATGAAAACCTCACAACTGATGAATTGTATTTGGATAATCAGATTCAAGATTTTGACTCTTTGTTAAAGGTGAAGACCGTTCTTGATTTAGTTAGAAAAAAAGCTGGGATAAAAACAAAGGCTAGAGTGGATAGTTTTAATTACGTCCCAACAGCTGCTGGTCTTGCTTCTTCTGCTTCAGGATTAGCCGCTCTAGCTGGTTCTGCTAGTTTAGCGGCCGGTTTAAATCTTTCTCAAAAAGAACTCTCTACGCTCGCTCGAAGAGGTTCAGGTTCAGCTTGCCGAAGTATTTATGGCGGTTTTGCTGAATGGCAGAAAGGTCATAGTCATGAAACATCTTTTGCTGTTCCCGTAGACGAAGCGAATTGGGATATCGGTATGCTTTTCATTATCGTAAATGACAAGCAAAAGGATGTATCAAGTCGAGACGGTATGTCACGGACTGTTAAAACGTCCCCTTTTTATCAAGGGTGGCTTGATTCTTTAGGGCAGGATTTAAGTGCGATGAAAGAAGCCATCGCGAAACAAGATAGCCATAAAGTTGGCGAAATCGCTGAACGTAATGCGTTGAAAATGCATGCAACGACACTCGGGGCAACCCCTCCATTCACGTACTGGTCGCCCGAAAGTATGCGTGCAATGGATGCCGTAAGAAAGTTGCGCAAACAAGGTTATTCTGCTCATTTCACTATGGATGCTGGTCCCAATGTAAAAATTATTTGCAAGCAATCTGAGTTAGAAGAAATAAAGGCACATTTACTCAATGATTTCACTGAGTCACAACTTATTTCAGCTAAACCGGGTCCTGGCCTTCAAAAAATTGAAAAGCCTGATCTTTTAAAATAGAAAGGTGATTAAATGAAGCATGCAAAAGCAAAAGCTCCCGGAAAATTATATATTGCAGGTGAATATGCGGTAGTCACTCCTGGTCATCCTGCCGTAATTATTGCTGTTGATCGTTTTATTTCCGTCTCTCTCTCACCTTCCAAAGAATATTTTGGAAAGATTTTTTCATCTTCTATATCAGAAAATACGCTGATCTGGAAACGCCAAAATCAACAGATAATTCTTGAAGCACCGAATAAAAAAGCTGACATTATATTGAAAACACTTGAATTGACTGAACACTTTTTAAAAGAACACAATATTCTTTTACCATACTATGATATTTATATAAAAAGTGATTTGGATAGTGTTGATGGTATAAAATACGGCCTAGGTTCAAGTGGCGCCGTTACAGTTGCTACGATACATGCCCTCTTAAAATCTGTAAACTTAGATAGTGATAACGAAAAATTATTCAAACTCGCAGCCATCGTGCATGTTTCTTTAAATAAAAAAGGTTCACTAGGAGATTTAGCAGCAGCTGTGTATACAGGTTGGCTTGCATACAGTAGTCCCGATAGAGAATGGGTCAAACATCAATGGAATAGAATGGGCCTTTCCTCACTTATAGATGAGGCATGGCCCAAACTTAAAATAGAAAGTATAAAAGCACCAAAATCTGTGGAACTACTTGTTGGCTGGACAGGACACCCCGCTTCAACTGATTCTTTTGTGACCTCACTTGAAGGAGACAAAGATATCATTAGCTACGACCGTTTTTTAAAAGATAGTACGACCTGTGTGTCGCATTTAATTAAAGGTATCCAGTCAGATAGTAATAAAGAAATTAAAAAGGCAATTAATAACAATAGGCTTCTTTTACTACAAATGAGCCGTTCAAATAATTTCATTTTAGAAACACCCAAACTCACTGCACTCAACCAAATAGCAAAAAAACACGGCGCCGTAGCAAAATCATCTGGAGCAGGTGGTGGTGATTGTGGAATTGCTTTTGTAGACACTAGATTTCAGAAAGAGGGTATCTACAAAGACTGGCGAGCTAACTCTATTGAACCCCTATCTCTTAACATGTATGATAAATATAATTAACAAAATCTGGAGTGTTTTTTATGTCGAAAAATAACAATCGAAAAAATGAACATGTCTCATTATCAGAAAAATTTTATCCCGAGGGCGATACCTCCTTTAAAGATATCTCATTTATTCATCATTCCTTACCAGAATGTGATGTAAGAGATGTTTCACTTGCAAGTACATTAGGGAATCTCCACTTTACTTCCCCTTTCTTTATCAATGCAATGTCTGGAGGCAGTAAATGGACAGGTAAAGTCAATGAAAAATTGGCTATAATTGCAAGAGAAACAGATCTAGCAATAGCCACTGGCTCAGTCAGCGCAGCACTTAAAGACCCCGCTCAATCCGAATCCTTCCAAATCGTACGCAAAACCAATCCAAATGGGTTGATTTTTGCTAATCTGGGCGCCGGTCACGGCCTTGAAAATGCTAAACGTGCGGTTGATTTACTCAATGCTGATGCGCTTCAAATACACTTAAATGCCCCACAGGAAATTGTTATGCCAGAGGGAGATCGTGAGTTTTCGCAATGGATTGAAAATGTACGCTCTATCGTAGAAGGTCTCAAAATACCTGTCATAGTGAAAGAAGTCGGTTTTGGTATGTCCAGAGAAACAATTGACTTACTGGACTCTATAGGTGTCACTTTGATTGATGTCAGCGGAAAAGGTGGAACCAACTTTGCTCAAATAGAGAATTATCGTCGAAAAGATTTCAAATTGGATGATTTTGAAGCTTGGGGACAGTCCACAGTTGTCTCCCTACTGGAAGCTCAAGAAAGCAAAACCAGGGCATCTATTATCGCTTCAGGTGGGATAAGACGTCCGATGGAAATCGTTAAGGCTTCTGCTCTTGGAGCATCTATCAGCGGCTTGTCTAGTCAGATTATGCATATGGCCTTAGATGATGTTGATGAAACTATTGTGTCTCTTACAAGCTGGAAAGAAGAAATAAAGCGCATTATGACTCTCCTTGGTGCGAAAAAAATTGAAGATTTGAAACATACTGACCTAATGATTACGGGTGATTCATCAGAATGGTGTGACAACAGAGATATCAATAAGCGTCACTATGCCTTTCGATCTAAACATAGATAAAGTTTTTCACTGGTAAAAAAACACTAACCGGCAGAATAATCTGCCGGTTAGTGTTTTTTTTATAAAATCGCGGAAAGAAGGGTTATAGAAATAATACCTGTTATCATAGACCAGAGTAAGCTCTTCGTTTTAAGTGCGACAATTATCACAAATATAGAAGGAAGCAGTTTAACATTTTGGAGAGGTTGCATTGCGAACGCTCCATCCACAAAAAATACATCTGATGCAACTAATGCTGCAAAAACTGAAACCGGTATGTAAGACATCCAGCGACTAAGAGACGGGGATATTTCTTTTTTACTTAAAAAGAGAATGGGTAAAAACCGTGGTAAAAAGGTTACTATAGACATTCCTATTATCAAAATAAGTGCTTGACTAGTCACGTGATCCCGCTCCTCTTTGCTCTAATTTTCTCTCTATATAATAGCCAATCATCGAGGCTAAAACCGTAGCTATGACCAAGGCAATATTATGCTTTAATATTATTGTAAGTAAAACAGATAAGACGATGGAAATTATTGCAGTTATGATATAAATTTTCGAGACAAATTGCATCACCATCATACATATAAACATAGCAATCAATGCATAGCTCATAATTTGCGTATTTATACTGAAATGACTCCCAATAATCCCTCCTACAGCTGTACTTATAGCCCAAACTAAATAGTTAAATATATTCGCAACGATGGCATCATCTGCAGTCCAATCCTGTTTTTGAAAGTTTGAATAATTGATGCCAAATGATTCATCAGACAAAGTATGACCAAAGACAGCTAAAAAACCAACGGATTTATTCTTCACATATTTTGATATACTTGCTCCCATTAGAATATGTCTTAAGTTCAAAAAAAAGACCATCAAAATAATAGAGGGAACGGCCGCACCTAAAACAACCATACTACCTGCCAGAAATTGTGCTGCTCCTGCATAGACTAGAAGACTCATAAGAAATATAGAGAAAACACTAAAACCAGCATCAAATAGAACAATCCCACAAGCCAGTCCTAGTGCAATATAACTCGCCATAATTGGAAAACTTGCTTTTAAACCCTTTACTATTGTTTTGTTCCCCATATTATCCTCCTTTAGAAATAGTTTAGTGAAGCCTTCTAACAGTATATCTAATTTTGCTAAAATAAAAAAGGGCGATTATATAGACGTCCCTTTTTCTAAAACCTATACATCGTTAAAATGTTTTTATGCGTTTATACTTAACTAAGCCATGTCATTGCTTTCTCTTTTTCACTGGTATCAAAAAAATCAATAGCAACATTGGGTAAATATTGATTAATTTTCTCTGCGTATTTTACCCATTTGTCATTACTAACGACAGCTATTTTTTCCATATCATCTAAGTGTTTTTTATCGAATCCTATTTCTTTAATAAGGCCTTCTAACGTATAATTTATGTGTGTGACTTCAACTAAAAGATTTAATTTATTATTTTTGCCATGCTTATTCTTTTTTTGATTAAATCTTTCTTCGAGTTCTCCCATCTCATCTTCGGTTATTTCTCCATCAATTTCTACCTCTAATATATGAGGTACATCACTTGTCTTAAAAATCATATATCTTATCCTTTCATAAACTTGTTATTCTTTAACTGGATCAGTTTGCATATCCTTTTGAGTTACCTTTTTATTCTTAAACTCTTCCAAATCCGTTGTCATTTCGATAGTTACATGTTTATTGACATTATTTTCAGCTGCAATCTCTCTTATTTTATCTTTTATATTTTGTCTGTCGTGACTACTATCCGCTTCTATAAGAACCGTTGCGACAAGGGCATTTTCTTGTCCATCAATAGACCATATATGAAAATCTGATATTTCTTGTACTCCTGAGATTCCTTTTATTTTATCAATGATTTCCTTTACATTTGTGTTTTCTGGTGCTCTATCCAGTAATATTTTCATCGTACTTAAAAACTGTGGAACAGTTAAATAGAATATATAGCCAGAAATAACTATGGATAACATAGGATCCAAACGATACCAGTCAGTGTATCGCATTGCTATACTGACAACCAAGACCCCTACCCATCCAAGCACATCTTCCAGCATATGCAAGCTTAATACTTTTTCATTTTTAGAACTTCCCCTACTTAAAATGATTGTTGCAAAACCATTTAACATAATCGCTGCAATAGAAAGCCACATCATCCCTGTGACATCAACAGGTTCTGGATTAATGAGTCTCGGTATACTCCTGTAAATAATAAATAAGGAGCCACCAAGTAAAACTGTCGCTGTCACTAATGCGCCTAGTAGAGAAAACCGGCTATATCCAAATGTGTATGTGTCGTTTCTTTCTTTTTCAGAATATTTTTGGAAAAACCAGGCAAATCCTGATGACACTGCATCACCTAAATCATGTACTGCATCTGACATAATCGCAACACTATTAAAAATGACCCCAAAAACAAATTCAACAACTGAAAAAATTAAATTAATTATAAATACGATTCCTATATTCCTCTTTGCGTGATTGCCCGACTTTTCTTTATCTTTCTGCCCACTACTTTTGCTCGTTGACTCCTGATTGTCATGATCAAACATATTTAATACCTCCTCATCTTCACTCATTTTATGTAGATAATTAAACTTATTTTTATTATTTAAGTGGTTTACATTTTGGCTCTTTATCCTGAGTATCTTTTAAAATAATTGGTTTGCATACTTTTGAAGTCCTATTATGATGGTACCACTCAATCTATTTTTTTCAATTGAAAGGGTTAGTATAATAATAAAGAGATAGTAAGAATCGAGGTAAATCATGACATACTAGTATCTCCTATTACTTCCTTCTGACTTTTTAGTTGAGATACCACCCGGTTAAATTAAATTTCAGATGATTACCTAAACTAATTTTTCATAAGCCAGATTTATCCTTATTAAAATTATCAAAAAAGGGGCGCATCGCGCTTGAAAAAGCGCGATGCGTCCCTTTAAAGGTCTAATATTACTGTATGATTTCGTGAATAAGCGTTGGCTCTGTTGCTTCATCTGAAATCTTGATATTTTTTATAATTTTTTCAGAAACTTCTTCTTTGATTTCTTTGTTGGAATATAAGGTTACAATCGTTTCGCCTTTTTCCACAACGTCACCAATTTTTTTGTGAATATACAAGCCAGCCGCTAAATCAAGTTCACTTTCTTTTGTTTCACGTCCAGCACCAAGCATCATTGCAGAAATCCCAATTTGATCAGCAACAATTTCACTTACTTTACCAGATTCTTCTGCTTTTACTTCTTGTGTATATTTTGCCTTTGGTAGTACTGAATCAGGGTTATCTGCCACTGAAGCATCCCCACCTTGTGCATCGATAAATGTTCTAAACACATCTAAGGCTTTTCCGTTGTGTAGATTTTCTTCAAGTTTAGCTCGTGCTTCATCTAGAGATGAGCCTACACCACCTAAATAAGCCATTTGACTGCCTAATACCAAACAGAGTTCAGTTAAGTCTTTTGGACCATGACCTTTTAGGGTATCGATGGCTTCTTTAACTTCCAAACCATTTCCTATTGCATTGCCTAAGGGTTGACTCATATCAGAAATGACTGCCATTGTATTTCTACCTACAGCTTCTCCAATATTTACCATCGTTTCAGCTAATTCTTTCGCTTGATCCACATTCTTCATGAATGCACCCGCACCTGTTTTAACGTCCAAAACAATAGCGTCTGCTCCTGCAGCTATCTTCTTACTCATAATCGAACTAGCAATTAGAGGGATAGATTCCACAGTCCCAGTTACATCTCTGAGCGCATACATCTTTTTATCCGCAGGTGTCAAGTTACCTGATTGACCCACAACGGCTACTTTATTTTTATTTACTAGCTCAACAAATTTTTCTTGTGTCACTTCAACATCGAATCCAGGTACCGCTTCCAATTTATCAATTGTACCACCGGTATGTCCTAGTCCTCGGCCACTCATTTTAGCAACAGGTATACCTACACTTGCTACTAAAGGAGCTAATACGAGTGTCGTTGTATCCCCTACGCCACCAGTTGAGTGTTTATCTACTTTTACGCCTTCGATAGGTGATAAGTCAATTTGATCGCCGGATTCTACCATAGCCATCGTTAAAGCACTGCGTTCTTCGTTATTCATTCCTTTAAAGTAAATAGCCATTGCCATAGCACTCATCTGATAATCAGGGATATCATCGGACGTATAGTGTTCGATCATCCATTTGATCTCACTTTCAGTCAAGCTTTCGTTGTGCTGCTTTTTTTCGATTAAATCAATCATTCGCATAATTCTATCACTCCTAATTATTTACTTACACACCACATTGTACCATATAATAGCGAAAGTAGAAGGGGAGGTGAACAACTAATGATAAGAATATTCAAATAATCTTTGTCATTACTATATGATTATACAAAAAAGTGGTAAAATCATATAGGATGATAAAATATTCTTAATAGGGAGAGATTTCATGACTAGTCAACGATTGGATACTTTTTTAGAAAAAAACCTACAGGATTTAAAGGATAAAGGATTGTACAACGAAATAGATGTCCTTGAAGGGCCAAATGGAGCTAAAATTACTATCGAAGGACAAGAATTAATCAATATGTCCTCTAATAATTATCTCGGCTTTGCTAATGACGAGCGCTTAAAAGTAAAGGCAAATGAAGCAACGGACATATACGGTGTTGGTGCAGGTGCTGTACGAACAATTAACGGTACTCAAGCGATTCATGAAGAGCTTGAACAAAAAATTGCCGAATTCAAAGGTACAGAAGCAGCCGTAGCTTTCCAATCCGGTTTCAACTGTAACATGGGAGCTATCTCAGCTGTCATGAACAAAAATGATGCCATTCTATCGGATGAGTTAAATCACGCCTCAATCATTGATGGCTGTCGTTTATCTGGAGCTAAAGTTATTCGTGTAAAACATCAAGATATGGATGATTTACGTGAAAAAGCTAAAGATGCGGTTGAAAGTGGTCAATATGAAAAAATCATGTATATCACTGATGGTGTATTCTCAATGGACGGTGACGTCGCAAATCTACCAGGTATCGTTGAAATTGCTGAAGAATTTGACTTGATCACTTACGTGGATGATGCACATGGCTCAGGCGTTATGGGTAAAGGTGCCGGAACGGTTAAACATTTCGGTCTACAGGACAAAATCGACTTCCAAATGGGTACATTATCTAAAGCTGTCGGTGTTGTTGGAGGTTACGTAGCTGGAACTCAGAACTTGATAGATTGGCTTAAAGTTCGTGCACGCCCATTCCTATTTTCAACGTCACTTACACCAGGTGCTTCAGCTGCATGTATGGAAGCTATAGATATTATGACAAACTCTACTGAAGAGCACGATAGTTTATGGGAAAACGGACGTTACCTAAAAGATGGGCTTAAAAATCTCGGATTTGATATCGGTAAGTCAGAAACACCAATCACTCCATGTATTCTTGGTGATGAGAAGTTAACACAAACCTTCTCAAAACGTCTAACTGAAGAAGGCGTATATGCTAAATCTATCGTCTTCCCAACCGTTCCAAGAGATACTGGACGTGTAAGAAATATGCCAAGTGCGGCACATACAAAAGAAATGCTGGATCAAGTTCTCGCTATTTATGAAAAAGTCGGTAAAGAATTAAACGTAATAAGCTAAAGGACTAGAGGTTGAAAGAGAAGTGAACAAGACGGTTCACTCTCTTTATTCTCTTTTTAAATAGATAAATGTCGGAGGGGTTTTTTGAAAAAAATATTGATTACAGGCGCTTTGGGTCAGATTGGATCAGAGCTCACATTAAAATTAAGAGAAAAATACGGTAACGATAATGTTGTCGCGACCGATATCAAGAAACCAGAAAATTCGCGCATCGTTTCAGAAGGAATCTTTGAACAATTAGACGCTACTGATGCAATCCGTATGAATAATCTAGTGGAAAAATATGATGTAGATACCTTTATTCATTTGGCTGCTTTATTATCTGCTGTTGCAGAAGCCAAGCCAAAACTCGCCTGGGATTTGAATATGGGGGGCTTACTTAATGCACTAGAGGTCTCTAGAGAACATAATCTTAAGTTCTTCACTCCAAGTTCTATTGGTGCTTTTGGCCCTGAAACACCAAAAAACCAGACCCCCCAAGTTACTGTTCAACGTCCATCAACAATGTATGGCGTTACAAAAGTAAGTGGTGAATTACTAAGTGATTATTACCATCAAAAGTTTGGTGTAGATACGCGCAGTGTTCGCTTCCCCGGTCTTATCTCACACGCAACGTTACCCGGAGGTGGAACGACAGATTATGCTGTAGATATTTATTACGAAGCAATCAAAAATGCAGCATATACCTCATTTATTGCTGAAGGGACCTATATGGATATGATGTATATGCCCGATGCCATCGCTTTGATTATAAAATTAATGGAGGCTCCTGCTGACAGTTTAAACCATCGTAATGCCTACAATGTCAGTGCAATGAGCATAGCTCCAGAAGATGTCGCTCAAGCAATTAAACAGCACATACCGGACTTTGAACTAACATATGAGGTTGATCCTGTTAGACAAAAAATTGCAGAGTCCTGGCCAAACGCTATAGACACCTCTGCCGCTAGAGAAGAATGGGGATTTTCACCAAAATATGATTTAAAGAATATGACAGCAGATATGCTAGAGCAATTAAAGAAAAAATAAATTGATTTTAAATAATATAAAAAGACTGTTATTATCTAGTAATCGTGTGATTCTGGATAACAACAGTCTTTTTTATTTAGATACATTTTTAATTACCGTTCAACATTTTTCACTTCGGGGCCAGCTTCTGTACCCACAATAACCTTTGTAACACAATCTAAGAATAAACCATGCTCTACAACTCCTGTTAGAGCATTCAACCACGTTGCAAGTTCATGTGGTTTATTTATTTCTTCCAAGTGCAAATCAATAATGTAGTTCCCGGAATCAGTCAAGTACATGTCACCTTTATCATCTTTTCTAAAACTAGGTTTCATATTTTTCTCTTCAAACAAACGAAACACTTGCTGACAACCAAATGTGACAACTTCAATTGGTAGTGGAAAAGCTCCAAGTTTATGAACCAGCTTACTATCATCCACTATCCAAATCACTTCATCAGAGTGTGTCGCTACCATTTTTTCAAATAAATGGGCTCCACCTCCACCTTTTGTTCCTTGATAATCATCAGAAATTTCATCAGCACCATCTATTGTGATATCAATTTTTTCTACATCATTGATATTCTTCAATGGAATACCTACTTTTTTTGCATGATCGGCTGTTCTATTTGACGTCGTAACTCCCGTTATAGATAATCCCTCTTCATTTATACGCTTACCAACTGCTTCAATCATGTAATAAGCAGTAGACCCCGTTCCTAGTCCTACAACCGTTCCATCTTGCACAAACTCCGCTGCTTTATTCCCTACCATTTCTTTTAAATTCATCAAAAAAGCTCCTCTACTGAAAGTGTTAAGTTAATTATAGCATAGTTAATATCAAAGTAAGATTCTAAATATAGCTTTGTTTTTATGCTCAATCATTTCAATAAGCCATAGAGTTATTTATTCATTGTGTTGCTCTCATATTTTTTTATAATCGCTTCACATATGTCATGAGTTAAACGTGCACTTTCATGAGAGACAGGATTTTCTCCATTCGTTTCAACTGCTTCTATGAATGCATTTACCATCGGAGCAAAGCCTCGTTTTTCCAAAGTAGGCACCCAATCTTCTGCTTTTTCGTGACTTACGCCTTGCTTTGTGAACGTAGCTTTATCTGTTAAATTTTCCAGTGTAATTGTCTTAGCGGGACTCTGTATTTCATACTTTTCAAGTTTAGTACCAGATTCGTTGTTTATTGAAACATAAGCTGTAGCCTTGTTATTCTTTAAAAGAACCCACGCGCGTTTGAATTTTTCTTCTTCAACAACAATTTCTGAATTCACAATTTCAGCTGGTTCCTCCATTAGGTGAAGCGCTGTATCAAGTGGATGGATCATCATGTCATACATACGATACCTTATCTCAAAGTTTGTATTATCAACTTGGTTTTTTTGTAAAATAAGATGGTTAATATCAAACTCTGCTTTCATTTCATGGACCATGGGCGCAAACCGTCTATTAAATCCTGTCATTAAAAACGTCCCATATTTTTCTGCATCCCTCAATAAAGCTAATGTTTTTTCATTGTGTTCAGCTAAGGGTTTGTCCATAAATACAGGAATACCTTTTTCTAAAAAGGTCCGACAAATATCTTCGTGGACACTGGTAGGCGCGTGAATAAAGACAGCATCCACGACATCCAACAAATCATGCCATTGTGTAAATTGCTGTTCCTCTGGCACGCCATATTTTTTACCTAAATCTTTTAGTACACTTTTTTTACGGGTAGAGAAATACCACTCATGTTCTTCGAAATATGTTGTATATATAGGTAAGTAAGCTTTTTTTGCTATACCGCCTAAGCCTATAACGCCAATTTTCATAGTTTAAGCCTCCGTCTCTATAGTGATAGATTAAATATAACATGAACATCACCGTTTATTAATTGAATAATAGAAAAACGACCTTCAAAAATATAGAGAAGGTCGTTTTTTCTTAATTTAGTGTTTCATCTGCTAGAGACGCTTGATTTAATTTCGATTTAAAGGATGTTTTTGCTTTATTTAGCAGCGCGCTGCTTCCTTTTTTTTCTCGGGTCACATCATTACCAATAATCTTAACTTCCGTTTCCAGTGTAACGCCATCTTTTTCTAGAATTATTTCTTTTATATGCGCGATTAGTTCAATGTAATCTGAAGCTGTCGCATTATCAATATTTACAATAAAGCCTGCATGTTTTTTCGAGACTTGCGCACCGCCCAATATATACCCCTGCAAACCAGCATCTTGAATAAGTTTTCCTGTGAAATACCCTGTCGGACGTTTAAACACAGATCCACATGAAGGATACTCCAAGGGTTGTTTGGATGTTCGCAAGTATGTCAGTTCATCCATTTTCTCTTTGATTTTTTCTGGATTTCCGTCCTTCAATTCAAAAACAACTTCTAATGCAATATCATCTGACTCCTGTAAAATACTATGTCTATAGTCAAAATCCATGTCCTCGTTGGCCATTTCTTTTATAACACCTTTTCGAGTTAATAAGGTAACTTTTTTGATTACCTCTCTCACTTCCCCGCCATAAGCACCGGCATTCATATAGATGGCGCCTCCAACGCTACCAGGTATCCCGCAAGCAAATTCAAGCCCTGTGAGTTCTGCATCATACGCACGCTTACTCACTTCAATCAAAGGTGCTCCTGTGAGTACACGTATAGTCTTGTTCTCAATAGTAATTTTATTCATATCCGTCAATATAATTGTCGCCCCACGAATTCCTCCGTCTTTAACAATTAGATTGCTGGCATTTCCTAATATTGTCACGGGCCAATTATTTGCATTAAGCCATTGCATTAAGGCTTGAACCTCTTCTTTACTTTTAGGAAAAATCAGCGCATCCGCTGGTCCTCCAGTTTTCGTGTAGGTATATTTAGATAAAGGTTCATCTATTTTTATGTTAGCTTCAGAAAATTCATTTAATAAGTCTTTTATATTCATGGATTCAGTGGTTCCTCTCAGTTTAATTCTTTAATTGTCATTATACCATTATAAATAATCAGTATTAGTTTAACACTATTAGAATTAATTGTGTATAATTTCAGGTTAATTGTCACTTAATAGACACGAGGTTACGTTTCTGTTTCAATCGATTTTTAATAGAAGCTCACTCAAACTTAAATACTTGTAACTTGCTTTTCATCTCTCGATTATCTATAATTAAATTGACATTTAAATAATATATATGCGGGAGTAACTTGCAGATTGAACTTGTTGCAGTGCCACCATTCGTAGATTGATAATCTGCTGGTGCTGCATTAAATAGTGAGACGCATACGGGACAGTCATCACTTTTTCCGTATGCGTCTTTTTTTCTTACTCCCCGTAAAATAGAGAGGATAGAGTAATGAATTATTATCAAGAGACAAAAGATAAAGTACTAAAGTCTGTAGACTCTTCCAGAGAAGGTCTGAGCCAGGCTGAAGCTGGAAAGCGTCTTGAAGAACATGGATACAATGAAATTAGTCGAAAAGAGAAACGTTCCATTTTTTCTTTATTCATCGAATCTTTCAAAGATCCTATGGTTATTGTTTTACTCATTGTAGCCATCGTTCAAGTTGCTATTGGAGAATGGATCGAATCACTCATAATTTTTGTAGTATTGATTTTGAATGCCATATTGAGTGTTGTGCAGACGAAAAAAGCGGAGGATTCTCTAGAATCTTTAGAAAAAATGTCCGCCCCCACTGCTGATGTCTATCGCGATGGACAGCAGAAAGAAATTGCATCGAAAAATTTAGCTGTTGGTGATATTGTTATCCTGGAGTCAGGCGACAATATTCCTGCTGATGGTCGGCTTATAGAAGCGGAATCTCTTCAAGTAGAAGAAGGAGCATTGACCGGGGAATCCTTGCCTTCTGATAAATCTGTTGGCCCCTTAGACGGCGAAACACCACTGGGTGACCGTGTAAACATGGTTTATAGCAGTACAATGGTTACCGCCGGACGTGGTGTCATGGTTGTTACATCAACAGGTGAAAAGACTGAAATGGGTAAAGTTGCAGAACTCGTTCAAAACGCTTCTGCAAAGCAAACACCTTTACAAAGAAAGCTAGCACAATTCAGTAAAAAACTGGGTATCGCTATCCTTCTCTTATCTGTTCTTATTTTTGGTATCCAAGCTGCCCGAATTTTCTTAGGGGGTATGGAAGATGTCACTGTTCCACTGCTAAATGCCTTTATGTTCGCTGTTGCGGTTGCTGTTGCGGCTATTCCTGAAGCACTCCAGTCTATTGTAACCATTGTGCTGTCCGTTGGTACAAATAAAATGGCTAAGCAACATGCTATTATTAGGCAATTACCTGCTGTGGAAACACTTGGATCGACCAGTGTTATTTGTACAGATAAAACAGGAACATTGACTCAAAATAAAATGACGGTTGTTGATGATTATATTCCAAATGGTGAATCGAATCTCTTTTCTGGCGACAGTCATTCTTGGTCTGAATCAGAAAAAATATTAATGCAAATTGCTGCTCTTACCAATGATTCAACGATTAACGAAAAAGGTGAATCAAACGGAGATCCTACAGAAGTTGCGCTTATAGCTTACAGCAACAAGCAAAACTTGCCGTATGACTCAGTGAGAAAAGACTACCCAAGGCTTGCTGAACTCCCCTTTGACTCAAGTCGTAAACGTATGTCCACTGTCCATGAAATTGATGGAGAAAAACGTTTACTGACCAAAGGCGGTCCAGATGTTTTATTCAAATTATGTAATAGAGTTAAAATGAATGGTGAAATTGTTGATCTCACGGAAGAGCGTCTAGAAGAGTTGAAACAGAAAAACGAAGCCTTCTCTGATCAAGCTATGCGTGTCTTAGCTTTTGCTTACAAACCCATCGACTCAACAGATGTTAGTATCGAAGATGAGAATGACCTGATTTTCATTGGTTTATTAGCTATGATTGACCCGCCTCGTGAAGCTGTCTATCATGCTGTAGAAGATGCCGCTAATGCGGGTGTCAAAACAGTAATGATTACCGGCGATCACAAAACAACTGCACGAGCTATTGGTCGTGATTTAAACATTTTCAAAGAAGGCGATTTAGCTTATACCGGACAAGAACTAGATGCATTATCGGAAGAAGAGCTAATGGATCAATTGGAAGACATTTCCGTTTACGCTCGCGTAACTCCTGAAAATAAAATTAGAATCGTTACAGCCTGGCAAAATTATAACCAGATCACTGCAATGACTGGCGATGGCGTTAATGATGCCCCTGCTCTTAAACAAGCAGATATAGGCATTGCTATGGGTAGTGGGACTGACGTGGCTAAAGATGCCTCGGCCATGATTTTAACAGATGACAACTTTGTATCAATTGTACGTGCGATATCTGTGGGTCGTACGATTTACAGCAATATTAAGAAATCGATCGCCTATTTATTCTCAGGAAACTTAGGAGCCGTCTCGGCAATAATCTTTGCATTGTTAGTCAATTGGGTGAACCCTTTTACTGCCCTTCAACTTCTATTCATTAATCTCGTTAACGACTCAATGCCGGCAATCGCTTTAGGCCTTGAGCCTGCAGAACCTAATGTAATGGAGGAAAAGCCTAGAGATCCTGATGAATCGATCTTTTCTGGTAACACATTTAAGATTGTTGCTTTCCGTGGTGTTTTAATCGCTATTGCGGTTATTATTTCTCAGTATATAGGCTTACAAACCTCTACAGAGATGGGTATTGCGATGGCCTTTACGACACTTATTCTCTCGCGTACGCTTCAAGTTTTCCCAGCGCGTTCAAATGTGGAAACAAGTATTAGTGCCGGTTTCTTTAGTAATAAATTTGTTATCTTGGCTTTTGCTGCCTGTATGACTTTGTATGGTATTACATTAGTACCAGCTGTAAGAGGTATTTTTTCAATACCCGCAGCATTTGGTTTAACAGAATGGGCAATAGCTGCCGGTTTAGCTTTAGCTACAACAGTTGTTATGGAGCTAAAAAAGGTTGTCTTACCGTATAAATCTGAATAATATCCTTTTAGCGAATTGGCTATTTGTAATATGTAAAGTAGTTTTGAAAAATTAATTATAAATTTTTCTATCATATATGAAATTCTTACGTCGAATGAATATAAAAAAAGCAGAGATTCTTTACTAGTAGAATCTCGTAAGCGATGAATAGCTGAGTACCTACAAATAAAAATCGGACACCTCTATAATAAGAAATGTCCGAAGAGTATAATTTACTGAATGTCTAGCGACATTCCATCTGCACCTTTGGATTCCATGGCAAATAAGCCTCCAAAGGTGTATTTTGTCGATTTGGAAGGTAAGTTAAGAGGTAGTCCAGATATTTTCGCGGATGTAATCCGTTGGATTTGGCCGTCTCAACGAGACTCAAAATAGTCGCGACGGCATGTGCTCCCTCAAATGATTTCGAGAACAACCAGTTCTTTCTGCCCATAACAAGTGACTTGATGCCGCGTTCGGCTAGATTGTTGGATAGCACGAGACGGCCGTCCTTCAGAACGTTCATCATCCGCTCTTTCTGATTCAGCGCATAATTGATTGCTGTGCCAAGTTTCCCATGCGCAGTCAGGGATTCACACCAGTCAAAAAATGCCTCAAGCTTCGGCTTCACTAGTACTAGGCGCTGATCATACCGTTCGCTAACAGTTAAGTCCTTGAGGGACTTATCCAACGCAAATAACTCGTTACACAGTGTGACTCCCTTATGAGCGACACTCTTACTGGAATAGTTCTTTGGACGTGCGTCATAGAACTTCCGTCTGATATGCGCCAGACAGGCAATCATCGTCATCCCTGGAAGATTGTTGTACCCGGAGAATCCATCACTATGTAGATAGCCAGTGTACTCCTCTAAGAAATCTCTAGGGACAGAGCCACCGCGTGATGGACCGAGCTTAAAGATATGTATGGCACGTTCGCTATATTTGCCGGTACTGAATAACCACATATAGGACTTTTGTCTGTCTTTGTCATTCAGTACTTTGAATGTTGTTTCGTCGGCGTGTAGAACCTTCTGGTTCAACAGTTCTTGTCGCATTACAGCCACCAGTGCTTCGAAATAATACTGGGACGTTTTAATGTGCCAATTCGCAATGGTATGGCGAGGTATCGGATAGCCGAGTAGATCCCAATAAGCCTCTTGTCTATAGGCGGGTACTTTTTGTTCGAACTTTTGATACATGGTTTCCGCTATCAGTGACGCAGAAGCGGCTGTATTATTTAAAGGAAGTCTGGGGATTTCAGCTTTCGCAAAAGGTGTACGTGTCCCATTTTTTTCGCAGTTCGCGCAGGCATAGGTCTTCTGAAAATGTCTGTGGTTTTCAACTCTAGCCGGGATAAATTTCACTTCCTGGCGGATGAGTTGCGTGCTGATTTCTTTCATAGCTTCTTTGCATGTTGGACACGTACAAGATTCGATTTCGTGAATATAGTCAACAGCAGGAAGAGACGACAACTGCTGATTTTTTAATCCCTTACGTTTCTTGCGGCGACGTTCTGTTGTAATAATGACTTCATCTTCGTCGCTTTGATCACCAGTCTGCTCTGGTTCGCTAAAAAGGTGATCATTGAAAAGGTTGCCCTGATTAGGATTGTTCTTCAAAGTTTCCCTCTTTGGGCCGTAAAGTTTTTGGATAAGGAATTCATTTTGTTCTTTCAGCAAAGAGAGTTCATCATCTTTTTGAGCGATAATGGTCTTCAGTTGTTTGTTTTCTTCTAAAAGCTGATCTAATTTTTCAATGATCACTTCAAACTGTTTCTCGCTCTTGATAGACATGTTGGTTGCTTCTCCTCACATAAATAGTACCTAAATTTTACTATAATGAGGAAAAGAAAACGAGAGAGTCATTGAATTTTTCATCAATTTCTCTCTCGTTTCTTAGGCTATACTCCCTTTAACCGCAGGTTTAACAGTAACTTTTTGGTTAATTGATAACCCTTCTAAGAGCCATCGTAACTGTTGTGTCGATAATTTTTGAACCTCATTCTGATTACGCGGCCAATTCAATTTACCATTCTCTAGACGTTTATATAAGAGCAGGAAGCCGTCGCCTTCCCAATAAAGAGCTTTGAACCGATCTTTATTTCCACCACAGAAGAGAAAGAGAGCATCGTTATAAACGTCCATATCATATTCCTCAGTGATGGTGGCGGCTAACCCATCAATCTGTCTACGCATATCCGTCTTCCCGCAGACAATAAAAATATTCTCTACTTGTGTAAAATCAACGAGCTTCATGGGTAGACATCTCCGATAGGAGAACTCTTAACATCGAAGGTTTGATTCCTTCATATACAAGTAACTCTGTCTGACTATTTTTTAGGTGGGCCACTAATTTCTGTGGTAAGGGCTTCGAAACGGTTCGACGATGAGTGTGGTCGTTCTGTAATGTCACTGGTACGATAGCCTGTTTATTTTTTTCCAAATTAAAAACCTCCTGTGTACTTAAGATATCTCAAGTTTAACAGGAGGCCGCTAGGACTCACAGGTACCTAGCTATTCATCGCTTACAGAATCTCTGCTTTTTTAGTTGATTTGCTTAAAATAATATATATATTTATTACAGAGTCTTGGATTTCTAAAAAATCTAACATCAGTTTATTCATTTAATTTCACTTTAGTAGTATCCCTAAACAATAGTTTTTGAGGAAGCTCATATTTTTCTTTAACCCTTTGCCCATTAAGAGTCTTATCTATCATCTTTACCGAATTTACACCCATAAGATAACTAGGCTGTTTAACAGTTGATAATTTTGGTGTGATTTCTGAAAAAATCTCCATATCGTCAAATCCAAAAACGCTAATTTCATTTGGTATGTCAATGTTTTTTTCTCTTAAAGCTTGAATGGCCCCCATTGCTAACAAATCATTTCCAGAGATAATCACATCATAATCTTTTATGTTTTTTTCCTTATGGATCAACGTATACCCGTCTTCAATTGAAAAATTGCCAAATACTTCCTTGAACTTTGAAATTTCTTTTTTCTTTAGACCAGCCTTAGTACCCTTATATCGTTTTTTTGCAACAGAATTTGTTTTTGGGCCGCCCAGGTAAAAAAAAGAGCGATAACCATTTTCAAACAGGATTTCAGCTATTTTTTCAGAGCTGCTATAGTTATCGGTTGTAATAAAAGTTGAAATGTTTTTATAATAAACTGCTCTATCTATTGCAATAAGAGGCACATTAAAACTATAAGCCTCTTCTTTCTCTTTGTTTCGATCATAAGACCCTGCAACTATAATTCCATCTACTCGAAGTTCATGCAGAGTATTTAAGTACTTAGTTTCTTTATCAAAATTATCATACGTATTACACAAAATGACAGAATATCCTAAGTCATACGCCGTATCTTCAACCCCTCTTACAATTTCAGTAAAAAAAGGGTTTTTAATACTTGGTATTAATAGACCTAATATATTTGATCGATTTGTTTTTAATGATCTTGCACGTATATTGGGAACATAACCTTCTTCTTTAATTACTTTCTCTACCCTTTTAACAGTTTCTCCGCCAATTTCACTAGTTTTTTGGTTGATTACTCTAGAAACGGTTCCTACAGAGACACCTGCGATTTTTGCGATGTCTTTTAATCTAACTGACATATGGCTCTCCTTTTTTTATGCTATAATAAATCTACTCTAAAAATTTTAGATATTCAAGTAATAATTCTAACAATCTCCCTTAAAGAAAAGAAACTTTCTTAATATATTCTTTAATTTTTTATTTTCTCTTGTATTGCTTGTTGTCGAAATACTAGCGAACTTTTTACTTAAAGTTAACTGGGAAGGATTTTAACCACCAAAAATCCCCTAAAATTTTATCTTTTAGGGGATAGAGATTTAATTTAAATTCCTTCTTCATAATCATTGGTTTGTTCTGAACTTTCAACTTCAAAAGAAAGTATCTGTTTTTTTCCTGTATCTATAGCTCTTTCTTTGACATCTGCAATTGCTCCTTCAGCTCTATCGAATAATATTTCTAATAACATTGGAACATTGGTTCCAGAGATTACTTCGATATTTTCAAGTTCCGATGACAATAACACCGATTCTTTGTAAGGTGTTCCTCCTGGTATATCTGTGAAGATAATCGTTTCTTTCGTGTTTAGTTTTTCAATCGCTACTTTCAAATTATTTTTTAATGTTTCACTCGAATCAGACTGTAAAAATTTAACCAATTCAAGTCTCTCTTGTTTACCAGCGACAAGCTCAATAACAGAATGAAGACCATGAGCAAATTCTCCATGTCCTACAATAATTACACCAATCATATATTATAATCTCCTCTCGTATAATAAGTTTGAAGATAAGAATTGTACTTATCTTCTTTGGTTGTTAATTTCTTAAGTAGTTCAGAAGCTTCTCCCCCATGGGGGAGAAAATTTTCAAAACTTTTAGTCATCTAGTTAACTTTTGATCTTTGACAATTTAATACTATCCATGGGTTCTGCTTGGTTATTCCGTGCTGTTTCTGTGTAAAATAGAATCAGATGGAAGTCGGTTCTTAGTGGGATGAAGCTTCCACTCCTTGTAGATCAACTACACTAAAAGCATGCTTCCCGTCATAGTGTTGAGACTATATACTCATAAGCTGAATGACTCGATTCTGTTATCTAATGGTCTTAGGAAACCGTTGGT
>NZ_FNYW01000027.1 GCF_900109085.1 Alkalibacterium gilvum | reverse complement strand
CCTTTTATGTTATCACAGCTTTTTTCTTTTTAGATACAGCTATTCAAGACTACCGTTCATTGATCACAGCAGCGTTGCTTATACCGTTTGTTTTCAAAACCTTAATATTTATCGTTAAAACTTTAGACAAATTATTTACATGGTTTGAAAATCGCGCAGAAAAAAAGCAGATGAAATTAAAACGAAAAGAAAATGAGGTGAATCGTTTCTATGACTAAGAATAAAACCGTCAGTTTACTTATCTTTATAGGTATGTATATCGTTTTGTCTCTCTTAATTATTCGTGGCAGTATGCTTGTCAATCGCGGGTATGACTTCCAGCCTCAAATTGTTGAAGATAGTATCCGATCATTCATTCAAGTGCCCTTCGCTTTACCCGTCAGGGAAGACCTCACAGTCTTTGCTTTGTTTTCTTCTCTTGTGGCCATTTATGGCGCACACACATACATTAATCCTAAACATTACCGTCACCGTGAAGAATACGGCAGTGCCAAATGGGGGAGCCTCAAAGACTTGAAGCCCTATGTAGATAAACAAGCGGATGACAATCTGTTGTTGTCAAAAAACACGAAACTAGCGCTCGATAAAGGCCGAGCAAAAAGAAACAACAACGTGTTCGTTGTTGGGGGAAGTGGGGCAGGAAAGTCACGCTTTTTAGTGAAACCCAACCTTCTACAACAGCATTCGAGTTACATCATCACTGATCCCAAAGGGGAAATGTTGCGAGACACAGGCAATATGTTTGAAGACGCAGGATACACAATCAAGGTATTTGATCTATATAATATGTCCCAATCGTTTAAGTACAATCCATTTGCGTATATCAAAAATGACGAAGATATATTGGTATTGATCGACAACCTGATCCACAACACCCAAGCCCCTGATCAAAAATCAAACGACCCCTTTTGGGAAAAGTCAGAAAAAGCCCTTCTTCAAAGCTTGATCGCTTATATCCACTACTACGTTGACGAAAAAGAGTACAGAAACGTCTCGACGGTCTTACGGTTACTCGAATACGCCCAAAGCAGCGACGAGACACAGGAAACGGATCTGGATCTTTTAATGAATGAAACACACGCCACCGACCCCAACAACTTCGCTTACCGGCAGTATCAAATTTTCAAACAGAGTGCAGACAAAACGCGACAAAGTATTTTAATTAGCACGTCCGTCCGCTTAAGCCCCTTTAATATTCAAGCCGTGTCTGATCTGACAGCATACGATGATATGGCCATTGATGACCTGGCCAATGAAAAAACTGTTATTTATATCTTACTGTCCGATACGAATCAGACGTACAATTTTTTAGTCGCTATGTTTTTAGAGCAGGTGTTTCAGCGGTTATACCATATTCACGACTTTGAACAGGGGGTAAGGTATCCTGTTCGCTTGATGTTAGACGAATTTGCCAATATTGGCCGCATTAATCAGTTTGAGCAGCGCCTGGCCACCATGCGTAGCCGGAAACTATCCGCCACGATCATTACCCAAGACTTATCACAAATCGAAGCAAAATATAAAACCAGCTGGAAATCACTGATTGGAAACTGCGATACGTTTGTTTATTTAGGGAGTAATGAAAAAGGTACAAACGACTACGTCAGCAAACTCTTAGGCAAAGAAACGATCGATACACGCAGTGAAGGAAAAAGTCGCGGCAGTAGTCGCTCCAACAGTCTCAACCACCAAAAAACCGGCCGTGACCTTTTGACACCAGACGAATTAGGTCACCTGGACGATTCAAAAAACGTCACAATTATTCGTGGATTGGATCCTTTTTTAGATGATAAATATCCCCTCAACAAGCATAAACGCTACAAACTCCTCCACGATACGCCAAATGACTCGAATGCGTTTGATTATGTATCCTATAAAGCAGCACTTAAAAAACAACACCCAACAAATCACCCGACAGAACAAAGCCCTCAAGCCTTTACAGCAATGACTGAAGACGAGTTAAATCTTTATAAAGAAATAGTGGAACGTCAGATAACGAAGCGTTCGGACTTGTCAGACGAACAGAAAAAGGCAGTCACCGAACAAACAAACAGTGAGCTCACAGACCTATATATGACTGAACAAAACAACCAAACATTCGTGGATACCATCATCAACGAACGGGAATTAGTTGAGGTACCAAGCAGTGAAGCCCTTGAAGAAAGAATTTGAAATAAAAATGTGAAGGGAGTGATGCGCACGCTAAATTTTAAACACCTGCTGTCCTGTCCGCTGAAGGTTCTCAGTCTTTACTGGGAACGTGTTAGTCACAAAAAGGAGAATGATAAAAATGAAAAAATACGCACGCAAGATTTTATGGAGTGTCGCTCTTATCGGTATGCTATGCCTACTTAGCACACAACCTGTGTTCGCTACAAATGGCACAGACAAACTGGATTCTATCGCTACTGACTTTTTACAGCCCTGGTTAATCCGCATTGGCATGTTGCTAGCTGTTTTTGGTGCAGGGTCTTTAATTCTATCCATCATTCAAGACAACCCGCAATCCAAATCTATGGGGGTTAAGTTTTTGTCAGGGGGCTTGATGTTGGCCTTTGGTCTGCCCTTCTTTATGACCTTGATTGGGTTTTAACCTGCTTTCTGATACTCATTCAAGAAAGGAGGTGCGGGAATGTCCTTAAGTGAATCCATTTTGAAGTGGTTACTTGAAGCGACTTTCTTAGATGACTTAGGATCAGATGTCATTGACGTGATTACAGGGACGGGCTTAGATACGACGGGTTTCGCTCAAGTGATTTCCAGTATCTTGATCCCCGTTGCGGTCTCATTGATCGGTATCATCTTTTTTTTAGAGATGATCGAGAAGTTTACGCAGATGAACTACGGACGTGAGCAGGACATGTGGGTTGAATTCATCTTGTTGGGCGTTAAATTGGTCTTTGCCAAAGCCATCATTGACTACTCGCCTCAAATGATTGAAGCCGTGATTGTATTTGGGAATGAATTGATCGGGGACCTGGGGGCGCTTGGAACAGAAATATCGGCTGGTGGGATCGATGACTTGATGGCAGAAATTGAAGACGCCGGACGGTGGGAAAAGATCACGTTAACGTTTACGCTGATTCCTTTAGCCTTTGGCGGATGGATAACAGGGTTTATTGTAAAGATTGCGATATACAGTCGTATCTTGAAACTTATTCTCTTACAGACCTTTAGCCCTATTCCAATGGCAACATTGCCCTTTAAAGAGTACAACGGTATGAGTAAACGGTTCTTACAAAGCTTTTTAGGCACCGTGTTACAAGGCGGTATGATTGTTGTTTTACTCTTATTGTCTCAACAAATCAGCGAAGTGACTGTGTTAGGCCTGTCAGACGATATGAGTATGTTTACCGAGTTGATTCGGGCGTTATTTTTAAACATCATTCTCGCCTTTTCGATATTCAAATCAGAAGCCTGGAGTAAAGAAGTGGTTGGCTTAGGTTAAGAAGGAGTAGATTTTATGCTGGAAAGAGAAATACCCAAAGAAATCAGGGATTATAAAACAAAGTATCTGTTCAAATTAACACTGAGACAAAACGTTGCTTTTGGCTGCATGCTAGTCATTAATGTCTTGTTGCACCTTTACGCGAAAACGTTTCTATACAATGAATTGGTTGATTGGCTCATGCTCGTTGTGGCCGTGGTTACAGGGGCTATTGCTTTATGGAAACCCAACAAACAGGACTTTGAAAAAGTCGCCTGGTTTGCTATTCAGTCGGAGCTCGTTAAACCCAAAAAGCGTACGTACCAAACACACAATACGTTTTCCGCTCTACGAGAGAGTTATTTAAAAGCGGAAGTAGAAGCTGAGAACAAGCAACTCATACTGGATAAATACCAGGACAGACGGGATCGGGTGAAAAACACGACCATTGGACGTCGACTGAACAGGCAAGGCTCAACGTCTTCCAAAAGAGAGCACGTCAATGGAGCACAGGGGGAGTTAAAATAATGCTGGGATTACTAAAAGAGCGACGAAACAAACGCCAAACGAAAAAAACATTCCAATCCTCACAAGACACCTTACCGTATCTCAACGCTTACGCTGACGGTGTGTTTCAAGTGAAGAAGGAACGTTTTTCCAAGGTCTATTCTTTCCACGATATTAATTATCAGATTGCACCGATTGAGCAAAAACAGCACTACTTTGAGCAGTATTGCCATGTATTAAGCTCAATGGACGATCGCGCCGCCTATCAAATCTCTATCGTCAATCGCGACATTGACTTAGATGATTTGAAAGAAAAAATCTTTTTAGAAGAACGTGACGACCGCTTTAATCACTACCGGAAAGAATATAACCATATGTTAGCAGAAAAGATATCAGAAGGAAATAACGATATCGAGAGCTTGAAATACGTCACGATTACCGTGGAAGCAAAGGATTATGAACGTGCAAAAATGATCCTGGCACGGAATGAATCGAACCTGGTTCAAGGCTTTCAAAACTTAGGGACAGCGCTTGTGCCATTAACGCTCACGGAACGCTTGGCCTTGTATGAAGAGATTTACCGAAACGAGATCACTCGCGGCTTTGATCTAACTGAAACAACGAAACAGGGATTGAACACCAAAGACCAGATTGCACCGATGTCCTTTGAATTTAAACGGAACCAGGGACGCGTGGGGGATCAGTATTTCCAGTCCACCTTGTTAACGAATTTCCCGTCCCGGATCAAAGACGATATTTTAACCGAGCTGACTGAACGTGACATGAAAATGATTCTAACGATTAACTTACAGAGTATTGCCCCAGATAAAGCGATCCGCTTAATTAACCGTCAAATTACCGGCATGGAAAGTGACAGCATGGATTTGGAACAAGATAGCTTACAAAAGGGGTACTTAAGAACCTTTGTCCCACACAATTTGGAAAGTGGGTTGAAAAACGCGAAAGCCATGTTGGAGCAGCTGCAAGATGATAATGAAAAGCTGTTCACGACCAATATTTTAATTACGTACTTTGCGGACAGTCAAGACGAGCTGGAAGCGCACTACGAAGAACTGAGTACCATTGCCCGTCGGCATATCTGTACCTTGAATATTCTAAATTTCCAACAGGAAGACGGTCTAGCCAGTACGGTGCCCTTTGGGAATAATTTACTTAAAATTGAACGGACGCTGACCACACAAAGCACGGCTATTTTTATGCCGTTTACGTCCCTTGAATTTAATGACGCCAATGGACTCTATTATGGTATGAATCCTTTAACAAGCAATTTAATCTTACTGAACCGTAAAAACTTACACAATGCGAGTGGGTTTATCTTAGGAATCCCCGGCAGTGGCAAGTCCTTTGCCAGCAAGCGAGAGATCACGAACGTTTTACTGAATACGGAAGATGACATTATCGTGATTGACCCTGAGAACGAATATGGTCAACTGGTCAAAAACCTTGGGGGTGAGTTGATCAACGTATCGACCAATAATCAGCATACGATCAACCCGATGGATATTACCATTATTGATGACGTGGATCCGGCCCGAAAAAAAGATGAAGTGGATCCCTTTGCGTTTAAAACAGAATTTATTTTATCGGTGTGTGACGTGATCTTAGGTGGAAACATGGCGCCGAAAGTGAAGTCCATTATTGACCGCTGCATTCGACTCACATACAAAGCGTTCGTACAGTCAGACTTTGACCGAAAACACCTCCCGACGCTGGAAGACTTTTACAATCAAGTCAAAGCCCAGGCAGAACCGGAAGCCAAAGACTTAGCTACGGCACTTGAAATGTACGTTTTAGGGTATTTAGATACCTTTACGGGCCACACCAACATTGATGTGGACAGTCGCTTTGTCTGTTTCAATATTAAAGACTTAGGGAATCAGTTAAAGACCCTGGGGCTCCTTATTGTCCTAGACGCAGTGTGGAACCGGATCAGAAAGAACCGAGACAGTGGGAAACACACTTGGATTTATTTTGATGAAGCGCACTTACTCTTTAAAAATGACTACGCTCAAGACTTTTTATTCCAACTCTATAAACAGGCTAGAAAATATGGCGGAATCCCCACAGGCATGACGCAAAATATTATCGATATGCTGGTCAGTGACAAAGCGGTGACGATGTTGGCCAACAGTCAGTACATCATGTTACTAAATCAAGCCGAAACAGATACGCGAGAGATTAAAGCGTTGTATAGCTTATCAGACAATCAACTAAATTATGTCCGAAACGCGAAAGCAGGGAGTGGCCTCATTAAGTACGGCGGAAGTATTTTACCTTTTGATGATCAGTTCCCAAGAGACACCGACTTGTACCAACTCATGACCACAAAGTTGGACGAAGTACGTCGGAACTAATAAGTGAATGAATAGGTGATCCGTATGACGAAACACAACGAACAAACAGGACGTTTACTGAATCGTAACGATAAGCGAGGGAGTCAGTCAGTAACGCAGGCGTTGACACGAACGTATCCAAACGACAGGGAATATGACGTGAAAATAGCCTCTAAACAGATACAATCACCCAACGAGACACTAAAATCGATCAGAGGGCATTTTAACGGCCGTACAGAGGGTCTCGTTTTGAATAAAACCAAATTAGACACAAAGAGGCTGACTCGCAATAGTCAAACTAAAGATTTAGATCCAACGTTAGCGGGAAATAGAGTGAGAACGCAAGAACAAACGAAACAAACAGCTTCCACAACTTCAAATAACTTATCACTAAAGGCTCAACAAACCTATCACTACAAGCTAGAACGAGGCACTTTGACACCGAAACCGAACAAACAAACAGTTAGTGGACAGATAGAGTTAAAACGCGTGACTCCAATTCTATTAAAAGAATTACCGCTAAAGTCCAGTCAGCCATTCTCTACCAATAAGACAAAAACCTTATACACGATCAAGCAAACGCGATCGCTCTCAACGAGACGGTTTAAACGATTAAGAGACTCAAGCAGTATCCCTATTAACCATGCCCCACTGCGATTTAAACGGGCAGCGTTAGACAAGGCCAAGCTGAAGGTTCTTCGTCATAACCGTTCGCCCTTAACTCTTAAACAAACCGATTTAAAACGTTTGAAGACGCAATACAACAGCCAACCCATTCATTTGCGCCGTTTAAAAGAGGGTGTCATTAACAAAACCGTTGTGGTTCCTGCGTCTCTACACGTTGGTGATAAAGAGAAGGGAAACAGTCAGGGGATCATTTTGGATCGGCTCACCAACACATTGGTGCATGACCATTTAGAGGACTTAGATACAGGCTACCAGGCCGTTTATGCGGCAAACCGTAAGCGGAAAAGACTGGTGCGTGCCACACAAAGCGTCAAGCAGTTTGTCCAGTCCAGCCAACGCTCCCGTTCGCTTGTGACCGGGGCAACGCGTACCAGTCAACTACAAGCGCAGAGTTTAGCGGCTGGAGCCATGGAAAGCACAAACCCGGTCATGGATACGGCCTCAACCGCTACGGGACGTGCGCTATCGCATGCAAAAACAACAAAAGAGATATTAAAAAAAGGGAAAGGCTTTGTCCGCCAAAAACAAGCCATCAAAGGACGAAACGTCGTAAGGAATCGGCACCGGTTAACCAAAATGAAAGGCATCAGCAAAGGGACGGTGTCTGTCCTTCAAACAGGCGGATTAAGCCTCAAAAAAGCCGTTTACTTTGCCCTGTCCACGATTCAACAAGGGTTAGCGGCTAAGGGACTAGCGATTGGTGGCTTGGTCTTAGGTGGACTCATGATTTTTGGACTCGCTGTTGCGGGAACCGGCAATGCCTTTGAAATGCAGGAAGAAGAGCAACGGTCTTATGCGTCCGCAGGGCTTAGTGAGCGTGTTTTGCAGTGGCAAGAGACCGTTGAAAAAGAGTTGGAAGCTTACGACTTGCTTCAGTACACTGATTTGATTTTGGTGTTGATCCAGCTGGAAAGTCAGGGCGTTTTACCTGATGTTATGCAGTCGAGCGAGAGTTTAGGCTTGCCCCCAAATACCATTCAAGATCCAAAAAAGAGTATTCAAGCGGGTGTTGCCCACTTTAAGCGTGGTGTTGACGAGATGAAAAGACACGACGTTGATTTAAAAACTCTCATTCAAGCCTATAATTTTGGAAATGCGTTTATTCCTTACGTTGCGGATAACGGTAAGGCTTGGGAGCAAAGCTTGTCAGAGGAGTTTTCTGATTTGAATGCTCAAAAATTAGGGTGGGCAAGTTTTGGCGATAAAGACTACGTGTCAAAAGCCATGCAGTATTTAACCATCAATGACAACCAAGACGTTGAATTGAAAGAGAGTGATCTATCTTTTGATCTTGAAGGCCAGCACCTTGTCTTTCCCGTCCCTAACTTCAAAGCCGTCAGCAGCTCCTATGGCTGGCGTACACACCCGATCACTAAAGAACGGGCCTTTCATACCGGGACAGATATCCCTGCCCCGGCTGGGATTCCTGTGCTTGCTTCAGCCAATGGGGTGGTGACCGAAGCAGGCAGGAAAGGCACATATGGGAATGCCGTTGTGATTGATCATGGCAGCAACGTCCAGACGTTATACGGTCATAATTCGAGCTTAACTGTCCAGGCAGGGGAAACTGTTACAGCCGGTCAAATGATCGCTAGAGTGGGTAACACAGGGCGGTCAACCGGCCCGCATTTACACTTTGAAGTCCGGCACAACGGACAATACACGAATCCCCTTCATTGGTTCAAGTAAAGGAGTTTTAGTCATGACAGTTAAAAAAATAACAATCCATATTTTAGCAAGTTTCTCTTTATTGTTGGCCGTCAGTGTGGTTGATCAAAGTCACTTAACAAACGGTCACGCTTTTTCCTTAACGGTTCAAGCGGAGGAAAACGAAGAGAATATGGAGAATGAACAGCTGGAAGAAGAAACGGAAAACGATAATCAAGCCCAAACCGAGGAAGAAAAAGCCCTGGAAACCGTCGACGAAACGAACGAGAGTCCAACGCTTTATTCCGAGGAAACGGGGCAGCTGCAAGTCCAAACCACGGGCGCTGATTTGCAGGCAGATATTTACCTGGTTATCGAAGACGAAGACGGAGCGGAACGCACGATCTATATTTCGCCTTATCGTGACAGCAAGAATGACAAGCGGGTCCCCACAGGCACGTATACGGTTAAAGACATCTATTTACTGGACAAGGATTACGACGAGACGTATGCGTTCAAGCACAACGACAAACTCCTGGTGTTTCCCGATGAGAAAGTCTTTTTCGATATTGAAGTGACGGAGGTCAAAGAAAATCAACCTAACCCATTATTGAAAGAAGAAAGCGACAGCGTAGATTCAGAAGCGACAGAGACCACAAACACGGAAGAGCCAGGCATAGGCAGCGAACGGGTTGAAGCGGAGGAATCCGGACTCAGTTTGTCGTCAATGGTGGGTATTGGTGCCGTGATTATTGCAGCAATCGGCTATACGGCTTTGAAGTATTTTGGGTTTTTAACGAAATAATGATGAACAGAAAGAGGGACGACTATGGAAAACTTGATCAGTGAAAACATGAAAACAAAAACCATGACCAAAAGAGAGGCACGTATAGGAAAAATAAAACAGGACATTGAAAAACTGACCGCCCAGCTGGTTGAACAAGAGGATTTACTGAAAGAAGAACAGAGACGCGTGATTGAACGGAGCCTGATGAATTTAAATCGAACGTTGTCTGTAGATAATAGTCAATTAACGTTTGATGAGATCATTCAGTTTATCGACTTTGTCAAAAACGACAAGGAGTTATCTCTTGAAGAAACCAAAGCCATGATCGAAAAGATGAAACCTAAAAACGACGATCAGGCCGAACGGTCTCAACCGGTATATCACTAGAAAGGGGGCGGAAACAATGATCATTCCTTGCCAATTACAGCATATCGACCAAGGCTTCACGACGCTTTATGACTATAAAAATAAAAAAACACATATTATTAAATTGACGGAACAAGACCATGATTATTATACGACGTTGTTAGAAGAGACAGCTGATGACGACCTGCCTGAGTATTTAGAATCCGACAATCGCTTGGATCCCTTTGTTTTTTATGACACGGCGTCGAAGCAGTTAGTCAGTGTGCCCGATGACGATCGATTATCGTTATTTTATTAGGAGGGGTCTGAATGTCTAAACATGCGACAATGATTGATGCGTTGACGAAAAAAATGACGAAGCGTCTCGAAGACTATCGAACGAATCCAAAAGACGAATTGGAACTGTTAAACTACATCAGAACGTTTTATAAGTATTCTTTGAATAATACGTTACTTATTGAAGCTCAATATGACGGAGCACTGGGGGTTGCCTCCTATAAAGAGCATAAAAACAAGGGCTATCACGTCCAAAAAGGACAAACGGCCATCCGCGTACTGGCTCCCAAGCTACAAGATATGTTTATTGATGAAAACAAAGTGAAGAAACCGCTCAAATATGCGACCCAGGCGCAAAAACAAAAGATCCAAGCTAACCAACTGAAAATAATTAAGAGTGACTTAAGAGGGTATGTGCCTGTCCCGGTGTTTGATATCACTCAAACAGATTGTCCAGAAAAGGATTATCCCAATTTGTACCCTAATCGACCACAGAACTTTGTATTTGAAGGATCTGATCAAGAGTTCAGTCACTTCTATCAGGCCGTTAGAGATTATGCAAAAGATGAACAGATTCCCGTTTCTTATGACGTTATGGGTGACAGCGTACGTAAAGGATACTATGCGCCTCTAGCGAATGAGATCGTGTTAAGAGCAGGATTAACTGAACAAGAGCAGGCAAAAGTATTACTGCATGAATTAGCGCATGCAAAAATGCATACCGTTGATAAGATGAAAGACAAAAGGCCTGCTTTACATGCCAGCGGCGTGGTTGAATATCAGGCAGAAATGACCGCTTATTTGATCAGTTCAACGTTCAACCTGGACACCGAGGACTATTCTACGCGTTACTTAAAAAGCTGGACGTCTAAAGAAGCGATCGAACCAGAAGTTTATGTACAAAGCCTTGAAGAGGTAAAAGTCACAACGAAAGATATGATTGAGCAGATTGTGGAGCGCTACAATGAGCGACAGTTAGAACAAGAGAATGCCGTTACCTTGACGGATCCTCATGCGTTTAAGCATTATATTGATACGTTATACAAACATGATGACCAGGCGGAGATCGTGGTCTTTTTAGATGAACAGATGTCAGTCATTGACAGTACCCTCATTCCGCCAAATGTAGAACAGGGAGGGAAGCTACCCTTTATCGTAGACAAAGCTGAGGCGTTCGATAGTCATCATATTGTTTATTTAGATAAAGACGCAAACTTAACAGATGGGAAGGTCTTAGAGGCTTTTACTAAGGCGCCCATGATTGAAAAACAGTTGAGTGAGAAAAATTTAAGCCTGGTTGATTATTTTGTGGCGACAAAAAGCAGCCTGCATTCGTATCAGATGAAACAGATGGCTGACAGGAACAAGCCCGAAAAATCAAGCTTCAAACAATTATTGGATCGACCGCAACAAGAAAGAGTCAAGACTCAAAATAAAAACAAAGACCGGACACTATTATCTAGATGAAAATATAAAAAGAAGAAGGACAACAGAAAAAACAATCAGCTAGAAAGAAAGCATGATAAAAAGCATATATCCATTGCCTGGATGTATGCTTTTTCAGACTTGTTGCTTGAAATTAGACGTTGTATCAGTGGTTTTGAGCGCTTTTCAGCTATCTTGCAAGATAGTTATCACGAAGTAGTCCTTTAAAAGGGCTGAATTTCATCATTTATCTGTATTTATTCATACTTTTATTTATAGAACATTGAAATATACAGATTGATAAAAGTATAATAAAAATAGTACTAAAAAGTCTGCATACATTCATTATTTTTTTCTTGATTGATTTAGTATATTTGAGAATGATCGTTATAAATATTATGAATACGGGAAGGGATAGTATGGCAAATAAAGCAGTTACATTTAAAGCATTAACCCCTGAAAAACACATTGATAATCTTGATTACTACGAGGAAGCTTTAGATTTTGCATTAGCTGATGAAGAGACTATAAACATTGCTATCACGGGTATATATGGATCTGGAAAGACGAGTGTTCTCGAAAGCTATAAGAATAAAGAAACGAGTAGTAAAACGTTTGAAAAAAGCGACTATCTCCATATATCATTAGCTGATTTCGAACAAAGTAATGCCGATAAGGATAACGGCAAACATGATATCAGCGACAAGGTATTAGAGGGGAAAATTCTTAATCAACTACTCCATCAAGTTAATACTAAGAAAATACCACAATCAATTTTTAGATTGAAAAGAAATATATCTAAGTGGAGGGTATTACTTTCAACAGCTTTTATAATTTTATTTATTATAAATCTCTTTTTAGTGTGGCGCTTCCCAGGAGAAAATCTAAAAACAGTTTTTTTAATCATTTTTTTTGCTCAACTTAGTTGTATAATTTATTTTTTAGTACGATTACAATTGAATAAAAGAATTTTTAAAAGATTATCTATCCGGAGTAAAAATATTGAGAGTGATATAGAAATTTTTGAAGATTCCGATAGTTCTTATTTTGATAAATACTTAGATGACGTTATCTACTTATTTTATAATTCAGGTGCTAAAGTCATTGTCTTTGAAGATCTTGATCGATTTGATAATAATCTAATTTTCGCCAAGTTAAAAGAAATAAATACGCTAGTAAATAACCGAAAAAATAAAAATGAAAAAATAAAATTTATTTATATGATTAAAGACGATATGTTTTTATCAAAAGATCGAACGAAATTTTTTGATTTCATACTTCCAATTATACCTTTTATAAACCCCTCTAATTCTTATGATGAATTAAGAAGTTTGCTAGAACAACAATCTGATTTAAATGATAGTGAAAAAGTGACATTATTTGAATTATTTGACAGTAAGTTTCTATTAAAGCTTTCAATTTATATAGATGATATGAGATTGTTAAAAAATATAGTTAATGAATTTTTGATTTACCATGGAAGATTAAATCAAATAACATTAAATGTAAATAAACTTTTAGCCTTTATAGTTTATAAAAATATATTCCCTAATGATTTTGCTAAAATTCAAATTAACAGAGGTTTTGTCTACCATTTATTTAACAATAAAGAAGCTTATATTGAACATGAAAAAAATAGACTGACTGAAGAAATTAAAGAATTGAACTTACGTATTGAAGCAAGTACAAAAGAACATTTGAAATCCAAACATGAAATATATGCTTTATTTTTTGATGGGATAAAGAATTATTTTAATATTGAAGTTAATGGAAAACAGGAAAATCAATTCACAAATAGAAGCGAATTTATAAAAGAAATAATAAATGCAGATTACAAAGTTCAAGGAAAAGGTTATTATAACAGAATAGATAATATTGATTTAAGTGAAAACTTTAAAAGAATTGAATCTCAATCTGAATTTAATCAGCGACTCAAAGCTATTGAAGACAAAAATAATATTGAGGAATTGCGTGAAGTAACTCAAAGAAAAATAGATGAAAAGAAAAAGCTATTCGACATGAAGCTGCATATGATAATAAGTAGAAAGGATATTGAGACAGCTGAGAAACAACATTTTGCAAAAACAGAACTCAACGAAACTTCAACATTCCAAGAAATTAAGCGAAGTCCTTATTTTGATTTACTAGTTTTCTTGATAACAGGTGGGTATATTGATGAAGATTACCATTCGTATATAACGTATTTTCATGAGAAAAGTTTAACTGTGAGTGATAAAGAATTTCTTAGAACGGTGTATGATTCACATAATTCGGAAGGGTTTAGATACGAAACTAAGCTAAATAGAATAATTGAAATTTATAATCGATTGGATACATCAGATTTTATGAAAAAAGAAGTTTTAAATTTCGATTTATTCAATTATATACTTACGAACAAAAGCTTAGCACATCGGTCTGAGAATATGAGGAATCTTTTTACGCAAATATATCAGACGAATAACATTGGTTTTTTTATGGAGTTATATAATCAACTAGAAAAAAAAGCCAGGTTTGAAATACTTAATCAACTAAACGGCTATGCTCCGAGTCTTTTTGAAAAAATTATCCGAGACGAAAATATTGTTGAAAAGGATAAATGTGAAGTGGTAGCAGATGCATTAAGCATTTATACTCAAAATCAATTAGCAGTTCTTGAAAATAAACAAGAGACGCTCAAAATTTTCGTTCAAGATTCAAATATATTGTTATATCAGCAAATAAAATATACTCAACGCTTTATGGACAATATAAATTATTTAAGAATAAAATTCACTAAAGTAGAATTTGAAAGACTAGATTCAAAATTGAGAAATTATGTTTATGAAAAAGATTTATACGCGATTAACTTAGAAAATATTAGTAGTGTTCTCAAATATTTTTATGGACACAAAAACAGTCAAGATATTACACACCAAAACTATACCCTGGTTTCTAAGGAAAATAATTCATTTCTTAAAGAATACATTGAAAAAAATATTAATTCCTATATAGAAAAATATTTGATGTTTTCGGAAGGAATAATACTTGATGAACCCAACGCTGTATATACGATAATAAATAATAATGATGATATTGATGACAACAATAAAATTAAATACATTAATATTCTTGATCAGAAAAAAATATTATTGAACAAGTTAGAAACAACCAATTATTATACTCAGCTAATAGAAGGAAGGAACTTGGCAGTTAATGCTGAAAATATACTATTGTATTTCCAGTTTTCTGAGGATAAATGGACGAGTGAGTTAGTAGATTTTGTTAATTTAAACCAAAAAGATTTTGAATTTGTTTGGCCTGATAATTCAGATAGATTTGATGAAGATTTTAAAAAAACATTTTTTAAAGCAACTGTTGGAGAAGACAATTTAGATAATGTAGTCTACCAAATAATATTAAGCGAATTGAAGTTAACTTATCCTAATGGGTTTACTTTAAATAATTTATCGGATAAGAAAATGAATATATTAATTGAAATAAATATTATTAAGTTCTCAAAAGAAAATCTGACAGCTTTGAGAAAAGATCATCCTTTTTCCGTAATAAATTTCGCATCTAAATATTTGAGTGATTATTTGCAGTTGATGGAAGAGACAGACTACTATAGATATGAAGAACTTTTAGAAGCTTTAGATTTTTATAAAGATTCAACCACAGACATTCAAAAAAGTATCATTGATGTTATATTTGAACCTATTTCTATTGTTAAAAAAAGCTTAAACCCGTATGTACTAAATTATATATTAGAAAATAAAATTGACATTACGGATTTGCCCTATATAATTCAGTATTACAACTCCTACAAAAAAATTACTAAAAAAGTAATTATACAAGTAGTTGCTAATAATGTAGATAATGTTATTACAAATAAAATTGATTTAACCAAAACTATTTTAAATAAACTTTTAGTTAATAGAGAAATTGATATTGAAGATCGTCAACTTCTATTCAGTAGGAATATCCAAGAGATTGAAAGAAAAGAATTAAAAGATAATTTTGAATTTTTAGAGTTAGAAAGTTTTATTGAAGTTGTTAATGAGCATAGAAGGAATGTGCCATTTATAATAAATGAAACTAATCAGAATATTCTTAGATATTTAAAAGTAAGGAACTTAATATCCAGTTATAAAAAAGAAGGTAATTACTATAATGTCAATTCGAAGCAAGAAAGGAATCTAATTTAATTGATTAGTTTGTCATATTAAAAATTGAGTTAAACTCAAAAAAATCCCCTCTAGAGGGGATTTTTTTGCTAGGACCAGGAACTTAATCATCTAAATTCGCCATATATTTATTATATTTTTTTATACTGTATTCACCGCTTACCGTACTTTTATATCTTCAGAAAAAAACAAAAGAACAATGAAAACTGACGGTTTTCATTGTTCTTTTGTTTTTCAGGAACTGGTTTTTTCTCAGCCTATTGTTTTGCAGAAACTTTTATTCATAGAAATTTGACTACTAATTATATTCAGGTTTAAGTTTTTTGTTGTCTATATTTCTTTTAATAGATTTAAAAAGTGTTACAAGTATATTATCAATATCTTGATACATTAAAATGTTATTCTTATATACTTTAAACGTGTATATAGATAATATCAAAGTGAAAATAGCGTAAATCAATATAGATATCGTTATATTCGTGCCATTCACTACTCCATTAGCTAATCTAAACGGCATTATAAAGTTTGAGAGAAGTGGTATATATGATGTTGCCTTTATAGCTATATGGTTAGGGTTATTTTGAGCTAAAATTATACCTAAGTAAAACCCTCCCATGCCAATTAATGTAATTGGTTGTAGAACCTTGGCAATATCTTCAGTTCTAGATACTAATGAAGACAATATTGAGGTCAGAAGTGAAAAAGTTACCACCCCGAAAAAGAAGTATAAGAAGTTAATTAATATAACATACTGAGTATTCGGTGATAAGGTAATATTATTAAAGACTGTCTGAATAATGGGATTGTCTTTTACAAAAAATAAGCCTACAACTCCTAAAGACAAATAAATTGCTATTTGAGTTAAACACATCATCAATATTCCTAATAATTTACCAACGAGATGGCTAGTAGCAGTTGTACTCGAAAGTATAACTTCCATTATTCTAGATCCCTTTTCCGAAGAAATTTCATGTCCAATTATCGCTGAGTAATTCATAATGAATAAAAATATCAAAATGCACATAGCAACACTGATGAATTGAGCAACATTATTTTGTTTGTTCTCCGAAGAAACTTTATCATTATTAATGGTAACTAAATTAGTTTTAAAATGAAGATTATTGTTTACCTGGGAGATAAAATTTTCTGGAAGATTATTTTCTTTTGCTATTGAAGTAAGATTATAGTTGTTTAGTGAATTTTGAAGATTACTTTCTAAATTATTATTAATTTTAGAAGATATAAAAAGGAAATTATTAGTTTCTAATTCTTCTATATATCCCGTTATTTCACCATCTATAAGCTTGTTTTCAGCCTGTTTTTTATTCTGTATTGAACTATCAACCTCAAACCCCTTAGCATTGCTTTGTAGATAATGAGTGATATTTTGATTTTCAGAAATCATACCAATAGTAGGTACCTGCTGTGGTCTTATGACAAAATATGAAAAGACAGTGATAGCTAGAAACATTATAATGGGTATAAAAACCATACCAAAAAATGATAACGATTTTACATTCCTTCTATAAACATCTTTTGCTATTAACAATGATTTATCCAACAGTCTCACCTACTTTGAATTTAAATATCTCTTCTAATGAAGGAGGCTGTTGACTAAACATAGAAATATATCCTTCTTTAGATACGATATCAAAAATTTCTTTCCCTACATCTGGATTGGAAACCGTTATTTTTCTAATATTTGACTTGTATTTTTCAATAGATAAGATTTCATCTAGATGATTAAAAATTTTATCATCTAAAGATGACTCTAAAAATATATTAGTACGTCCAAAAGATTCTCTTACAGATTCAATATCACCTTTTAGGACAATAGAGCCTTTTTTAAGCATAATAAGTTCATCGCATACCTGTTCAACATTGACCATATTGTGACTAGAAAAAATAATGGTAGTACCACTTTTTTTTAATTCTAATATACCATTAATTAATAGTTCGAAATTTATTGGATCAAGCCCACTAAATGGTTCATCTAATATTAAGAAAGAAGGCTTGTGAATCAAGCTGCATATCAGTTGGATTTTTTGTTGGTTACCTTTAGATAAAGATTTTATTTTTTGTTTCTTACTGACTGTTACTTCAAATTTATCGAACCAATAATTTGTTTCTTTGATTATGGAATCGTTTTTCATTCCTTTCAATTTACCAAAGAATAATATTTGTTCTTCAATTGTTCTTTTAAGATTAAGTCCTCTTTCTTCTGGTAAATAACCTATTTGACTAAAAAAATTTTTTTATCAAAAGGTTTTCCCCATTTAATTACACCAGAGTCCTGATCAAGAAAACCTAAGATGATTCTAAAAATAGTAGTCTTTCCTGAACCATTCTGTCCTATAATTCCTAGCGTCTTTCCTTCACTTATGTCAAACGAGATGTCCTTATTAGCAAAATGACCCTCGAAGCTTTTGCTAATATTTTCAACTTTCAGCATTCATTGCACATCCTTTATCATCTTCTTTAAATTTCTTAAATTTGTTGTAAAAATTGATCAATGCATAAATAAATGTACCGATGAAAGATAGTGTAAATATAGGAATAAACCATAGCCAACTGCTTTTTGTATGATTAACTCTTATAATACTTGCAAGTGTTGTACTTATAGTAAAAAAGGACATGATATTTAAGCTCATAGTACTCTCAATATCTCCCAATAATATAGCCGTTATTGATGAGATATTATTTGTAAATATAAATAATGAAATAACACTTCCAATTAAAATGAATGACAAAACTATTTCATCAAAATACTTAATATTCTTCATTACTAATTTTCCTTTCTTTTTAGGTGTTTTATATTATAATTACTTCAATCAACGCAGCGACGACTATTAATGTAGTACCTGAAAGGGTCCATAACAAACTTCTTTTTAAGAACAACATAGAATTAGAAAAAAAGGGTTTTTCCTTTTTAAATTTATTACTTATTAAACCCACAACATGATACGTAACACACATAGAACCAACAGCAACGCATATAAAACCTAACAATTCTATAACACCATGAATTAATAAATATTTTATTATAAATAGTATTTCATAATTCGTTATTAAAGCAGATAAAGCCAAACCCAATGAAAAACCATTTAGTATTAAAATAGATAAGCTTAGAATGGAAAAAGTAATAATTCCACCTAAAAATATAAATATACCAACTTTTAAGTTATGTGTAACTAGAGGAAAAAACCTTAGAGTGGTTAGCTGAGGATTTAATGTGATTAGTGAATAAGAACCGTAAGTAAATCCGGTAATAATACCTATAAACAGAGAAACAAAAGGTATGGATATTATTTTTTTCATGTTTCCTCCTAATATATAATTTATGGCGTAAGTATCTACGCCATAAATTATAATGATCTTTAGAAACCAGAAATAGCAGTTATTCCCGCGATAGCAGTTATTCCTTTAATAGTCACTATAAAAGGAGCAATTACTGGCCAAATAGCTGCAGCAGCGTAAACTCCTCCTGTAGAAATAACAGAGATTATTAAGTTGGCTGTTTGAGCTTCTAAACCTAATGTACCTATTAAACGTCCTAATAACATATTGTTCTACCCTCCCATAGCTATATTAGTATCCAACGCCAGCAGCAGTACCGGAAAAAGCAATAATACCGTTAAGCGTCAATAAAAACGGTGCTACAAAAGGCCATAGAGTACCAACTAAAGCTGCTCCACTACCAGTTAAGGCTGACACAATAGCAAATGCTAATTCTTCTCCTAATCCTAGCTTACTTACCAATAATCCCATCAAAATCACCTCCTTTCAGTTTATTGTATTTCCTTATCAATTTTGTTATAGTTCTTTCATCTAAGTATTTATTTTTATACTACTAAAAATAATAAAAATCCCCACATGGCTTTCAATCCCTTCGTAAGATCTACTTACAGATTAAACTGTAAAATAAGCAGATTTTACTTTAGAGTTGATAATGGGAATTCTGTCTCTATTGTGGGAATATGTTACAAAATACACAATGGGGAGCGATAGCATATGGATATATATGAAATTATTAATAAGATTAGAATTGAAAAAAATATTTCTATAAAAGAAATAGATAAATATTCGGTATCAAAATCAGCCTTTTATAGATATGTAAATGGTGAAACAGATTTAAATAGTTTTTCATTTTTAAAATTATTAGATACTCTTCATGTATCCTTAGAAGAAGTTGATCACATCAAAAACGGATATGGATTAAACGACCAGCAAAAAATATTGATTGATATTAAAAATGCTTTTGAATCTCAGGACATTAAAAAGTTGAAACTATTGAAAAGAATGTGTGCGCTTAACCAAGAAAAGAAAATGATAAATTATACTCACTATAGCTCCCTTATTGATATATTGTTAGCAAGATTAAACCATAATAAAATTAATATAAAAAATAATAACCTATATAAATATCTAGTTCATACTGAAACATGGACTAGGTATGAACTAGTTATGTTTAACAATTCAATGTTTTTTTTTACTACATCTGCCAATAAATATCTATTAAGTAGAGCTATTACTTCACTAAAAAGATCTGATAGTATTAATAGATTGGGTAATGAGAGTTTCAGATTGGTTGTCAATGCTATTATATTTTTTATTCACAACGATGAGCTTAATGAAGCTGTGAAATATATAAAAGAAATTAACTCTATGGATTTATCTTCAGATCATTTGTATGAGAAAATTATTTTAAAAATGTTTAACAACTTGCAAGGATTCTTATTAGAAGAAGATATAGCAATTGAAGAAATAAATAGGTGTATAGATTTTTTGAGTTTCATTGAAGCAAAGACCTTAGATAGAATGTTTAAGGATTTGTTTACTGACTTAAGAAAAAAATATAATTTAAATAGGGAGAGGGTATGATTTATCATGCATAAAAAAGAATTGATATCTGTATATTTTCTAGCATTATCATCTTTAGTTATGTTAATAATTACTTATCTTACTGGGGGCATTGGTTGGGGTTTAGCCGTATCTTTACCGCTATTTTTGATTCTCATTGGTTTTCAGGACGAATTTAGTAGGATATTTAATAAGTTTATCAAAAAGTGATAACTTAGGTTATGGTTAAAAACCATTATAAAATAATAAGCAAATTAATTTAATCAAAGAAGACTTGATTTGAGCTGTATTTTAATTGGATAAATATTTAATTATCTCAAAAAGGCTTATTCTGTCATAAACCTACAATTTTATACTGTCCTTGACATTCTAAACACACTGACCTTAAAAAAGTATGTCATTATTCTATTTATTTACTTCATTCGATGCTTTATTTCAATTAATAGAATCCTCTCTCTGTCCTGATATTAAGACAGAGAGAGGATTCTTCAATACCAAATGCAAAAAAGAGAATTTAATTAACGCTTCATACCGATCAATCTGTTAGGAATTTTTTTAGGATAAAAACCTTTTAATATGTGAATTTGGAAATAGATTCTTGCAGTTCAGATGCCATTTCAGCTAAATTCATCTGATTCTAAATTTCAGATTGATAAAGGTTCATTTAAAACAAAAGGTATCGCTATAACGTCTAAAACAAATTTGAAATCAGCGGAAGAACTATTGAATATTTCTATACAGATAACTGAAGGAGATAAAGATAAAATTTCAAACTTACCTAAAGTTGAAATAGTTTAAAGATCAGAGTGCGCACTTACGCACCATTTGAAAAATGGTGCGTGCTAAGTTTTTAAACATAATTTATAATCAAGAATTTCTAATAACGAGTTCGTCTTAACTATAAGTATGTAAAACTCAAGTAAAAGAATATAAATAGTATTGTTTTGACTAAAAGCAATAATACTTATAGAAAGTACTAGAATTGATTTTAAGAATGTCAAAAATATTTTTTAAAGAAAGTTATGCATAAAGGAGAGAGTATTTAATGCTTGGATTACCTAAAGACGAAGTGTTTTTAGTTCCTTGGACAGAAGATTGGACGAAAGATTTTTTATCGGAAAGAAAAAGAATACAAAATAAAACAGGAAAATTTATTGTAGATATTCATCATATTGGTAGCACTTCTGTAAGAGGGCTAAGTGCAAAGCCAATAATTGATATTGCCATTGAAATTAATAATTTTTATGATGGTGATCAATGTGTGACTCCGCTAAAAGACTTAGGATATTCTTATGGTGGAGTGAATATTCTCCCTGATAGACATTATTTTTACAAAGGTGAACCAAGAACACATCAAATTCATATGTATCAAACTGGTAGTAAATTTTTAATTGAACAATTAAATTTTAGAGATTGCTTACGCAATAATGATAAAATAAAAAGGGAATATCAAGAACTAAAAATGAGCTTATCAGAGTCACATAAACATAATAAACATAAATATGCAGATGAAAAAACTAATTTTATTAACTCTATTTTGGCAAAAAACCCGAATACTAAAGAAAAGTGAGATTGTCTTAACTCTAATTGAGTTCAACTTACTTGGCAAGTTTTAAGTAAATAAGATAAATTTGAGTATAAAAGAAAATATATAAAAGGAGCATTATATGGACTATATACAGCGATCAATTGAATTAAACGGCCCCTTCCTACTTTTTGAATCCCTATTCTTAATTGGAGGAATTGCACTTATAGTTGCAGGATACAAGATTAAGAAAAAAAGCAAGAAAGTCGGGGTAGTGAGTATTTTCGCAGGAATAATAATCGTTCTTCTAACATTATATCTTATGTTTTCAACACTGATATTTCGATTAAACTCATAATTATTGTTCAAATTATTCAACATAGCCGAGTTTGTCTTAAGTGAGATTAAGTAAAATGGAGTAAAATCGAAGGAGTGATAAAATGACAATAGAGAATATGATTCAATTAATAATTGCAATAGTTCCAGCAGTAATTGCCTATTTGGGGGCTGTTTATCAGTATAAAAATAAATTAGAGTTAGTCAGAGAACAAAATAAAACCGAGTTGGATAAAGTTATTAAACAATTAGAAGAAGAACGATATAAAACTGACAAAGAAATTGAAAAATTAAAACTTGAAAAAGATAATGATATTGAAAGGATAGAAGCAGAAACTAATAAAGAAATTAGTGTTTTACAGGCTCAGTATGAAACAAAAAAAGATGAAACACTGGAAAATAAATTATGGGAAGGTATGGGAGATGATCTAATAAAATCTTTTAAAAATAATTTTGATTTAGATAAGTTAATGAAAGATGAAATAGATAAAAACATTTAAGATTTGTACAAACTCGGATTCTTAATGCACGTACAATAAGAATCCGAGTTTGTCTTAAATGTAATTATGACAAACTCACGCCTTCGACATAAACCCCCTAATAGCAACGTTTTGGCTGCTTTTTGGCCGGGGCGTTGTTTTTTTGTCGGTTTCCAGTTACCTTTAACTGGTTTTATGATAACTTTATGACAGACTAAGAAGGAAACAAATTTTAAAATAAGTTTGCGACACATTTTTTGTCGATTTGTATCTACCGTGGTTTATTGAAATTTTTTAACTTTTGCTTTCAACTTCAAATTGATCTTGTAGTCATAACTCAAGAGTATTGACTACGATTTCTAACTCCTGTAAAATCAAGGGGTTAAGAGGTGTCATAACTTATAACCAAAAGTGGAGGTGGAAATGATGAAATATGGCTATGCGCGTGTCAGTACACGTCATCAAGATTTAGACGGGCAATTGCGCTTGTTAAAAGAAGAACATTGCGACAAAATCTATTCTGAAAAAATAACAGGTACAAAAAGCGATCGGCCCGAATTTAAAAAGCTGCTTGAAACGATTCAAAGTGGGGACACATTGGTCGTGACAAAACTAGATCGCTTTGCACGCAGCACGCAAGATGCTTTGAATACCATTAAGTTTTTGTTTGAAAAAGGTGTGCGTATTAATGTCCTTAATCTAGGGATCATTGAGAACACATCGACGGGTCGGTTAATCTTTACCATCTTTAGTGCCTTTGCGGACTTTGAACGTGATCTGATTGTCGAACGGACCCAAGAAGGCAAAGCATTAGCTAAACAGAAACCTGGTTATAAAGAAGGCCGGCCAAAGAAGTTTACCAAACAACAACTCCGACTGGCTATGGAACTACTCGAGCGATATTCCTATAAAGAAGTGGAAAGAATGACTGGGATTAGTAAAAGTACATTAGTTAGAAATAGAAAGAATAAGCCTATAAATACTGATGTTTAAGGTATATTAATTTGACTCTCCTGAAGATGATTTATATGCCTACCGTCATATTTAATATGACTATTGCCACGCATTTATCCCGGTGGTAGATTTCGTTTTCAGTAGTCAATCTGATGTATGATTAACTGAAAAAATATTCATTATAAAATTTTCATTACTCGTTAAGTTTAGATTGTAATTGAGCAATGGCGAGCTTAATAAATTCTTCCTCTCCCATTTTTTTGAGAGGGACACCTTTATCTTGTAGCTCCTCAGCATATTTTAGCTTTAACGAACGATGATCTTGTTCAAAAAGATTGAAGTTACTTCTCCCAATGACTAGAATGGTTGTCTTTTTAGATACACCATACTGAATTTGTCCGCCTAATGATCGAACTAAAGTCTGTGCTTGTTTTCTAGTCATGCTTGATAGTGTTCCTGTGAATACAACGGTTTTGTTTCGAATCATTTATTGTTCCTCCCGCTTCTCTTTATTTGTTTCTTCTCGACGATTATTAGCCCATTTCAGATTAAGTACGTCCCTTTGTGCGTGAACGACTAATCAAAAACTTCCTCTACTCACTAAATAAGTACATATTTGTTTATAAATAGCTGATAGTTGGTGAACGTATTTAAGTAATAATGAAATTAAAAATTTTATGCTAATTTATTTTTCACTTGGATAACTTTAAAAAGAGTAAACTTATTTTTGTTATGACGGCAATAGGAAGGCTTATAAATAGTGAAACTTAAATCCAAAATCGAACTGGACGAACCTGAGTAAGTTATTTATCTTATATTGTATAAGTCTAAAAAGAAAACCAACTTATAGGATTATACTGTTAATCTGAAATTGAAATAAAAGTATTATTTATATTGAATTATTCATGATTAAAGGGTAACCTTAAGTTTGCATTTTAAATAGTGAAAGTAGGTTGCAACAATGTCGAACAACATGCCTAAAGTTAAAACTAAACAAACAAACAAACAAAATAACCGATCACAAGAAACACTGGTAGCCGGTTCTGCATGGATGAGTGGTAGTAGTATTGTTTCTCGTTTATTAGGTGCTTTATATATCATTCCTTGGATGGCTTTAATGGGTGATAATACAACTGCAAGCGCTGCGAACGCATTAATGAATATTGGATACACTCCCTATGCTTTATTTTTAAATATTGCAACGGCAGGAGTACCTTCTTCTATTTCAAAGCAGGTATCTTATTATAATTCAATAGGAGAGTATAGTACTGGGAAAAAAATTTACAAAAAAGGTCTCCAAGTCATGGGATTGACAGGTATTATTTCTGCTATACTCATGTATGTTTTAGCTCCACTCTTAGCAAGTGCAAGTCCAGCAGCTTCAATAGCTGAAGGAACACAAGTAATTCGTTCATTAACCCCGGCTCTACTCATTATACCCATGATGAGTGTAACTAGGGGATATATCCAAGGACACAATACTATGGCTCCGTCTGCTATTTCTCAAGTTTTGGAGCAGTTTGTGCGTGTAGGATTTATGATTTTGTCAGTTTTCCTTATTCGTATTATATTAGGAAGTTCTGTGGTTAACGCCGTTTCTCTATCTACTTTTGGTGCATTTATTGGAGCGTTAGCGAGTAGTCTTTACTTAGGTTATGTTGTGTGGAGCAGAAAAAATGAATTTCAACATGAAGTAGTTTATAAAGAAAAGCAACAGGATATTAAAACAAACGTTATTTTAATTTCAATTGTTAAAACGGCGATTCCCTTTGTTTTTATTGGTTCAGGTATAACCTTATCTCAATTAATCGATCAATATACGTACGGGCCAGTGATGTCTCGTATTACAACTTGGACACCTGGCGAAATTCAAGTTTTTTATGGTGTTGCTGCTGCGAATGCTCATAAACTGATTATGATTGTTTTATCTTTAGGAAGTGCCATGGCTGTTACTTCAGTGCCATTAATGAGTAGTCTAGTAGCTGAAAAAAACTTACAGGGTGTTGGTAAACAATTTAGCAATAGTATCCAACTGCTTTTTTTAGTATTATTTCCTTCTTCATTGGGTATGTTAGTTTTAGCATCGCCCTTATACACATTGTTCTACGAGTTTAATGTTTTTGGTACAGAAATGACTCGTGTTTCTTCTATTATGACACTTTTTCTGGGTTTATATACAGTACTAGGTTCTAATCTACTCGCTGCCAATATGATTCGGTCAGCTATAAAAGCATTATTAATAGGTCTTTTAGTCAAATTGATCGTTCAAATACCACTTTTCGCAATTTTTGGGACAAGCGGAATGATTTATGCCAATATGATAGGTTTTGGATTATCTTCATACCTAATGATGCGTGCAATGTATGCAAAAACATATTATGATTACAAGAAGCTTGGTAAGCGACTGATGGCCATAGGAGCTCTTTCTACTATTATGACATGTACTGTTTGGGGAACGAAAAGTTTATTATCGTTATTCATTAATCCAGTAAGTAGATCTGGCTCTGTTTTAATCATAATCATTGCAACAATTGTGGGTATTAGTGTTTATGGATACTTGATTCTCAAAACTCGATTAGCTGATCATGTAACTGGTAATAGTGCAGAAAAGATTCGTTCGAGACTACGAATTCAATAGATACATTTTAGTATTTTATGCAGTAAATCTGAAGATATTAAACTGCATAAAAAAATTTGACTACCTCATCATTTTATAGGATATTATGAATAGACTTAGCATTATGGTATTATGGTATTGCGTAAAAATAACTAAATTTTGAGATACCAATCTTCCATATTCATAAATTCAATATTTCTTATCTGGCTAATTTCACAACTTATTCTGCGATTATCTTTTAATAAATATAAAAAAACGGAATAATGAGTAAAAAAAAGATATATAGATCTAATTTATATGTGCTCATTATACCCTTAAATTGCTTAAAACTACTCCTTTTTCCAACAAGAGTATTTTTATTATCGTTATAAGTATCGAAAAAAGCACTTGTCTCCACTTCAAAAAAGTTGGCCAGCATTACTATATTTTCTGTATTGGGTATCGTTTGTTCTCTTTCCCATCTACCTATTGTCTGCCTTGAAACAAATAAAATATTTGCTAACTCAGTTTGAGAAATATTTTTTTCAATCCTTAATTTCTTTATCTTTTCACCAATCATATAGCTGTTCTCCTTGTAGTGGAACATCAATGTTCCATTGATTTAACATTATTGTATCATAGTTGTTCAGTTACATATTAGATAATTTGAGTTATTATGACAGTGCTTTAGAATCTAAATTTCGAATTAGGAGGTGAACAACTAATGAGTGTGGATTTTTCATTTAATCAGATAGCAATTTTAATACTACTTATTTTAGTGGCTGCTCTTTTACAAAGACTTAATATTCGAGATATTAATAAAATTCATTCAAAATTTTCTAAAGAACTTGAAATGAATTCGCAAAGTAACTTACGTCATATTGTGGATTATTTAGATGAATTATCTCGTATTCAAGCAGCTTTTTCTCTAAACTATTTTTATCTTATATTAATCGCTATATTGTTGGTAAATTTGTACACTTAATAAGAGGAGGAATTTGACAAATGAAAAAAAATCTTTTATCTATTATACTAGTAGGTCTATTATGTTTTCCTATATTTCTAATGGCTGGTGGTTCTGTTCATGCTGTGAGCAATGAAGAAAATCAAGCAGATTATTTTTTTGAAGAAACAAAAAAAGGATTTATACTACGCTATGAACAAATAGAAGACGATAAAGTTGTTTATTATGATGAGACACATGAAAATAATGTCACTTATACTAAAAAATATATCAAGGATAATGACGAGTTATTACTTTTAGAGGAATTTACAACTACTATAAATTCTGAGGAAAATGGATCAATAGCTGCAATAATTTATAATGTTTCTGATAATACTAGTAGCACTTATATAGTTTCAGAGGAAGAGGACTTCTCAAAACCAAACCAAGATTTCATACAACTACTTAGCCAAAAAAGACATCCTCTTGCTAGCGATTATGTATTGAGAACAAGAAAAAGTGGACATTTAGGATTCTCTTCTTTATCAAAAGCAGCTATTATAGGCGTAATTTCTACTTTAATCACAGGTGGTAACGTAAAAGCAGGAGCTTTAGCCGCTGTTGCTACATTTGTCCTTAATGGAGGATATAGACATCTTTATTACTCCCGTGAGCATTATATTGCTTATGGAAGCAAAGCCGGTAGACCCCTTTGGAAGCGTATTGTAAGGCTATATTATGACAAAAATCGTACAAACCAACTCCCAGGCACTAAAGGGACTATATATATAGATTCAGATATTTTAACTCGACGTTAGGATGTTTTATCTATAACTATACAGATACTTCATTTGTTACTTTGTTTATATAGGATAGAATGCGGCTAGGACCAAAGTAATTTCTCACAAAATTCTAACCAACAATAATTTAAGAATAATTATAAAAAGAAACACGCTCCCACTTTTCCAGGTAAATCACCGATAAAAGTGAGAGCGTGCTTTTTCTTAGAGACTTTTGTCCCAGTTTCTTATTTTATTTAGTCACTATGATTTGAAGGTATTAAAATAATTAAATTTAATTTTATTAAAAACCTAATCTGAAATTTAGCAAGGTCTCACTGATTTCATCTTCATTGATCCCAATATAGCGTTTCGTTATTTTTTCGCTGCTGTGACCGAATATTTCCATAAGCGTCGCCACGTCTTTTGTTTTTTTATAATAATGATAGCCGAACGTCTTACGCAAAGTATGCGTGCCTATATCGTCTCGGCCTAAGAGCTTGGCCACCTTCTGAAACATTTGATAGACTGTATTCACTTCTAAATGGCCTCCCTTGCTGCTAGGGAATAAATAATCGTCTGGGTCCAGGGTCTTAGTGTAGTCCTGAATCAGATCCTGTAGGCTCCCTAAATACAATATCCGTGTTTTCCCCGTCTTTTGTTCCACAATACGGGGGTTTTTTGCGGTTAAAAGGTCTTGTTTCTTCAATTTAACGATATCGGACATGCGTAACCCACTGTTAATCCCGATTAAAAACAGAAACACATCCCGTTCGGCGTGCTGATTGCGCCTTAGACAGAATAAAAAGTCGTTAATTTCTTGCTGAGTTCGTAGGGGTTGGACGTTGTAGGTCATTTTAAGCGGCTCTCCTTCCACAAAAGCGATACATGATTACTCTCATTATACCACACAATCATGTATTACGGACCCCCAAAGAAAAAGAACCCCTGTGTAAAGGGATTCCGGATACACGATTTTATCCAATTTCATGTATCTTTTTTTATCATAAGAAATTTAACGTTTATCGTCTTTAGAACGCTTTTTAAACGTCCAGAATACGATAATAAATACTAAAATTACCCAAACTAACAGAATCATTAACGGTTTGAAAGGCGGTTGACCTTCCTCAATAAAGAATACTTGGTAAATTGGTAAGTAATTAAACACTTTTCTCACAATTGAATTGGGATCAGTCACAATAAATTCGACATATTGAGACATGCCAAAGATAAACATAATCGGCATTGTATAAACAGCTGTTGTTGCAACGCTTTTTACACTCAATCCAACGGCAATACCCAAGCCTAAAAAGAATAACAATAACAAAATAAGTGCAATAATTCCCATAAAACTCCAACTTGTTATGGCATCACAAATAGCCAAAGAAATTCCTAGAGAAATCAATGTCATTAAAATTGTCACTAAACTTTTCCCAAGAATAATATCTATTAACGAAGCTGGTGATTGAACTAAACCTCTTAAAGTATCTTTTTCATTTTCTTCCGCCATCATCGTTGCCTTTCCTATATTTGATCTGGATAAATCAATACTGACAGAAATCCTTAGAGGCGCCAGCGACAAGGTGCAGGAAGCGGATTGTAATCT
>NZ_FNYW01000029.1 GCF_900109085.1 Alkalibacterium gilvum | reverse complement strand
TCTGAAGATGGTGTTGTCAACCAAATTATTTTAGCAATGATCGTCTATCTTCTTACGCTACTCATAAAATTGAAACTTGAACTAAAACAAACCATTTTCCAAATTTTAAGAGTGTTTCGTTCGGTTCAATTTGAATGTTATGATTATTTCGGGAAAATATTCGATCCAGGGTAAGTGAAAATTATCGTAAATTACTGAGGATAAAACAAAATAAGCTTAAAATTTCTGGAAAAAGTCATCCCTTGCGCCAGCAATTAAAACTTTTTTCCATTTTAGTGAAAACTATTTGTGATTCTTTACACAATTAAGCAATGGGATGAGTGGGTAGTTTTATGCAACACTAGTGATAATTAATGATTAAATTCATCTGTAATAAAATAAGGAAGGCATGGTCATCATAAGTGACCATGCCTTCCTTGTTTTATTTGAACAAATAGTTATAAATAGAACCCAATAATACCAGATAATATTCCAATCAGTGCTCCTGCAATGACGTCTTTTTTGAAGTGTACGCCACCAATAACACGTAAAACTGCTAAACCCACTCCTGCTATAATTAAAAATATGCCTAGAACTTTTGAAACAAAGAAAAGAGTAGTCGCAATAACAAAAGCAGAAAAGACATGCCGACTAGGAAAAGATTTACCTTTGCTCTGTTTTGATATAATAGGTTCTGTATCGTTTACCTCATACGGACGTGGAGCATTTATATGGTTTCGATAAAGACTAACTAATATAAAAGATATTAGGGGAACAAGTAAAACCTTCAAAAAAAGTGGATCCTTATAACTCAGTAATAGCACAAGTACGATAGGATAAATGGTATAGATCAAATGCGTAATGACATTATTAAGTAGATTAATTACTTTTGATTTCATATCGTTAAACATCCTAAACGTTCAGTTGGATTTCTCACTCTTATGCGTAAAAAAAGTGAGAGTAAGATTTTTATAAACACATAAATATTAAAAACAATGAAGGTGATGCTGCATACTATATAATTATTGATATATACATATTTACGATGTATAATTATTAAAGCAAATATAAAGCTATTTTATTAGATTGCTCATTTTTTTATAAGAAATCTGTTAGTTTTTCAAATTCTTCTAGAGGATCGTGACTTTCAAAATAGATCTTAATGAATTCAGATTCAGCTGCTTCAATCGCTTCTTTTAGATTAGGATCAAACTGGGATCCCAAACCGTCGTATATTCGCTTAAAAGCTTCTTCTAAGTCTATCCCACTGCGGTAAGCTCTCGTTGTTGTCATTGCATCAAAAGAATCGGCTACGGCTAATATACGTGCTTCTAGAGGGATATCTTTTTTTACGGAACCAGTAGGGTAGCCTTTACCATCCCATCTTTCATGATGATATAAGACACCATTTTTTAACCCTTGCAAACCATCAACTTTTTCTACCATCTGACCGCCAAGAGAAGTATGAGTTTTAATGACTTCATACTCTTCACTCGTCAGTGCTGTTGGTTTCGTCAGAATGCTTTCTGGCATATTTATTTTACCGATATCATGTAAAAGCCCACTAAGTCTTAAATGTGAGAGCTTTTGCTTGTGCTGATATTCAGGTAATTGTTTAGCTAAGGCTACAGCATATTGGCTCACGCGTTCGCTATGACCAAATGTATATAAATCTTTTGCTTCCATAGCTACAATAAAGCTCTGAACAACCTGCTCGAGCGTTGTTTCCATTGATTCAACGACAGTATTGACTTGTTTATCGTAGAGCATATTTAACTTGGATAGTACTAAATAACTAAACGTTGCGACAATGATATAGAGCAAGATGCGATTTGAAATATCTATAGCATCTGTAATATGTGCTGCATTATCTGGAAAGCCTATCCGAACAAAAATCATACTGAGAAGGCCAATTGTAGAATAAAAAATGGATAAGAAACGTTTCCCATATAGGCTCGTAACGATGGGAACCAATAGAAAATAACTCCATGCTTCTGAATAACCAGATCCAAAATACAAACTAATAATAACAAACACAACTGATTGTAGTACGATATGGGTGTTTACCTTCGTAGACGTGTGCGCAAAACGAAAAATTAAAAATACTAAAGATAAAACCAAAAAGATGAGTAATAATATACCCAAATCTGCACGTGAAAAAGGAATATGAAACCATCGAAACACAAGCGTCCAAGAGATACTTAATATTATGTAGATTGAAGCAATGTTTAAAATTTGAGAATTTAAATTTTGATCATAAGCTTGTATCAATTCGTCCATGATTTGTTTCTTTTCGGTTAAAGGTTCATTCATAAAAACATACATCCTACTATCATATTTTGATAAGAGACTATCCTATAAGATTTTATCATTTTTTTGTATAAATAACCATAAAACTGTAATATAAATTTGGTAACGCTTTAAAAGTGTTATAAGACTACAATAAAATTTTGAGGAGCGTGTTATAATGGGAAATAAAAATGAATATTGCTTCAAGAAGGTTGATGGAACTGAAAATACTCGAGCAATAGCTTTGCATCACCAGCGTTATCACGAGGTTGGTTTTTTAAAAAAGGATGAAAAGGATCCATATATTAATTATTCTACATATTTTGCGGTAGAAACTGTTAATACAAATAACGTAGTAGGAGTGACACGACTTATCTTTATGCCTTTGGCTGAACTTCCCACGATGAAACATTTCAATATATTTGAAGTTGAGAAATTAAAATTGACCGGTCTTGGGGATACTAAATATGCTGAGATTAGTGCTTTTACTAAAATGCCAAAGCATGATGTAGGGTTAGGTCTTATTCGAACGGTCTTAAACTACTCTATAGATAATGGTATTACTCACTGGGTTTGTTGTATTGATGAACGCGTTTACCGCTACATGCACCGTATTTTTAAATTTCCTTTTGAAATTATCGGTGAACCCAATGTGTACCTTGGTTCAAAAACAATCCCGTGTGTTTTGAATCTTTTAGAATGCTTGGATACATTAAAGGAAAAGCGTCGAATACTGTATGATTATTTGATAGCAAATGAGGAAAAGATAATGGAGGGAACGAAGTGATGATAAAAGAACAATTTAAACGAAATCTTGGAATCATGTCAGTAGAGGAGGTAGAAGCACTCCATGAAAAAACAATTGCTATTGCAGGTTGTGGATGTATTGGAGGATTTTCAGCAGAACTGCTGGCTCGTATTGGAATAGGCAAGTTGATATTAGCTGATCCAGATATTTTTGATATTTCCAACATCAATCGACAATGTGCTGCAACTCATCTGACTGTGAATCAGAGAAAAGCAGAAGCACTGAAAAATCATTTGCTGACGATTAATCCTGAAATGACTATTGAATGTTATAACGAAGGCGTAAACGAAACAAATATACATGCCTTTTTAGAAGACGTAGATTATGTAATTGACGCAATCGATTATTTTGCTTTTCCAGATTCAGTTGTTCTTCACAGGGCAGCACGCAAGAAAGACTTATTTATTGCTACAGCTGTTGCTCTAGGCTTTGGCACATCTGTTTTGACCTTTGACCCTAGTGGAATGACACTGGAGGAATACACGGGTGTACCAGAGGATATGACGGTAGATGAGCTACAAGGTAAAACCTTCCCACCATCAGCCTATACGCCAAGTCTACCTGAATATGCAACAGAGAAGAACGTGGCTGAATGGTTAGAAAATCGCTCAATCCCTACATTAAGTGTTGGGCAAGCCTTGGGACCTGGTGTACTGGTCTCTAAAATGATCCTACATTTGTTAGATAGAAAACAACCGAAGATTGTACCAGATTATTTCCAATTGCAATTTGAATAATTCTTTTTATTTTAAATAAACATACTTATAAATGCTGCTCCCTTTGTAAATGCAGAACCCATGTGTTTACAAGGGGCGTTTTTCTAATTTTACATAACCAGTAAATACATAAATATTAATCTAAGTGTAACCAATAGACGTTTCAAACGTATATAGAGTGAAGGAGGGTCATGATGAAGCCGGATGCCATGGAAGAAGCCTATAAAAAATATCACAAAGAATTATATTTGTATGCTTTAAGTCTTTGTCGTGATGAAACCTTGGCAGAAGACTTAGTTAGTGAAACGTTCTATAAAGGATTTATTGGATCGAATCGTTCAGAAGAAAATTTTAAGTATTGGCTTTTCAGAATACTAAAAAATCATTTTATCGATTTGAAACGGAAAAAACAGGCATCTTTGACCCTTGATACTTATGAGACATTTATACCTGATCGATCTGCAAAGGATCCCTCGAAAAATTATTTACATAAAGACCGTAACCGACGTTTATATAATCATTTAACGAGTCTAGAACCAGAAGTATACAGGGAAGTGCTTTACCTCTTTTACTATGGACGTATGAGCATCAGAGCTATTTCAAAGACAATTGGGCGGTCAGAAAGTCATACGAAAACCACTTTATATCGAGCACGGAAAAAATTGGGGAAAGTATTAAAGGAGGATTCTTATGAATTTTAAAGACGTGATGAGACGTTACAAAGAAGGAACAGCGACCGAAGAAGAAAAAGAGTTCGTTGAAAAAGAATTGGAGAAATTTGCCACAATAGAAGACTACTATGCGGAAGAGTTGCCGGATGAATTTATGAGTGATAGAGAATCAGAAAATGAAGAAGAATTAGTTAGTAGCCAATCTGAGACAACAAACATAAACAAAATAGTGAATCGGCGTCTGGGTAAAGTCGTACTCGTCTCTGTGTTGATTGTCATTTTACTCTACGTCGGAATATTTTACGGTTTATCCAATATCGTTGACCAGTTTTATTTTGATCCCACAGAAGAATCGCAGTCAAATGAAGAAGGTTTAACTAACATAGATTTTCAGTTTGATATGGATGCCCTTATCAGCTTGAATATGCCAGGGTACGTTAATGGTTCGTTCACAATCGAAGAATCCAAGGGCTTTGGGACTTATGAGACAGGTTATTTTCTTAAAAACTTGTTTACACAGAATGACACGTTGCATTTCGTGGATATCAAAAGAGGAATTCCTCAGAATTTCTATGGCGGTATTTTTGACAGCATCCCGCGGTTTAGTATTGATGAGGCTTTTAGAGACATCATACGACCTTTTCCTGAAGAGGCAAGTGACCAGTCAGTTGATATCAAAGAAGAATTTAAGCAGCGCTTTAACAGCAAGACGATTGAATATATGGAAGAATTGAATGATTTATCCTACGTTTCCATGACAATCGCTTTTGAAGAAGACTTAAATATGAGTGAATTATATCAACTGACCGAAGAACATCCAGAGCTGGATTTCAAGTGGGCCGGTGTACGAACGGTAGAACCTGGGACACGCTGGAGAGACGATCAGCCTATGCATTTAATTGGCTTTGTTCCTGATATTAACGCTGAACCAAGTTCAAACATGGAGCCGGATTCGGATAAATATCCTTTGTTTAATTTGAATGATATTTTCTTTGATGCGGGAAACAGATCGCCGAAAGAAATTTTATCAGAAGGATACCAAACGCACTTCACCTCACGACTAAGTTGGTTAAAAGACCATGAAAAATTTGTTGAAATCTTTGATTACAATGCAGCTAAAACGGAATTTTATGCGGATGCACTTGATTATGTTGAAGATAACGGAGTGGAGACATACGGTGTACTCGTATACGGTACCGCCGAAGCTTTTTCTGAAAGCCTCGAAAGTCTTCCTTATGACAGGATAGTGATTGATGAAGTCGATTCATCCAAGCCAAGTGTGAAAATTTATTACGATTAAATTTGAGAAAAGTTATATATAAACAATTATAAATGTTAAGATGAAAGAGTAGTTGCTATTAATATCATGAAAATAACTAGCAACGATTATTAAACTAAAGGTGGAAGTAAAATGGATATAGAAAAGGTGAAATCATTTTATGAAGACTACATTTCAAAAATTGGAAAACGTAAAGCACTCTATAAAAAAGTAATAAATGACTTTGACGTTTCATCTGTCTTGTATCCCGGAAGTCACATAGATATTTCCCCATCTTTCATCATTCCTAATGTCACTTATATTGATAATTTTAAAGGGGCTATACGCTTTTTCAAGGATATAGATGCTGTGAACATGTATATTGATGAGCAGAAAGACTACAAAGAAAAAAGCGAAGCCAAATTCATAGGAAAAAATTATTATGATAATTTAGATATTGAACCTGTGGACTTGGTTATCTCTCAATATGCAGGATTTGTTGGACAAGCTACCAAAGATTACTTGAAAAAAGATGGTATACTTTTGTGCAATGACAGCCATGGAGATGCAACACTTGCTTATTGTGATGAGGACTATATATTTATTGGTATTGTGGATAGTCATAATCAAGTCTCTTGTAGAAACTTGGACCATTATTTTAAATTACCCAAAGAAAAAGCAATCGACAGTGATAGAGTGAAAGATAAAATGAAGGGTTTAAGATATACGAAAACGGCTAATAATTATTTATTTAAAAAACGATAGTATAAATGTGCAGAAGGAGAATGAATATGTGTACAACAATTGGCTTTTCATATAAACAGGGTCAAGTTTTTGGCCGAACACTGGAAGTCGGGGCAGCGCTGGATAATAAGGTGTTATTTGTTCCTAAAAATAAAGAAATAACCAAAACAACAGATAAAACATACAAATCAAAATACAACACATTAGGATCAGGCTTTTTCAACATTCCTTCTTTCGGTGATGGAATAAACGAAAAAGGACTAATGGGGTCAAATAATCTTTTTCCAGGCTTTGCGAGTTTTAGCGATGGGCCCGTTGAAGGAATGATCAATACAACCACAGCTCAAGCGTTTGATTTTCTTTTGACCCGTTGCAAGAATGTAGCCGAAGTCAAAGAAGCTGCAGAAACAATCGTTATACTTAAAGAATTAAACGGGGACGAATCGGCGTCTAATCATTTCTTTTTCATGGATGACAGCGGAGAAAAAATTGTTCTGGAACCAAAATCAGGTAAATTGATTGCGTATGATAATCCTTTTGGCGTGCTGACAAATGCACCTGAATTTCATTGGCATGAAACAAATTTAAAAAATTATTTGAATTTGAAACCTGAAAACACAAAAGAAAGTCAGTTTAATCAAGAAAAAGTAACACAAACAGGTGTAGGAACAGGGATGCTAGGAATTCCTGGAGATTTTACTCCGCCATCTCGATTTGTTCGAGCAGCTTATTATGTTTCAAACACACCCAAAACTATGGAGCGAAACGCAGCAATTTTACAAGGGTTTCGTATATTAGCGCAATTTGATATTCCAGAGGGAGCCATTGTGTATGAAAATGAAAAACAAGCCCACCAGACACTATATGCTTCTATAATGGATACACAAGCACGCTCATTCCATATTAAAAATCGATCAAACACAGATGTACAGACCTTTACTCTCAATGATTTTGAAGGGGAACAAGAAATTAAAATTGTAGAATTAGCTAAAACGATGAACCTGTGATTGAGTTAATTTATGAAATTTGTTATACCTGATTAATTAAAATAAAACAGTCTGTTCCTTGTATTCAAGTCGACTGGAGACCGCCTGCTGGTGGAGATGTAAGACTGATAGAAATCATCGACAAATTGAAAAAACGCGGATAAAATCAATAGAGGCATCTTTGATTACGGCTGGAAAGCTGCTTTCAAAGATGTTTTTTGATTATCATGTTTATTATTACATATACTTAAGTTACTTCTAAAAAATAAGTATCAATGTACAGTGATACTTAAATAAACAAAATTTCCGCGCACATCAGCTAACTCATAGCATTTTCCATCTTAGTAAGTTAATGTGGCCCTCATATCAGCTAATTCGCAGCCTTTTCCAATTGAGTAAGCTTATAAAGAGTGCCTGAAGTACTCTAATGTTGTGAAAACGAAGTATTCTTTTGTACAAGAGTTGACAAATAGACGATTCAAGTTAAAATAGTAAAAGTTAGTGTTTATAAAATAAACACATCGTTTAAAGATAATAATTGGTCTTATTGTGAAAGGATTTAATAAATTATGAAAGAAAATTTTTGGAAAAATTTGCCGAAACCATTTTTTATACTGGCACCAATGGAAGACGTAACAAATGTAGTCTTTCGTCATGTGATAGCTGAAGCTGGACGTCCAGATGTGTTTTTTACTGAGTTCACAAATACAGTAAGCTATTGTCATCCAGAAGGGCGTAATAGTGTCCGAGGACGCTTGACCTTTACAGAAGATGAACAGCCACTCGTTGCCCACATATGGGGGAACCAACCGGAGTACTTTAAAGAGATGAGTATCGGTATGGCAGAAGCTGGCTTCTCTGGCATAGATATCAATATGGGTTGTCCAGTTCCGAATGTAGCTGGCAAAGGAAAAGGCTCTGGTCTTATTCGTTATCCTGAAGTTGCGGCAGAATTAATTGAAGCAGCTAAAGCGGGTGGGCTCCCAGTTAGCGTGAAAACCAGACTCGGCTACACCAAACTAGATGAATGGCGTGACTGGATCACACACCTACTCAAACAGGATATTGTAAATCTATCAATCCACTTACGTACTAGAAAAGAAATGAGTAAATTTGATGCTCACTGGGAAATGATTCCTGAGATTATAAAAGTGAGGGATGAGATTGCTCCTGATACATTGATAACTATCAATGGAGATATTCCAGATCGTCAAAAAGGAATGGAGCTGTATGAAAAGTATGGTGTTGACGGTATTATGATTGGACGCGGAGTGTTTACAAATCCTTTTGCTTTTGAGATAGAGGCAAGAGAGCACAGCGCTGAAGAAATGCTTGGCTTACTCAGACTACATTTAGATCTTTTTGATGAATATGAATTTTCTTCAGAAATGCAACAGTCATTTAAACCATTGCGTCGTTTCTTTAAAATCTATGTACGTGGCATCCGCGGAGCCAGCGGACTTAGAAGTGCTTTGATGGAAACCAAAACAACAGATGAGGTACGCGCATTATTAGATACTTTTGAAAAAGAGTTGGAACAAGAAACAGAGGACATTGTCAGTGTTCCTGTTGATAAATAAATCAGTTAAAAAGATGTCGCTCCTATTTAAGTAGTGACATCTTTTTTCTTTTTTAATATCATTATAGTCTATCTAATCCGTACACATAAATTGTATGATATGCTATATAAATAGATGAGACGACTTTAAATAATAAATAACCTGAATAATTCATAGCTCTAATTTTTTGGTACATTTTATTAAAATATATATCAACACTATCCAATTCGACTGATTTTCACTAAAAAGTTACTTCAGATATCCACTGTTCAAAAATATTGCGGAATAAATTTTGGGAGTAAGGCATTTTGAGCATACTTCTCCCTGGATAACTTCTCAGTAAAAAAAATTAGTTGGATTGTTGGATTAGATCCATTGACTGGCTCGCCTCAGGCGAGCAAAGACCCTGTAGAGTTCATCCTGATACACATGATAACTAGATAATTTGAGATAGACTCGTCTACCAGTTTGGACTAATTTCCCAGCAACTTTCAGAAACTTCAATCGAATAGAATGAATGGTCATTCCCTTTTGTACTTCTTCAAAGCCAATCGTTCTTAAGAAGTTGATTAGGTTGTAAGCTATCAAGCTAATCATCATTCTGACATTATTTTCTAAAAAGCGAGGACTGTCTGTCTTGTCAAAATAAAAGCCAGCTTTCGCTTCTTTAATGAAGTTCTCCATAGTGCCACGTTTGGCATATAAGGAAAAGATGACGTCAGGAGAAACACTTTCTGAAAGATTCGTCACGATAAACTCATGTTGAAAGAGCAGTTCACCAGCTTCACGCGTTGAGCGTATGCACACACGACGACTGTGCGACCATGACTGGGCTTGATAAGTCGTTGAGAAATACTGAACTTCTCGTTCTTCCAATTTTTGGTTATCACCATAAAGTACTGATTTCTCAGCTATTTGACCTAATTTGCGGTTGTTCTTTAGTCGAATGACATAATAGCTCGAGTTTTCTTCACAAGAATCATACACATCGGGTGTGGCGAACCCACTGTCTCCACGAACGAGTATCTCAGTGTTGGGTAGAGAGTGACCATAGTGCTGTAATAAAGGGTTGAGAAAATCTTTTACACCTTTGGACGTATACTGATTTCCTGAACGTAGTTCAGCTTTTAAGAAGTCACCGGTCAATCCGTCAAAGGCAACTAACGGATGGTAACCATAGGTTTGGTAGTGTGCATTATAATCCGTTTGTTCTTGGTGCCCAAAGGTATCCGAATGTGTGGAATCGACATCAATGATTAACTCGGTGTTATTGCGAATCAAACGCGCTTTATCAATCAGCGACTGATTTAATGCTTGTAGTTGACCTATGTTAGCCTCGGTGAAACGATCCAGAAACCGTGAGATTGACGATTGTGATGCCAACTGCTTTTTACCGAGTACAACTTGAAAGACTGGATCTTGTCTTAATAGATTAGCTGATGAGTCTGCCGAGTAACCAGAGATTAATTGCATAATAAGCTGTTCCAATATCGCTAAGTTATCATGTGTGAAATAAGCACGATTATCTGTAATATGGAGCCAACGTTTAGCTAAATTTGAAAATCCAAAGGTACTCATCAATTCTTTAACTAACACTAACCCCGAATCACTCGATAAGCGACCACCCGTATGAGAAATGGTGAGGTTTGCATTGAATTTAACTTGATTTTTGTGTAAGCTAGTCATGAGAAGAACTCCTTTCTTATGGTTGGTTTGTATACCTTTACCATAGCAGAACGGGGTTCTTTTTTCATCACTTAACGGGTGAAAATGAAAAAGTAATTGTAGGCTGCCGTTAGGCAGTTTTAAACGGTTTTAATTAAAAGCATGAATTATTCAGGTTCATAGCTAATTTATAATTTTCTTCATCTAAACTTCTGAATACTTCTACTACATTTGCTTCATTTTGGGAAGAATATAAATTAAAAGCTAATTTCACTAATTGATAAGTACCACCACTTAAATCAACTTCTTCAAATACATCTAGATTAATAGCACGTTCTTCAAAGTCATAAATTCTAGCTGCCTTAGAATATAATTCTTCGTTTCCTGCAAGTATTGTGAACATAGCCTTACGTTCATTGTCATTATCGTTTGTATTATCTCTTTCCAATAATTCAATCAATCGTTCGTTTTTCATTTTACACCTCCATTTATATTCGCCCTTTTCAAGTAATTGCTTAGTATTGGTTTTCAGTATAGTTTTTTTACTCCACTTTTTCGATAAAGACAATTTACAATCATTTTCTTTAAAACCAATACGACCATAAAAGTTGGATTAAGAATTTAAAATTTCATTCTTCAATTTATCATACTCTTTTTCTGTTATCGATTCACTATCATATAATTCTTTCAAGTCTCTAAGTAATTCTATTTTTTCTTTTGAATCTTTTGTTTTTTCATTACTTATATCATCTGAGATTTTAATATTATCACTTACATTATCATCAGCATTATCTTTAGCAACATTAGTAGTCTGTTTTTCTTCTTTTTTTATAATTACGTCTAAGGTAGATTTCCAGTCTTCTGCAACATCTCTTATTTTTTCAATTTGAGATTCTTTTTTTAATTTAAACTGATTCAGCTTCAAATTAATCCGAGGTTTATTTACATCATTTACTAATAATCTTAATTCAATTTTTTCAATTTCCTTACTATAGTTCCTCTTTGTATCTGTTCCTCCAACTACAGCACCGGCACTTCCAGCTAGAAGCCCCCCTACAGCCGCTCCCCCAACCTTTCTTGCTACAGAAGTTTTAGATACTAAATTTTCATCAATAACTACTCCTGCTTGAATAATTTCAGAATAAGGAATAGTTTTATAAATTATAGACTCATTTCTGTTGTCAGTTCTATTCTTCTCACTTGCGTTCTTTTCTCAATATGTTACACTATATTTGTGATTCATATCACAAAAAATAAAAAAGGGGAGAGGCACATCATGAATTTAGAAAACGTGAGAGTGGTTCAGTACGGTTGTGGTAAAATGGCGAAGGTCATCATCAATTATCTCGTAGATAACGGCGCACAGATTGTCGGAGCGATTGATGTCAATCCTGATATTGTCGGGATGGATATCGGTGAGTTCGCAGGTTTAGAGAGACCCTTGGGTATTGAAATTTCGGATGACGCTGAAAAGGTGCTCAAAGAGTGTGATGCAGATATCGCTTTAGTGACTCTCTTCAGTTATGTTCCAGATTGTTTTGAACATTTCAAGTTGTGTTTAGAAAACGGCGTCAATGTGTTGACGATTTGTGAGGAAGCTATTTATTCTTGGAACACCTCTCCTCAAGAGACGAATATTTTGGACCGAATCGCTAAAGAAAATAATGTCACACTCACTGGGGTAGGTATGCAAGACATCTACTGGCTGAACATGCCGGCCTTAATGATGAGCGGCATGAACCAGATTGAAAAAATCGAAGGCGCCGTGAGCTATAACGTCGAAGATTATGGACTGGCTCTCGCAGAAGCGCACGGAGCAGGGTATGACCTCGACAAATTCGAAAAAGAAATTGCGAGCGCTGAGAGTTTACCTTCTTATATGTGGAATGCGGGCGAAGCGCTCTGTTCTAAATTAGGGCTGACCATTCAATCGATCTCACAAAAGAGTGTGCCTGTCACTTTAGAAGAAGATATCGATTCAGAAACATTGGGAACCACTATTCCAGCTGGGGATGCGATCGGTATGTCTGCCGTTACAAGTATTGAAACGTATCAAGGCGTGGAACTCGAACTGGAATGTATCGGTAAAGTCTACCGCGAAGATGACGGAGATATGTGCGACTGGGAGATTACAGGTGAGCCGGATATGAAGTTTGAAGTAGAGAAGCCAGATACTGTCGCACACACCTGTGCCACTTTAGTGAACAGAATTCCAGATGTTCTCGAAGCAAAACCTGGCTATATCACAGCTGAAAAATTGGAAACTTTACAATACAGAACCTATCCTCTGCACACTTATTTAGACTAGGTGGAGTTGATATTTGTATTTTTTCAAAATAAATAATACAAAACCTAAAAAGGCTATACAGAACGACGGTAATTCATCGCTACATTGATGAAACCGTCGCTTTTTGTTTGAAATAAATGATAGCCCTTTAACGGTCTCTTATATTTTCCTATGTTCATTTGAATTTACCCAAAATTTTACGATATCGCATACCATAATAAAAGCCCGAGACATTCGCATGTGGAAAACATGGAAGCCTCAGGCTTTTTAACTATCCACAGCCTAAATCTGTGGACTCTTTTCGTCCTGTTACATGGTATCATTGAATCACCACAAAACAAAAATACAGAACAGGAACTGAGGTTATTTTACCATGAATGCTACAGAAATATATCAAACGAAGCGACGTTTACTTACTTTTTTAGAAAAGCTGACTCAAGGACTTTCTAAACCACGAAAGAAATTTTACAGCGATATGGTGTATGGCATGTCTAAGGCTCAAAATACAGTGTTGTCAGATATTGCCCGAGCGTTAGAAGAAAAGATCGACTTGAAATACACGATCAAACGCTTATCTCGTCACGGCGCTGAAGAGAAGGATCTGAAACAGGTCCACCAGAACTATTTAAATACTTTAAAAACATCTATTCCGGATAACCCATTGGTTATCGTTGATGAATCGGACATTGTTAAACCGTATGCTGAAAAAATGGAGGACTTGGCTTTAGTACGTGATGGGTCGAAAAATGTCCTTGAAAAAGGCTATTCTACCTTAAATTTTTCAATGGCGACTCCGAGTACTAAGCACCCCTTACCGCTGTATCATCATTTGTATTCCTCCAAGGAGGAAGGGTTTCAAAGCCAAAATATTGAAATAGCCAAAGGGTTTAATGCCGTCCATGCTTTTTTAGGAAAGAAAAAAGCAACATTCGTTATGGATCGTGGCTATGACCGAAACACGATCTATGAGTATGTTGAGGATATCGGACATCACTTCATTACTCGGTTAAAGGATAACCGGCATTTAATCCATAAAAATCAGCGCATGAAAGTTCCAGAATTAGCGAAACGCCGAAAAGGAAAGATCAATTTTAAAACCGAAATTCAAGGCGAGAAATATAGCCTGAAAGTCAGCCATATTAAAGTTAAATTACCTGTGTTAAAAGAGGTGTCCTTGAATATGGTCGTTGTATATGGTTATGGCGCAACGCCTATGAAACTATTAACGAACCACTCCATCAAAGGGAAGGACGATGTCCTTCGCATCCTTAAAAGTTATATTACCCGCTGGCGAATTGAAGAGCTGTTCCGCGTCCAAAAGGAAGAATTTCAATTAGAGAAAACACGAACCATGACATTAAGTTCTTTACGCATTTTATATACTGTGATGAACAGCCTCATTGGTCATTATTCGTTAGCGATTGAAAAGAACACTTCTCATACTCAAGTGGTTTTAGCACGGGCGCGGCCCTCCAATACACTAAAGAAAATAAAATTTTATCTTTATCGTTTTATCCGAGGGGTCTCAAATATTCTCAGATTTGATACCGCAGGTATCAAGCACTTTCATAGAATTGAACAACGTTCTAACCAATTGTCTCTCTTATGAATGAAGCAATTGAATAATTTTGAACACGCGCTTATGGGCGTTCTATTTGTGTGTTCAATGTTAGAGAAATGAGTAAAAATGGCTGTTAATTGAATTTATTTATTTTCTTAATCTCATTTATAATTCCTCAACGTAAAATGGGTAAATTCAAACCAAATGGGGATTGAATTGTAGTTGCTTTTCTTGTAAAGTTGACATTGAGCACACCTCTTGTTTTTGTTGTTTTGGTCGACTTTACAATAACATAGAGTGTGCTCTTTTTGTATATTTTTTCCTTCACCCAACGGGTGAAGAAGGAATAGAGTGATAAACCTTATCAAAGCGGGATAAATGCCTGTTCTGACAAGGTACTATGAATTATTCAGGAATAATATAAAGGAGAAATGAACAATGAGTGATAATCGGTTTTCTATTCGTTTTGCGGAACCTAAGGATGTTTCATTGATACTGGATATGATCAAAGAACTGGCTGTTTATGAAAAGATGCTAGATGAGGTAGTTGCTACAGAAAAGAATATACGAGAAAATGTTTTTGAGAAAAAAAGAGTCGAAGTGATTATTGGGGAATACGAAGACGAACCTGTTGCCTTTGCTCTGTTTTTCCCTAACTTTTCTACTTTTCTCGGAAAACCAGGTATATATTTAGAAGATTTGTACATAAAGCCTGAAATGCGAGGAAAAGGATTGGGAAAAAAGATATTCACCTTTTTAGCTAAACTGACTCGTGAAAGGAATTTTAAACGGCTTGAATGGGTGTGTCTTGACTGGAATGAAACATCAATTGGATTCTATAAAAAGATGGGGGCAAGGCCAATGGACGAATGGACAACCTACAGAATGCAGGGGAAAGCATTAGATGCTCTCGCTGACACCGATTAAAGCATCAAAGGTTTATAAGAAGAAAGGTTATAGGGAGGTTCTATGAAAAATATATTTGACGTACTGAAACATCATTATGGGTATGATACCTTTAGACCGGGACAGCAAGAAGTTATTGAAGCAATTTTAAAAGGTGAAGATGTGTTGGCTGTCATGCCTACAGGGGGAGGGAAATCTGTTTGCTATCAGATTCCCGCGATTGTTATGGATGGCATGACTCTAGTTGTTTCACCTTTAATATCATTAATGAAAGACCAAGTGGATGGCTTGCAAACAATGGGGGTAAAAGCAGCTTACATAAACAGTCAACTATCTAACATGGAACAGCGACAAATTATGGAAGAAGCCAAAAGAGGAGAACTGGATCTGCTGTATGTTTCGCCTGAACGATTGGGGAATTCTCAATTTATGTCCTATGCAAGCAACTGGAACATAGACGTGATTGCTGTTGATGAGGCTCATTGTGTGTCTCAATGGGGTCACGACTTTAGACCAAGCTATCAACGTATTCCAGAGCTGATGGCGGTTTTACCATCACGTCCTATCTTTGCAGCTTTCACAGCAACAGCAACTAAAATCGTACAGGATGATATGATTAATCAATTACAAATGCAGACTCCTTTTAAACATATTGCTAGCTTTGATCGACCTAATTTATATTTTTCAGTAGTTAAACCAAAAAATAAAGCGAATAAATTACTGAACATTATCGATAAAAAAAGAATCAAGTATTATTTATTGTAATACAAGGAAAAGCGTTGATAAGGTGTACAATACATTGAGTAAGAAAGACTATCCGGTAACGTATTATCATGCGGGTATCAGTACAGAAGAGAGGATTCACAATCAGGAGGCATTCTTATATGATCGCGCGCCTATTATGGTCGCCACGAATGCTTTTGGAATGGGAATTGATAAATCAAACGTTAGAAACGTGATTCATTACAATATGCCACTTGATATGGAAAGCTATTATCAAGAAGCAGGACGTGCCGGACGAGACGGAGCACCTTCAGAAGCGATTCTTTTTTATTCGGCACAGGATATCATAACCAATACCATGCTGATCGAACAAGGGAACTCACCACATGCGCGTAAAAATTTGAATACGATGATTACGTATTGTAAAACTGGGAATTGCTTAAGGAAAAATATTTTAAAGTATTTTGACCAAGAAGTAAAATGGACAGAGTGTGAGTCTTGTTCCAATTGCGATGGTGAATCTGTTGTTACTGATATTACTGTCGAAAGTCAGAAAATATTATCGTGTATATATCGAATGAAACAATCTTTTGGGACAGGATTAATCACAGATGTTCTGCGTGGGAAAAACAATAAGCGGATTCAACAATTAGGATTCAATGAATTAAGTACGCATGGATTAATGTCTGAATATACGGATGGTGATATCAAAGATATGATTTCCATTATGCTAAGTGAAGGGTACCTAAAATTAAGTGGGGATAGTTATCCTATAATCAAATTTACTCAGCATACAAATGAACTTCTTCAAGCTAAAGTGAAATTATCTATAAGAAAGCAATTGAAACAAGAAACAACCTCAAAACATAAAACTGTTGAAAATATAGAACACTATGATGAAGAACTCTATGAAGAATTAAGGCGTTTACGTAAAGAAATCGCACAAAAAGCTGGGAAACCCCCTTTTATTGTATTCACTGACCGAAGTCTTATTGATATGGCAGCCAAGTATCCCACAACAAAAGAGACTTTCCTTGACATAAACGGAGTTGGGGATGTCAAACTCAAAGAATACGGTGAAGAATTTCTTGCGCTGATTAATACATTTGTTGATAAGCGATCACTTGATGTGAAAGCATTGAAGAAAGAAAACGTAAAAACAGAAGATGTAATTAAACCAGCAAAAAAACCATCATCAACTAAATTCAAGAATACCGTGGAAGAGACTGTCACTTATTTCAAAGAAGGACAAACAGTTGAAGAAATAGCAGAATATAGAAATTTATCATCAGTAACCATAGTAAATCACTTATGTAAATGGCTTGAAGAAGGGAAGGAACTAGATACGAGAAGGTTAATAACTTCTGAAGCAGATCAAAAAATCAGACAAGCGATAGCAAAAGTAGGTATGGACTTTTTGAAACCTATCAAAGAAATGCTAGATGATGAAATAGCATACGATGAAATAAAATATGTAATCGCAAAAATCAAACACGAGGAAAACCTGGCTTAATCCATCAATCATAAATATATGACACACTGAAATTGAAAAAAACACGCATCCTTACTATCCTTTATTAAATGGAAAACAGGGGCGTGTTTTTTTATTTGAAATATAATCTATAAATCAAGTAGTTGATAAATCTTTAAGCCTAATTGTAACTTCAACGATTCTTCGGCATCCTTTAAGTTAACTAAGAGTATAGATTCGATTTTTTCTATACGATACAACAAGGTATTTCTGTGGATAAACAAATCTCTAGAACACTCAGCAATGTTAAAGCGGTGACTAACTAGGCTAATCAAGGTCTCAATCAATGCGGAACCATTGTTTAAATCATGATCGTGTAAAGGGCCTAAAGTTTGCTTGAAATAGTTTTTCATTGTGTCTTTTTCTATATTTTCAAGCAGAAAATACTGTAAAAGAAACTCATCAAAATGGAAAATTCTATTATTTAAATGTGTGCTAAGTGAATGTTCTGACAGTCTGAGCGTCTCTTGTGCTTGATGAAAACTTTCATGGATATCACTCATATGAGTAGCTGTTTTTCCAATTGTTGCATAGAGAGAAATTTCTGTGAAATTAGATAGGACATCATCAAGTTTCTCTTGTATATATTGTCTCAGTAACTTGATTTGATTCAGTTCATTATCATTACTGAAGCCCAACAGTAAAATGATTTGTTTTTTTCGGCTAAAAAGAATTTCTACTTGTGGGCTAATTGATGCTAATTGATCAAAATGGTTGAGTACTTGTTTAACTTTAGTGTTTTCCCATTGGTTACGACGAACAATGTCCAAATTCTTATTAGTATTCAAAAAAGAAACAGGGAAAACGACTGCAGTATAATATAAATCTAAATTTATGCCGTGCAAATCTGCTAAATTACTTAACGTTTCTTTGGATGTGATCTTACCCATTAATAGTTCATCCAGAAAATCTCGACGAATTCTATTACGCGTTCGTGTTAATTCATCACTGCGAATACGTTCCAATGAGAAAGCCATAGCGCCGTTCTCTAGTCCGATATATGAGTACTCATTCAGCGCACTTAACGGATTCCATAGTACGATGTAACCATAATGCTTCGACTGAAAGTAAACAGGTATGACTGTACAGGGGATGGAAGCATTGAATTTACTTATGGACATGTGTCGCATAACAGGTTTTTGAAGCCGTTCAAATTCTGGCGGAAAACTACGTATAAAATCATCAGAAAAAGGAATTTCTTTTCTTTTAAGTGATATGTATTCTGACATTAAATGGGGTTGTTTTGGATGATCTGTCCAATGTAGTACAGTCCAATTTTTATCCAAAAGCATTACTGAAGAGGAACAAATATCTGATAAAGTCACAGAAATTTGGTGTAATCCTCCACCATGTAAGGAAATGTTAAAAAAGCGACTATGAATGTCCAACGATTTTTTGTTCAGTGAATCATATTTATCTGAGAGTTCTTCCATTATACGACCCAAAATTTTTGAAAAAGAAAGACCATAGGGCACTTCAATAATTGGCAAATCGAGTTCATCAGACAATTTTAGCATGTTTTCTGGCACTGTACCTAAATATCTTCTAGGCTTTATACATAGCGCAGGACAATTTAAATCCTTAAGTTGCTTCATAATATTATTTTGTAGCTCTGGACTATCTTTAAAAAAGTAACCTGATGTTAAAAGGAGTTCCCCTACAGAAAACCAATCAATGGCATCGGGATTGTCCATGATGTTCCCGCTTGTAATTATATTATCTAAACCATTATGTCCAGACAGTATCTTTAATTCATAAAAAGGCGATAGTTCAAGAAATCGTTTAACTGTTAACATAGGTCAACACTCCTCAAATATAGGAAATTAAAATTAATGGAATGATTTATATTTAGTATTATAAACCATTTTGTGATGGTTTAATAGCGTAGTTAGTTAGAATAACTAACTATAGTATAGATTATTTGTATATTTTGACCAATGATGAAAGGGTTTTCTTTAGTTACTATATAGATGTACTTAAAAAAAGCATGAAGCCGGAATTATGCTTTAATTTATAATATTGACAGGAGGAATTTATATGAAGGAGTTTTTTGGTTGGCAAAAAGGAGATTGGGGCGCATATTTTGGTTTATTGGCTAACAATCTTACTAACTATTTCACTATGGCAGGGCTACTTATATTCACAGTAGGCTTACCAGCAGAATTTGTTTATACACGCATTGCTCCAGGTTTTGGCTTAGCTATCTTTTTAGCAGGATTTTTTTACTGGTATGCTGCAAAAAATTTAATTAAAAAAACAGGTAGGACAGATGTTACAGCCCTTCCTTCTGGTCCAAGTGCGCCATCAATCTTTCTGGTAGTTTTTCTGATTATACTACCCATTGCACGTGAAACAGGTGATGTATATTTTGCTTGGAAAGTCGCATTAGGCTGGTGTTTCTTAGAAGCTTTAGTTGAATTATCGGGTGCGTTTATTGGAGATTGGTTGAGACGCATCATCCCTCGTAGTGTTTTGTTAAGTTGCTTAGGTGGATTAGGGCTTTTACTACTAGCTATGAACCCTATTTTACAATCATTTGAAGCCCCACTTATTTCATTTGTCGTTTTGGCTATTATCTTTATAAACTGGTTTGGTAAAAAACCTATTTTTCCACGTATACCAACAGGCTTCCTTTTACTGGCAGTTGGAACGTTACTGGCTTGGGTCTTTGGCCAAATGGATGTTTCAGCTATTGCTGAAGGAGCTGAAACAGTTGGCATTTCTATTCCTTTATTACAATTAACGGATCTATTTACAGGGATTCCGCCTGCATTTGGATTCTTAGTGTCAGCTATACCTTTAGGTGTAACCAACTTTATCTTCACCCTTGAAAATATTGAATCAGCTTCTGCAGCTGGTGATGATTACAATGTACGTAATATCATGATTGCAAACTCCACATCTTCTATTGTCGGTTGTATGTTTGGCTGTCCTTTCCCAACGACTGTTTACATCGGACATCCTGGTTGGAAATCAATTGGTGCAGGAGCAGGCTATACTTTAGCAACAGGTTTTACTGTCTTCTTAATTGGACTATTCGGATTTGGCGGTCTACTTTTAAGTATTATCCCATTAAGTGCTGTTTTCCCAATTTTATTCTACGTAGGAATCGTTGTAGCTGTCCAGGCAGTCAATGAAAGTCCTAGAGTCGAGTTACCTGCCGTATTTGTTTGCTTATTCCCATGGATTGCAAACTGGGCTTTAACATTAGTGAACAATACATTAACTTCTGCAGGAACAAGTGCAGGAGAAGTTGGCTTAACTGCCTTTGCCGATGCAGGTGTGTATCACTCAGGTTTAGTTGCTTTAGGAAGTGGCGCGCCTTTAAGTTCTATTTTATGGGGATGTTTAGTCGTATTTGCAGTTAGAAATAAATCAACATATGCTATTGTTTCGGCATTGACCGCTGCCGTCTTAACAATCACAGGTGTCATACACTCGCCATCAGTTGGATTATGGTTACAACCTGAATTGACAATCGGTTATCTTCTATTAGCAGTATTATTCGCTTATAAATACTTTGATGCACGAAGAACTAGTGATGATGTTAAAGAGAGTCAAAAAACCGAAAAAGAATTGGCAGCAAATCAAACAGTATAAAAAATGGTAGAAAGAAAAGGTGATGAAATGAATCAATCAGATGAATTGTTAATGATAGAAACAGAAAAAGGTAACTTGGAAGTTGTAAAAAAATTATTAGATGAAGGAGCAAACGTGGATCATCAAGATAATCGCGGAAGAACACCCTTGATGGCTGCCACCCAACAAAACAATATCCCATTAGCGAAAATGTTGATTGATGCTGGTGCAGATGTCAATAAACGTGACAACATGATATTGACACCCTATATTTGTGCAGCGGCAAATGGTTTTTACGAAATTCTTGAAATGGGTTCCCCCCATGCAGATGTGGCACTGGCAAATTGCTTTGGTGGAACAGCTCTTTTACCAAGTAGTGAAAAAGGCTTCCTCAAAGCAGTGGATGTAGCCATTAAAGCAGGTGTTCCGGTCAATCATATTAATGACTTAGGTTGGACAGCACTCCAGGAAGCGGTTATTTTAGGGGACGGAGGAAGCCTGTACCGATTGATTCTAAGAAAATTGATGAATGCAGGTGCTGATCCGACAACCTTAGATCATGATGGGAAGACTGCTATAGATTGGGCGCGTGAATACAAACAAGATGATGTTCTGGCCATTTTAGAGGGCACATATGATGCCAATGAACCTGAAGAGAAAGCAATCGATGATGTATTAATGCTTATGTCAAAAGATGCGTTCAATAAAGCCTACGATAAAGCGCAAGTGTATCTTGAGGAATTCGGCTCTCTTACATTCTATTTCCTTAAGGGGTACTTACTGACGTTACAAGGTAAATATGATGAGGGAACAGCAGTTTATGAAGAAGCCTTAAAAATCGAAAGCGGTGACCCTGAGTTTTACTTTTATATCGCTAATGCACTAAGAGAACAAAAAAAGGTGGATGAAGCACTAGCGACATATGAAAAAGCAATAAAAGAGGATCAGTATTACTTCTTTTTCCGCTATCACATGTCAAATTATTTAAGAGAACTAGGGTATCATAAAGAAGCCATTAAACAAATGAACCGACTATTATCAAATGATCCAGGTCGATTTGATTATTTGTTCCACAAGGCAAATAGTTTAAAAGTACTTGGGAAAGAAGAAGAAGCAGAGAAGTTGTTAAAAGAGGCTAAGTAGAAGGGAAGAAAATTATGCAAAAGGTATCAGCACTTTCAATTGATAATGAGTTACTTAAAAAAATTGAAAAATCGAATGGAAGTGCTGCTGTTTTGCATAGTTACTTCAAGCATGCTGTTAATTACTTACATGGCGACGAGATGCTGGCGATTGTGTCAGCGCCAATAGATAATGCAGTATCGACCATACGCGTTTCCAAAGAAAACTTTGATAAATTCTTTTTGAATCCATCAAAAAATATTTACTTCACTGATCTGGGACTCCAGATTAATGAGGACTGGGTGATCGATTGGGAAGAAACAGAAAAATGGCAAGAAGAAAAGGCAATATACCCAAAAGACACCCGCTTATTAGCTGAAAACATTTCACTGGTAAAAGAAAACTTAAGAAAACAAAGCAAGCCAAGCTGGGCTCATGAGAAAGCTGTAAACAAAAATATTGGCAGCAACACATTTGAGCAAGCAATGAATAGGCTCCTTTATATGGAGACAGAGAAAATGTTTAAGGCTATTGAAAATACTCCAAAGAAAGTCAATCAGTTAAATGAGACGAAGTTGTTTGGACTCGGAAAAGGTTTGACTCCTTCAGGCGATGATATCCTTACCGGGACTTGTTTTGTGTCGACTATTGAGAACTTTCCGATCAACTTAAGTGAACAACAAAAGTTATGGAAAAAAACAGCTAAAGAAAAAACAAATCTTATCAGTGCAACAGCTATTTATCAGGCTTGTCATGGGCGTGGTCGAGAAAGTATGCATGAATTTCTGAAAGCAGTGTTATTTTCAACAGAACCAGAAGTAGTATTGAATAAATTGGAAAAAGTATTAGCCATTGGATCATCATCCGGGTCAGAGATTGCCTGGGGTATGATTCGAACAATCGAAAGTGCTAACAAACTGACTCACAACTATTAAGGAGGACAATATGTCTATTAGAGCAAAAATTAAAAAGAATACGTATTTAGATTCGATTTCATTAATGTCCATCTCTACACAAGCGAATAATATCGAGCATGTTAAGCAAGCAATGATAGGTATGGGAACAGATATGAATAAAGAAGTGATTGAAAATGTAGGAATGACCGTTGATGAGATTAAAAAAGCAACGACTGGTGATTTAATAATTGTCATTCAAACAGATAAAGAAGATCAACTTGATGCTGCAATGGAAGAAGTAGAAAAATTATTTATACGAAAAGAAGATAAAAGCGAGACCAAAGAGAAAACGTATAACTCAATCAGTTCGGCAGTAGAAGACGTGGATAGCAATATTGCGGTTATTTCTGTTAATGGTCTTTATGCGGCGAGAGAAGCTCGAGAAGCTTTGAATAATGATCTTCATGTTATGCTTTTTAGTGACAACGTATCGATTGAAGACGAAGTTGAATTAAAAAAACTGGCACATGAAAAAGGCTTGCTAATGATGGGGCCAGATTGCGGTACTGCTATCATCAATAATACAGGCTTATGTTTTGCTAACAAGGTTCGTAAAGGAAATATTGGAATTGTTGGAGCTTCAGGAACGGGAAGTCAGGAACTAAGTGTGCGTATCCATGATTTCGGTTACGGCATCAGCCAATTGATTGGGACAGGGGGAAGAGATCTTTCCAAAGAAGTCAATGGGATTATGATGGTGGACGGCATTCGAGCGCTTGAAGAAGCCCCCGATACAGAAGTTATTGTCTTGATCTCTAAACCACCCGAAAAAGAAGTAGAAAAGAAAGTATTGAAAGAAGTTAATAAATCTAAAAAGCCAGTCGTTATTTGGTTTTTAGGTGGGGATGAAGAAAGTATACAAGCGTCAAAAGGGCACTATGCTAAAGGGTCAAAGGAAGCCGCAATCAAAGCTGTTGTCTTAGCGGGAGCAGACGAAGATTCTCTAAATAAGCATTCTTTAAATCTACCTCTTATAAAAGAAGTTCAAAAGAAACTAAAGCCTGAGCAAAAATATATCCGTGGATTATTCACAGGTGGAACATTATGTGATGAAGCGATGCTGGCAGCAAAAGAATATTATGAAGATATGTATAGTAATATTTCTAAAGATGAAAAGTATCAATTGGAGGACTCAGGCAAAAGTTTCCATCATACATTTATAGATTTTGGTTCAGATGAATATACAGATGGGAAACCACACCCAATGATCGATCCTTCTGCAAGAATTGATCGGTTTATGGAAGAAGCCGCCGATCCAAAAGTAGGGGTAATTCTTCTTGATTTTGTCCTAGGATATGGGTCTCATGAGGATCCTGTGGGGGCAATGGTTCCTGCAATAAAAGAGGCAAAAGAAAAAGCAAAAGCTGAAGGAAGACATCTTGAGATTATCGGTTATGTACTCGGAACAGATGAAGATCGTCAAAACTTAAAAGCACAAAACGATAAGCTGGATAGTTTAGGCGTTACCCTGTCAAGCAGCAGTCAAAATCTAGGCTTGTTAGCACGAGGATTTGTGAATAAGGAGGAAAATAATGGATAAAATTAAAAATCTTTTTCAAGATGATTTGAAAGCCGTCGCATTAGGCATAGAGTTTATAAAAGATGATTTAGAAATACAAGGTGCAGAAGTAACTCAATTAGATTGGCAACCGCCCGCAAGTGGAGATAGCCACTTAATAGAGCTGCTGGATAAATTGGATGAGCCTGAAAATCAAGATAAAATAAACAAGGCAAACGAAGAGGCTATTGAAAGGATTTTAAATTCTCAGCCAATACTTGTCGGATATGACCAAGCCATTAATGTTATTCCAGGTATGAAGAAGAATCTGATTCTGCATGCTGGACCTCCAATAGCTTGGGAAAATATGAATGGCGCGATGCGTGGAGCCGTGACTGGTGCGATTGTATTTGAGGGGTTAGCTGAAAACATCGAAGAAGCAGAGAAAGTAGCTGCTTCTGGAAAAGTTGAATTTGCCCCTTGTCATGAGCATGATGCGGTAGGGTCAATGGCAGGTGTAACATCTGCATCTATGTATGTCCATATCGTTGAAAATAAGGTTTATGGAAATGTCGCATATACGAATTTAAGTGAACAGCTTTCGAAAATATTACGTTTTGGCGCGAATGATCAGAGCGTTATCGATAGACTGAACTGGATGAGAGATGTCCTGGGGCCTATGTTGAGAGATGCCATGAAATTCTGCTCGGAAGGAATCGATTTACGTCTCTTACTATCGAAGGCACTGCATATGGGGGACGAGGCACACAATAGAAACGTCGCTGGAACGACTTTACTGATTCAAGCACTGACACCTTATATCGTTCAGACAGATTGGAGTAAAGAAGATCAAAAAGAGGTCTTTGACTTTGTATTAAGTAGTGATTACTTCTCTGGACCTACGTGGATGGCATTAGCGAAATGCTCTCTGGACGCTGCACATGGTGTCAAAAATAGTACAATCGTTACGACCATGTGTCGAAATGGCTACGAATTTGGTATTCGCGTAAGTGGGATGTCAGGAAATACGTGGTTCACAGGACCTGCGCAAGAGGTTATTGGACCGCTCTTTGCCGGATATAAACGAGAAGATTCTGGCTTGGATATTGGAGACAGTGCGATTACAGAGACATTTGGAGTGGGCGGCTTTGCTATGGCTACAGCCCCTGCAATCGTTCCTCTGGTAGGCGGTACTGTTGCAGATGCGATGAATGTTACTGAAGAAATGAAAGACATTACAACGACGAAGAATCCCAATGTAACCATTCCGGTACTGAACTTTATGGGGATTCCAACAGGTATCGACATTCGAAAAGTGATCAAGCTGAATAAGCTGCCTACGATAAATACCGCTATTGCTCATAAAGATGCAGGTATCGGAATGATCGGTGCAGGAATCACTCATCCACCGTTTGAAGCATTCAAAGATGCTTTAGAAGCTTTTGCAGAAACGTTAACAGGAGCTAAGTAGGCTATAGTTTAAAGAGAAAACAGCAAGAGTAGAAATTATTTGAAAGTACCCCTATTTAAGTAAAGTCTATAAAATGAAAATTCAGGGGCCTATTATTAAATAAATAAGGTCTGCTGTTAATAGTAAAGAACATGATAAAGACGTTAGTGAGAGAGTCTCATTAACGTCTTTGTTATGTAAATTAAAAAGGATTTTTTTAAATATGAATTATAGAATTACTTAATAGAGTGAATGAATATATTTGAGACTTTATTCTTTTTATAAAGCGAATGACTTAATCTATACGAGTATTTTTGCTATACTTATATACGATTTGATTATTAAACTAGGAGGAAATATCGAATGAGTTTAACAGACACATATACGCTATCAAATGATACAAAAATTCCAGCTTTAGGATACGGAACGTGGCAGGTTACTAATCCAGAAGAAGCTATTCAAGGTGTCGTAGATGCAGTCAATGAAGGCTATCGACATATCGACACGGCTCAAATGTATAAAAATGAAGAATATATTGGACAGGGAATTAAAAAATGTGGTGTTCCTAGAAATGAACTTTTCGTAACAAGTAAGCTTAACAATACGAATCATGGATATGATAAAGCACGTCAGACGATACTTGAATCACTTGAAAAGTTAGACCTTGACTACCTTGATTTATTTCTAATCCACTGGCCAGTTGTTAAGGATACAGATTTAGATTGGCAGCAGGACAATATTGATACTTGGCGTGCGCTTGAGGATCTGTATGATGAAGGAAAATTAAAAGCAATAGGTGTCAGCAATTTTGCAGTCCCTCATTTGAAAAACATTGTTGAAAATTGTCGGATTAAGCCTATGGTCAACCAAATCCGTTTGCATCCAGGCGTTCTTCAAAAAGATACAGTCGAGATGAGCCATAATGAAAACATGATTGTAGAAGCATGGTCTCCTTTATCACCATTAAAACATATGAAAGAAGATGCTAAAGTTCAGACAATGTGCACTGAATATGGCAAATCAATTGCTCAAATTCTTTTGAGATGGAGCCTGCAACATGGATATGTTACTTTAACAAAATCGGTTCATGAGGAACGTATAAAAGAAAATGCTGATATTTTTGACTTTGAGTTATCTACAGAAGACATGAAATATCTTGATGGTTTAGAGTTTGAAGATCTTGATAAGCCTGATGATTTTGAAAAAAGATAAACTATAGGTCTGAAGCGTGTGTTTGCAACATTTAAAGGAGATGAAGGTACAAAAAAAGGATATTTAACTTAAAAAGAGCTAAATATAAAATTATGGTTGCATTCCATTATATATGTGTTATACTAAATTTAACATATTGTAAGAGACAACAAACGAACTGTGTAATGCATTCCAAATTGGCCTTTACGCAATAATGTAAATAATTTGTGCTGAATGGCACGAGGAGGAATTTTTAAAATGGAAACAGGTACAGTAAAATGGTTTAACGCAGAAAAAGGTTTTGGATTTATCGAACGTGAAGGCGGAGAAGACGTATTCGTACATTTCTCAGCAATCCAAGAAGACGGATTCAAATCTTTAGACGAAGGACAAACAGTTAACTTCGACATTGAAGAAGGTAACCGTGGACTTCAAGCAGCAAACGTAACTAAAGCTTAATAAACTTAGACTATGTTAGGGGGCAAGAGCATGATTAAATCGTGTTCTTGCCCTTTTTTTGGATTAAATATAATATAATGAATTTTTAGCGTTTAAATACACGCTAATTTTATATATAATGAATGAAATATTTATTATAAAAAGGGGTTCTTTGTCAAATCGTGTTGGTCAGAGATTTCCGAGGTAGAAAGCTTAAATGCTTTCTACCTTTTTTTATGCGACTTTAGTATTTAATTGTTTGTTGATCACTTTTTCTTCTTCAAAAGTTAAGGGTCTGATTTCTTTCTCGGTCTTTTCTTTCAATTTAAAACTAATTAGAATGCGTGCCCTCAAATGACTAAAATTACGATAACCATAACCACTTCGTTTGATTGTTTTAATTTTATTGTTAATGCCTTCAAGGTGTCCATTGGACAAGGTGTACTTACAAGAATTCTCTATGGAACCCAGGTATTTATTCAAGGTCTGAAATGTTGTT
>NZ_FNYW01000024.1 GCF_900109085.1 Alkalibacterium gilvum | reverse complement strand
TCAAGTGTACCAATTCTTGTCGTATAATCGCGTTCATAATAGCCATTTCGTTGACTTTGACGTGTAGTTGATCGCTCATATTCATCAGCTTGAATGTATTCTGACCGTTGGTCTTCCATGAGCTGATTAAAAATGGTGGTTAAAATATCTTTCGCTAAATCATCTTTTACAGAATCATTAATTATCTTTTGTATCTCATCAGTATTCAATGTAAAATGTACTTGGGTCATATAAAGTCCTCCTAGGTATGTTTTTGTCGATAAAAACATTGTACCGTAAAAGGAGCTTTATATGGCCTTTTATCTTTTACACAATTATATGGACTTTATCTATATTTATCTACGTTTAGTTTATAACTTACCATAATAAAGCGCAAACATTAGCTGTGATATATTTGATAAAGGCTGTCTTAAAGAATAAGTAAAGCTAAGAGACAGCGAAAATTAGTACAAAATTAACATTTAGAAAACGTATAAAGGATATTAATGTGTTAAAAAAATACAAAGATTATACATATATATAAAATGTGAACTAAATGTGAACAAATTGTGAATTTTTATTATCTTGTTGTTAGTTACTGAACCGGTTATACTTGAAAGGAAATAAGAAGGGTTAATAAGTAATAAAATTTCATTTAAAGAGGGTCTTACAAATGGATATGACAGACGTTGTTATGCTAGTAAATACAAATAGAGGAAATGGAAAAAAAGAAAGCTTATATCGAATGCATACTCTATTAAATAAACTGAATAATCCAGAAAAAAATGTATCCTTTATACATATTGCTGGGACGAATGGAAAAGGATCAACGGCCTCTTTTATTTCACAAATTCTTATTCAGGCAAATTTAAAAACAGGTAGTTTTACTTCACCCCATTTAGAAAAAGTGAATGAACGTATACGAATAAATGAACAATTAATATCAGATGAAGACTTTATCTCTGTGACAAAAAAAGTGGCTGCAGTGGTTGAAGATGTCGAAAATGAATGTGGTGAACGTCTCTATTCTTTTGAGATTTTAACGGCTGTTGCTCTTTTATATTTCAAAGAAAAAAATTGTGATATAGTTATACTAGAAGCTGGTATAGGTGGGAGACTTGATGCGACCAATGTCATTCCGGTCCCTGAAGTTGCTATTGTGACATCGATAGGTATGGATCATATCAAAGTATTGGGCCACACAATAGAAAAAATAGCAAAAGAAAAAGCAGGGGTCATTAAAGAAAAGGGGGATATTGTGTTGCCTCCATTCACGTCATCTGTCAATCAAGTCTTTCAGGAAATAGCAGAAAATAAACAAGCAAGCGTACACCAAGTAAAAGTGAATAAAGTGCAAAATATACAATTAACTGAAAACGGCAGTACCTTTTCGTATAAGCCATTTAAAATGTTAAAGATAAATATGACTGGTAAACACCAAGTAAGTAATGCACTACTGGCTATCGAAGCTGCTCTGGTATTGAGACAAAAAAAGTTCAATATTTCTAATCAGCATATTGTGGATGGACTGGAAAAGACTTACTGGCCGGGACGGATGGAAAAAATACAAGAAAATCCAGCTATCTTTATCGATGGTGCCCATAATCCTGAAGGGGTAGAAACATTAGTTGATTCGATTCAAGCTCTTTTTCCAAAAGAAAAAGTAACTTTCATTGTAGGGATGATGAAGGACAAAGATTATATGAAAATGATTGACAAAGTACGTCCTTATGCCAAAAAAATATACACAGTCTCTCCAGATCCTTATCGTGGATTTTCTCCGAGTGACGTTGCTATAGAGTTTAGAGGAAAAGACATAGAGGCAGAGTCTATCGGATCAATTACTGATGTAATAGAATGTCTTAAAACGCAACCTAGTGAGGAAAAAATAATAGTATTTGGCTCTTTGTATTTAATTGGAGACATAAAAAGATTGTGGAAATAAAAAAGTGACGGAAAAAGCCCCGGTTACTCATTCAGAGTAACCGGGGCTTTCTAAACATTTAGGTAAAAGTAAAAAGAGTATTGAAAACGCTTGCATTTGATTCTGGGTTATATTATAGTTAAATCAATAAAACTTGTATATACAAGTTACTCAAGGGAGGAAATAATAATGGCAGATTTTAAGAAAGATGCACAGGAGCTACTTGATGCAATCGGCGGTAAAAAGAACGTCAGCGCTGTCACTCATTGCGCGACACGCATGCGTTTTGTACTGAATGATCCATCAAAAGCAGACAAAGAAAGAATCGAAGATATCGAGTCAGTTAAAGGGACCTTCACACAGGCAGGCCAATTTCAGGTTATTGTTGGAAACCGTGTTGGTGATTTTTATAATGAGTTTTCAGCTGTATCAGGGCTGGAAGGTGTTTCGAAAGACGAAGTTAAGGGAGCGGGTAAGAAAAACATGAATCCTTTGCAGCGTATTATGGCGGCTTTGGCAGAAATTTTCACCCCCTTGATTCCCGCAATTATTATTGGTGGTCTAATTTTAGGTTTTAGGAACGTTTTAGAAGCCGTACCAATGTGGTTTTTAGATGGTCAAACAATTGTTGAAACATCAGTATTTTGGAGTGGAGTCAATGCATTCTTGTGGCTTCCAGCAGAAGCGATATTTCATATGCTTCCTGTAGGTATAACGTGGAGTGTTACACGTAAAATGGGAACTACTCAAATTTTAGGTATTGTGCTCGGATTGACTCTGGTTTCAGGGCAATTACTTAATGCCTATGGTGTTCAAGATATTGTAGCCGGTGAAGTGCCCTATTGGGACTTTGGATTCTTCCAATTAGATATGATTGGTTACCAGGCGCAAGTGATTCCAGCTATGATGGCTGCCTTCTTATTAGTTATTCTTGAAAAATGGCTACGCCGCGTAATACCGGAAGCAGTATCCATGATTTTTGTTCCATTACTTGCTTTGATTCCAACGATTTTTGTCGCACATGCTATTATTGGCCCAATCGGCTGGCAGCTGGGTACTTGGCTGTCACTAGCTGTTAACTGGGGATTGAGCGGAACATTCAACTGGGTCTTTGGATTTATTTTTGGTGGACTTTATGCACCGCTTGTTATTACAGGCTTGCACCACATGACCAATGCAATCGACTTACAGCTCGTTGCTGACTATGGTGGTACAAACTTGTGGCCAATGATTGCTTTATCAAATATTGCTCAAGCTTCTGCTGTAATGGGTGTTATCTGGTTGCATCGTGGGGATGAAAAAGAAAAAGCTGTCTCTGTACCAGCGGCAATTTCAGCTTACCTTGGTGTCACTGAACCGGCTTTGTTTGGTATAAATATTAAATATGTTTATCCATTTGTGGCTGGAATGATCGGCTCTGCTTTTGCGGGAATGATTTCAGTTGCTATGGACGTCACTGCCTTTAATATCGGTGTCGGAGGCTTACCAGGTTTCTTGAGTATTCAGTCAGGTTTATTATGGTTCTTTATAGCTATGGCAGTAGCTATTATTGTACCGATCGCCCTAGTTATTGTATTTGAGAAAAATAATATTATGACGAGTTGGGAAAACGACAATCTACCTATTCCAAAACTAGGTAATTAAAATTAAGAGTAAATATGTTTGAAAAATTTTAAAGAGAGAGGATATTTTCAATAAATGGGTTTAATTCTAGTAAGTTTACTGGAAGAAGCGCATTTAAAAAAAGTATCCTTTTTCATTTGAAAAGAGAAAGGATAAGTAAAATGCAAAATTTTCACGATAAAGTTATTTATCAGGCATACCCGAAGTCATTTAAGGATACAAAAGGCAATGGTATAGGTGATCTAAATGGAGTAATAGAAAAGTTACCTTATATAGCCGAGTTGGGTGCAGACATGATCTGGTTGAATCCTTTTTATAAATCTCCTCAGAATGACAACGGGTATGACATTGCTGATTACACATCAATTGATCCCTTATTTGGTACTTGGGATGACTTTGATAAACTAGTTAAAGAAGCAAGTCAGCGTGGTATTGGATTGATGCTAGATATGGTTTTAAACCATACTTCGACAGAGCACGAATGGTTCCAAAAGGCACTAGCTGGAGATGAAAAATACCAAGACTTTTATATTTTAAGAGAAAGACAAGAGGATGGCACTTTACCAACGAATTGGGAGTCTAAGTTTGGTGGACCAGCATGGTCTAAGTTTGGCGATACGAATAAGTACTATCTTCACCTTTACGATGTCACACAAGCAGATTTGAATTGGCGCAATCCCCAAGTGCGTGAAGAACTCTATAAAGTAGTTAATTTCTGGCTTGAAAAAGGAGTAAAAGGTTTCCGCTTTGATGTCATCAACGTTATCGGAAAAGACCAAGAGCTGAAAGATGCTACAGATGGCGTTGGAAAGTCACATTACACAGATACTCCAATTGTTCATGACTACATTAAGGAATTGAATGAAAGAACATTTGGCAAATATGATGATATCCTAACAGTGGGTGAAATGAGCTCAACAACTGTTGAAAATGGCATAAAATATTCTAATCCAGAATCAAATGAATTATCTATGATTTTCAGTTTTCATCATCTAAAAGTGGATTATAAAGATGGTAAAAAATGGACTAGAATGCCTTTTGATTTTCTCAAGTTAAAACAAATTTTAAATGAATGGCAAGAGGGAATGGCAAAAGGAGATGGCTGGAATGCCCTATTCTGGAATAACCACGACCAACCTCGAGCGAACAATCGCTTTGGAGATGTAAAAAATTATCCAGTTGAAACAGCAACTATGCTAGCGCAAACGATTCACTTGATGAGAGGAACGCCCTATATCTATCAAGGTGAGGAAATTGGAATGACAAATCCTGATTATTCTAATTTGGATGATTACAAAGATATCGAAACACATAATGCATATAGTGAACTTAAGAAAGCTGGAATGTCGGATAATGAAGCTCTTGATATAATAAGAGATAAATCCAGAGACAACGCTAGAACCCCGATGCAATGGGATCAGACAGAAAATGCTGGTTTTACTAAAGGGTTACCATGGTTAAAAGTTGCAGATAATTATAAAGAAATCAATACAGAAAACATAAAACAGAGTAGAAACATCTATGCTTATTACAAGCAATTGGTTTCTTTGCGTAAAGAGCTGGCGATTATTCAAGAAGGTTCTTATAAAGCGATAAACTTAAATCACCAAAGTATATTTGCTTATGTGAGAGAATATAAAGGTCAGAAATTACTCGTTTTAAACCATTTTTATGAGGAAACAGACACAATAACCCTTCCAGATGAACTGCTGAAAGGGCAAAGTAGTTATTTAATAGGTAACAGTGGTGAAAGAACACTTCAGAAAGAATTTGTTATGGAAGCCTATGAGACAGCTGCATTTTTGATAGAATAATTTAAATGAATATAAAAGCCCGTCTAAAGTAAGGTTTAAACACTTGCTTTAGGCGGGTTTTTATCTCTTTATTTTTACCATAGTTTCTCTAGTGTCTCTTCGTAAAGCACAGTCATCTCTTCTCTACTGATGTTATGTTTATTATTTTTGTACCAATAGACTGATTTTATTGTTATTCCCATAATGATTTGGCTTTTATATTCATTGACGATAGCTGAATTGTCATGGTTTTTTCCTGTATTCACGTGGTTTTTCAACATGCTTTGTCCATATTCTTGAATACCTTTTAATTCTGTAACGATATCAGATTTCATTTGTAAGCTAAAAATAAGTTCCAATAAATTATCAGATTGGTTTAGAAGTTGTTCGAAAACTAAAATAAAGAAATGATAAGCCTCACCATCTGACTTTTGATCTAATGCTTGAAACACATTATCAAAAATCAGGTTCATCTTGTGTCTGATAAAGAAAGTGAAAAAATCATATTTATCTAGAAAATGGCTATAGAAGGTAGGGCGTCGAATCATAGCTGCCTCACATAATTCGGTGACTAATATTTTTTCAAATTCCTTGTCTTTTAATAGCTTTTCGAATGCATCAATAAGTGAGCGGTAAGTTTTTTGTACTCTTAAGTCTAATTGTTCCATTATAAAAGTCATCTCCCGTTATTTTAATGAACATATTATCTGAAAAAGTTAATTAATTATCAGATATAAAATGGTGTCTCTTGTTCATATGACTCTTTCACGTATAGTTATAAATATAACAGATGTTAGTTAAAATACAAAAATAAATTTATTAATACTTATATCATAGATGAAAGAAGGCGAAGGTATGTCAGTAATAAAAGTAAACCATGCAACGAAAGATTATGGCCACGGTCGTGGAATATTCGATGTCTCTTTTGAGGTAAAAGAGGGGGAAACTTTTGGGTTTCTAGGGCCTAATGGTGCAGGAAAATCGACAACGATAAGGCATCTTATGGGCTTCTCAAAACTGGATGACGGAGAATTATCTATTAATGGTAAAAACAGCTGGAAATCAGCCGACAATATTAAACACGATGTAGGTTACTTGCCAGGTGAACTGGCCTTTCCAAAAGGAATGACGGGAGATCAGTTTATTGAATACATGGCAAAGGAAAGACAGCTGACAGATATGACACAGACAAAAGAGCTTAAAGAACTATTCGAAATCGATAGCTCAAAAGCGATTAAAGAGATGAGTCTCGGAACGAAAAGAAAACTGGCAGTGGTTACTGCTTTTATGCACGACCCAAAAATTTTAATCCTAGATGAACCGACTTCCGGATTAGATCCTGTGATGCAAGAACGTTTTATTCAATTTGTTCTGAAAGAAAAAGCAGAAGGAAAAACTATTCTACTATCCAGTCATATTTTCACGGAAGTAGATGCAACCTGCGATCGAATTGCGATTATTAAGGATGGCGTTGTCGTTTCTACGGTAGAAGCAGATGAACTGAAACAGAATACAAATAAATCATTTAAAATTGAGTTTGCTAATTTCAAAGACTATCAAAAATTTATAAAAAATACAGCTCTTACGATTTCAGTGAAGAGACCTAAACAAAATCAAGTAAAGTTGACAGTAACAGACCAAAAAATGCAAGAACTTTTTATGGAATTAAGTGAGGTAAAGCTTAAATTTATTTCAGAAATTAAATTTACGCTAGAAGATTATTTTATGGATTTCTATGACCGTGATAAAACAGTAGCTGATGGAGAGGAGAACTTACAATATGGTATGCATTGATATTAAACATTTAACGAAAGATTTCGGAAAAGGCCAGGGCGTCTTTGACTTATCTTTGGAAATTGAAAAAGGAGAAATTTATGGTTTTGTTGGTGTGAATGGAGCAGGGAAAACAATAACCATACGACATATGATGGGCTTTTTAAATCCTGATGAGGGAAGAGTTACGATTAACGGACTTGATGCGACGAAAAGTAGTGCGGAAATTAAACGTTTTGTGTCTTATATTCCAGGAGAGATCAACTTTCCAGGAAATACTACGGGAGAAGAATTTTTAAAAGAACAAATTTATTTATCGGGAAGAGGAAGCTGGGAGCGTGCAAAAGAGTTAATAAAGCTTCTTCAATTAGACGCAACAGCTAAAGTACGTTCGATGAGTAAAGGAATGAAACAAAAGACAGCTATTGTTTCAGCCTTTGCTTCAGATGCCGATCTATTAATCATGGACGAACCAAGTACAGGCTTAGATCCATTAATGCGTGATATTTTCCTCAATCTTTTAAAAGAAGAAAAAGCGAAAGGGAAAACCATTTTTATGTCGAGTAATATCTTTCAAGAAGTGGAAGAGGTTGCTGATCAAGTCGCAGTTGTTCGAAAAGGTAAAATTGTCGACATTACAGATATGAGAAAAATTCGCTATAACGAAGATAAGGTCTTCAGGATGGAATTTAAATCACGTACTGATTTTGAACAGTTTTTAAGTTTGGACTATCAAATAAATAAGGTAAAAAAAGAAGATCTACAAATTTTTATTCAAGTTAATGATGAAAATATTAATCAACTGGTTCAAGATTTAAAAGACTTTGATTTAGTGTACTTTAAAGAAATTAAATTTTCGTTTGAGGATTATATCACTGAAATATTTAAGGAGGAAGTATAAATGTTTTCAAAGCCAATATTTAAGCAAAGTGTCAAAACGAATTGGAGGCTCTGGGCAATCATCACAATCGTTGCTTCCATTATTTTATCAGGATTTATCATAGGGTATGATGCGGCAGGTTATGCATCGATTGCTTCAGCCGCCGAGGGGACAGCATTTTCTAGTCTTTTGTCTTCTATGGATAGTCTCTTAGGAAACTTAGAGAATTTTTATAAGCTGATTGCGCTTATTCTAGGAATTGTTTATGTGGTGTTTACAGCGAATAATTTAGTGGTTAATGAGGTAGACTCTGGTTCAATGGCTTATACTTTGTCGACTCCAATTAAACGTAGAAGTGTTATCTTTACTAAGTCACTTTATATGATCTCTTCTGTTCTTTTAATGTACGTTATTGTTTCTCTAGCTGGTTTAGGGGCCTCTCAATTACAGTACAATAATGTGACCGGTTATCCAATAACCGACGACGTAGAAGCAGCAGCAGAACCTTTAGATCAAAGTAAGCGTTATTTATCGGAACGTTTATACTTAATTGAAGATAATGAACAAGCTATGCGTGATGCAGCTGCAGCACGGGATATGGATTTAGAGGCTTATTCAATCTATTTAACTGAAGTCATTAATGACCATTCTTATGAAGAAACAGCCAAAATCATTACAGATGAACGTGAAGATATCTATGAAGAAGATGACGATATAGAGGATGAAGATATTAAAATCACTACTGAAGATTTAATGAAAGATCCACAAATGATTTTAGAAAGCAACGATGCTTTGACAGCAGGGGCAAAAGTAAAAGGAATTTCTGTTAATGAATACCAGCAATTTGTGAACAACGAAGTAAAAAGTCTAAGATCTAAAGAAAATAAAAAAGTAGAAGAATCTGAAGAAGGTCAAGAAGATACTCAACCAGCATTTAGGGTCACAGAAGAAAATGCAGGACTTTTACTACAAACAGTCATTGAATCTTCGGCAAATGCCTTGAATATGAATAGCAACCAAGTAGAGGATAATTTAACTTTAACCAAGGATCCTGCTGCGTTAGAAGCAGCGATTGAGGCAACAGGTTTGCAGGAAGAGCAAATTATTACAATGACACATAACACGATGGTGTCATCAGCAAGAGCGGTTGATCAGGCATTAGAATTTGACAGAGAAACCTATTTTTGGTTAAGCATCGGCCTATTTAGCTTAATCTTAGCGATTAGCTCGATTTCATTTTTTACGTCTACTTTATTTAACCGCACAGGGGTAGCTTTGGCAGTTGGTGGGGGTATCCCATTTGCATTTTTCTTACTAACGATGGTCCAACAGTTAATGGATGATACACCTGCAATACTTGAATATCTAACCTTAACGACTTTATTCGATACAGACGCGATTCTTGCAAGTGGAGAGTTTGGCTGGGGGCTGATTGCACTGGGAATAATTGCTTTCGGTTTATACACAGCAGCAAATATTATCTTCACCAAGAAAGATTTACCACTTTAATTTTCTAATTATTAAAGGAAAACAGTTTATTAAATTAAAACTATTTTGATAGTGAAGTTTCACGCTTGAAAGCTAAACAATACTTTTATCAAAGTTATTCCATAAGATATAAGTGAGTGCTTAATAATAAAAAAGGAGGTAATCAATGAAGCAAGTGAATAGGTGAAAAAGAGTAAGTTTAAAACTATTTGATTAGCGAAGCCTTATAGTTGAAAGCGGACAGATTTTACGGTATAGTTAATACAAGATATGTAAGTAAGCACTTAACAACATAGGAGGATGTCAAAAATGAAATACGAAGAAACAAAGAAAGTATTAAATCAGTTGACCGCAGACCTATCTCAAGCATCAGCAGCTATTCACCAAATTCACTGGTATTTACGTGGAAAAGACTTCAAAAACTATCACGAGCTAATGGATGAATACCGTGAAACAGTAGAAGAACAGCTGGATGAAGTTGCTGAGCGATTAATCATTATTGATGGTTCACCCGTATCTACTTTAGAAGAATTTGCTGAAAAATCTAATATCAAGAGTGTTCCTGGAAAATGGGACAAAGCAATCGATGAACATCTTGAACGATTAGTGGATATTTTCCGCACATTAGTTGCTGAATATTCAAAAGGAATCGAAGCAGCTCAAGAAGAAGGCGACGCTGTAACAGAAGATATTTTTATTGATGCCAAAGGCGACTTAGAATTAAATGTTTGGATGATGCAAGCTGAATTAGGTAAAGCACCAAACAATGACGCCTAAAGAAGCGACTAATTAATTATAATTTGAAAAGAAAGAAAAGGAGTTAGTTCAGACTAACTCCTTTTCTTATAAAAATAAATAGTATTAAACTGTAAATATAGGGGAAAGCCAATGGATAAGAATAAAAGAATGACAAAAGAAAAACGTAGACAACACATCATTGATGCTGCGATGGAGCGCTTCGCTGAATCGAGTTATCATGCAACAACTACAGCGAGTATTGCTAAGGAGGCTGACATATCTGAGGTAACATTATATCGTTATTTTTCTTCAAAAGAAGAATTATTTAAAGCAGTCATCGAACCAGTACTTGCAGAAAGTTTAGAAAAAATTGAGATTAAACTCCAAGAAAATAAGTTAGATCCGACAAACAAATTAAAATATATTTTAAAAAATCGGATAGAATTCATTTCCAATAACCATCGAATGATTACCTTAATATTAAGAGAAAGAAACATAAATCCTGAAATTATTCCATTTGACTATATAGAAAGAACGCATGCTCTTTTAGAAAAAGCTGCAGAAGAGGCTGGAATAAAACTTATAAATAAGGAAATAACCTTGAGAATGTTAATTGGAAGTATTTTATCCTTTATATACTTCCCAGAAAGTAATAGCAAAAGCAAAGAAGACTATGTCAATCAACTTGTAGTGATATTGAAAAATAATTCACTATAGTAGAAGTAAGATAGGCTGAAAAATAATCTAAGTGTATATATAACTATTAACGCTCCTCCAAATCGAGGTCAGAATATCTGATCATTTGGAGGATCTTTTGTTATCGGCCCCACCAAATGGATGTAGCGGCTATTGTTCCTCGGTATGCTGTGTGTTCTTTGCCTACGATTTCATACAAATGATTTAATGATTGAGGGAGGCTCATTTTATTCCTTAGTGAAAAACGACTGATTTCCTTACTGAGACGAACACAAATAACTCGATGATCGTGTCCATGAGTTATTTGCTTCGCTGAGTCGAATAACAATTGATGCATATATTGATCTTTTTTTACCTCTGGGTCAGAATAAGCAGCACTCATTGCATCAATCAGTTGTTCTGTCTTTAGTTCATTATTCATTTCGACTATCTCCTTGTAGGCTTATTTTTTTAAGTCCATAGGGGGCCTGCGTCGTGCAAATTCGACAAAGCGAAACTTATCTAAACGGTGGCGTGATTCAGTATATTGAAACAAGGTTGTGTCCTCCAAATGCACTTCACTGCGTGTCACGACGACATGCGAATCACTATGTAGAGACATTAATTCACGATCTTCTTTTGTTGCGGGCTCCACAATAAACTCTTTTCTAGCATAACTAATTGTTAGACCTAACTTATTTTCAATATAATCATACAAAGATTCAACAGCTTCATTATCTGGTAATTCAGGAATAACGGAGGCTAGTAGGTAATCTTTATCTAAAATAACCGTCTCCCCATCAACTTTTCTCCCTCTAATAACAGCATGAACTTTAGTGTCCGGAGAAATTTTAAGGAAGGATGCGATATTTTCCGGTAGTGTTTCAATTTGATTCTTTATGAGTATCGTTTCACTATTAATATTTTGAGCTTCTTCTAATTCTTTGTAACTAGTCAAACCAGAGATTGGAAAATCAAATCGTTTAATGTCTAAAACAATCGAACCTTTGCCCTGCTTTTTTTGAATGTAACCGCTATCTAGAAGTAAGGTTAGCGCTTTTCTAATTGTTTCACGCGAAACATTATAAGTTTTTGACAGCTTATTTTCACTGGGAAGTAGCTCTCCAGCTTTATACGTTTGGTTTAAAATGTCTGATTCAATATCTAAAAATATTTGTTTAAACCTACTCAATGGGTTCCAGCCCCTTTATATATAAAAGTTTGTTAATCTATATTCTATAAGAAATAAAACGTTGTCTCAAGTTATAATGCGTTTCAGTAGTAAGAGATAAATAGGTATAGCGAAAGGGTGTAGCCTAATTGTGAAATCATAGTCACATATTGCTTATATTAAATAAGTAAAAAAGTTGACAAATCAATTAATTACTTATATTATTTAACTTGTCGAAACAAATAAAATAATTTTTTACATTTAATAAAGGTAAAGTAGTGAAAGTGCTTTTCCGCCCCAAGGGAGTCGTTTGTGCTAAATTGGAGTGGACCAGGCACTTTTTTTGTGAAAAAAATTAAAAAAGGCAAGCATTCAGAACTAAAATATTGAGTGCTTTCCTTATTATATAGGAGGAACGCTAGATGGCTATAGAATTTGATACAATTGCCGCAATTTCAACGCCACCAGGTGAAGGTGGGATTGGCATTGTACGCATTAGTGGTGATGAAGCACTGGAAATTGCTGACCGCGTTTATAAGGCAGGGAAAAAACAGTTAGCTGAACAGAAAACACATACAATTCACTATGGTCATGTAGTGAATCCTAAAACAAAGACTCAAATTGATGAAGTCATGGTGACGATCATGCGTGCACCAAAGACCTACACACGAGAAGATGTTGTAGAGATCAACACACATGGCGGAATCGTTTCAGTTAATAAAGTACTTGAAACAGTTCTTCATAATGGTGCTCGCTTAGCAGAACCGGGAGAATTTACAAAACGTGCATTTTTAAATGGTCGAATCGATTTATCTCAAGCTGAAGCTGTTATGGATGTTATACGGGCTAAAACGGATAAGGCAATGCATATGGCCGTAACACAACTTGATGGGAATCTGAGCCGACTGATCACAAATCTGCGCCAGGAGGTTCTAGACACGCTGGCTCAAGTAGAAGTGAATATCGATTATCCTGAATATGATGATGTGGAAGAAATGACATCTAAGTTATTGGTTGAAAAAGCTAAAGATGTAAAGGGACAAGTTGAAGCATTACTTGAAACAGCAGGGCAAGGAAAAATTTTACGCGAAGGATTGGCTACAGCTATTATTGGACGTCCAAATGTTGGTAAATCCAGTTTGCTGAACGTACTTCTTAAAGAAGAAAAAGCCATCGTTACAGAAGTTGCTGGGACAACACGCGATGTGATCGAAGAGTATGTGAGCGTCAAAGGAGTACCTTTGCGATTGATCGATACAGCTGGTATTCGAGAAACAGAAGATATTGTTGAACGTATTGGTGTTGAACGTAGTCGTAAAGCATTAACTGATGCTGATCTTGTACTTTTAGTATTTAACCAGAGCGAAGCGTTGACAGAAGAAGATAGAAAACTGCTTGAAGCAACTGAGGGACACAACCGTATTATCATATTAAATAAGATGGACCTGGAAAATAAACTGGACCTTGAAGAACTGCATACAATCATTGAATCTGATAATATTGTTCAAACATCAATTATCACAGAAGCAGGCTTAACTGAGCTTGAAGGGAAAATAGCAGAATTATTCTTTGCCGGTAACACAGGTGAAAAGGACGCAACCTATGTATCTAATATAAGGCATATTGCCTTACTCAACGAAACAATCGATGCATTCAATGACGTAATCGAAGGAATTGAAATGGGCATGCCCGTTGACCTGGTACAAATCGATATGACAAGAGCGTGGGATCTCTTAGGCGAAATAACAGGAGATAGCGTCCAAGACGAACTCATCACCCAACTCTTCAGCCAATTCTGCCTCGGGAAATAGAAAAGCGAATCAAGCCTGGGTTGACTCCAGCGAAAAATAGGAAATTACGCCCTGAATGAGCATCTTGCGCAATGGGCTAATTTATCTTTTTTCGTTCGGAGTCAGGCTTGAATCGCTAGACAATAGAAAAGTTTTTTCAACCTGTTATGACTCCGCTGAAAAATAGGAAATTATATCCTAATGAGCATACTGCGCAATGGATTAATTTATCTTTTTTCAGGAGGAGTCAAGGTTGAAAAACTAGACAATAGAAAAGCGAATCAAGCCTGGGTTGACTCCACTGAAAAATAGGAAATTATATCCTAATTGCTAGGAAACTGATTGCTTCAGCAATCTAGTTGAGTGTAGGCGTCAGCCCGCATACTGCGCAATTGCTGAAAGACTTCCTGCTTTAGCAGGTTAGTCGTACAGTATGCGTTAGCTGGTAATTAATTTATCTTTTTTCGTTTGGAGCCAGGGGGTGAATCGCTAGACAATAGAAAAGCGAGATACCCCCGTTTTGGCTCCTGCGAAAAATAGGAAATTACGGCTTGGACTCTTAAAAGATAATGAAACAGACCGATATTAATTAATATAAAAATTTTAAACTTAAAAGTAACATAATGAGAAAGGAATAAATCTATGCAAACATATGAAGCAGGTTATTATGATGTAATTGTTGTTGGAGCAGGACATGCTGGATCAGAAGCAGCATTATCCTCTGCACGAATGGGTGCTGAAACACTCCTCATGACAATCAATTTAGACATGATTGCACATATGCCGTGTAATCCCTCCCTTGGCGGCCCGGCCAAAGGTATCGTTGTAAGAGAAATCGATGCTCTAGGTGGAGAAATGGGACGTAACATTGATAAAACATACATTCAAATGCGTATGTTGAACACTGCAAAAGGACCAGCTGTAAGAGCGTTACGTGCGCAAGCAGATAAGTATATGTACTCCAATGAAATGAAAAGAACGATTGAAAAAACAAAACATTTAGATCTAAAACAAGGAATAGTAGAAGAAATTATTGTGGAAGACGATCATATTAAAGGAGTTATTACAAACACGGGAGCTATTTATAGATCTAAAGCTGTTATATTAACTGCTGGAACATCTTCCAGGGGTGAAATTATTATTGGGGAACTGAAATATTCTTCTGGGCCAAACAACACACAGCCAAGTATAAAATTGTCTGAAAGTTTGCTGGAACATGGTTTTGAATTGGACCGCTTTAAAACTGGAACGCCTCCACGCATTCACAAAGATTCGATTGACTATTCCGTGACAGAAGAACAGCCCGGTGATAGTGAACCGCATCATTTTAGTTTTGAATCATTGGATGAGGACTACCTTGAAGAACAAATATCATGTTGGCTGACCTATACTAGTAATATTTCGCATGATATTATACGTGAAAACTTACACCGTGCACCTATGTTTACCGGAATCGTTGATGGCGTTGGCGCACGTTATTGCCCATCCATCGAAGATAAGGTTGTTCGTTTTAGCGACAAACCAAGACACCAACTGTTTCTTGAACCAGAGGGTGCGAATACAGATGAGATTTATGTTCAAGGACTTTCATCTTCATTACCTGAAGATGTACAACTATCTGTCCTACGCTCGATAGATGGGCTCGAAAATGCGCAAATGATGCGTACAGGATATGCCATCGAATATGATGTTGTGAAGCCTTATCAACTGCGCCCATCACTTGAAACAAAACGTATTAATGGCCTATTTACTGCGGGACAGATGAATGGGACATCTGGATATGAAGAAGCCGGTGGCCAAGGGCTAGTTGCTGGAATCAATGCGGCACGCTTAGTAAATGGCGAAGAGCCGATTGTTTTGAAACGTAATGAAGCCTACATCGGAGTAATGATCGACGACTTGGTAACGAAAGGCACGAATGAACCTTATCGCTTACTCACCTCCCGTGCGGAATATCGTTTGTTATTGCGCCATGATAATGCCGATTTCCGCTTAACTGAAAAAGGTTATAACTTAGGACTTGTATCAAAAGAACGCTTTGAAACGTTCCAGACTAAAAAAGACCTCGTGGAAAAAGAACTGGAACGTTTAAAAACGATTCGTTTGAAGCCAAGTGATGTTAAAGCGTATTTGGATTCGAAAAATGAACCGCCATTGAAGGATGGTATTTTAGTTTATGATTTCTTGAGACGTCCGTACGTTAAATATGAAGATATTATACCTTTTGCACCTTTGGAAAATGAACTACCAAAAGATGTGAAAGAACAAGTTGAAATTCATATTCAGTATGAAGGTTATATCAGTAAAGCAATACGTAAAGCTGAAAAAATCAAACGTATGGAAAACAAACGTATTCCAGAAGGGATCGATTATTTAGCGATTAATGGTATCGCAACAGAAGCGAGAGAAAAACTAGCAAAAATCCAACCTGAGACAATAGCTCAGGCTAGTCGTATCAGTGGTGTTAATCCGTCAGATGTTTCAATTTTAATGGTTTACGTCGAACAAGGCGATGTGAAGAAAGTTAGTAGTACGAACTAAATATAAAAAATAAGAGACTGGAATCCAGTCTCTTATTTTTTATGAAAAACCAGTATAGTCGTTAATTTTCATGAAGTTTGGTAAACTAAACTAAAATTAAGCTATGTGAGGAAGAAATGTATGGAGCAGCTAAGAACTATAATTGAAGGAATTCAAAACAACAAAATTAGCTTTTGGATAGGGGCCTTTATAGGTCTTGCAATTATTTTAATAGTAAGAGCCGGCTTACATGCCGTATTGAATAAAGTTATCAAACAAAAGCGTACGCAGTTATTTCTTGAAACGATTGTAAACTGGATAACCTTATTCATATTAGTCATTTATTTCTTTATGTATTTTTCGAAGACGTCATTTATTTATCAAACACTTTTTGTATTTAGTAATACCAAAATCACAATTTTTCTTATATTAGCCGTTCTCTTTGCTATTATTTTAGCGGTGAAATTTTCAAAGGCGATTCGAGAATATATTCTCCCTTCTGTCTATGATAAATATGGACTAGATAGAGGACTACAGGCAACTATGAATACCTTTTTCCATTACACTATTGTCACCTTGGCGGTATTAATTTCTTTATCTTCGATAGGGTTTAATTTAACAAGTCTGACAGTGTTTGCGAGTGTTCTTGGAGTAGGGATTGGTTTTGGATTACAGAATGTCATGTCCAACTTCATTTCGGGCCTAATCATTCTTTTTGAACGACCGATAAGAGTGGGTGATCGTATTATTATTGACGATACGATTGCTGATGTTGAACAAATAAAGATACGAGCAACCATCGTTCGAACACGTGTAAATGAGCGTATGATTATTCCTAATTCATATTTTCTTGAACAGAAATTTGTTAACAGATCTTATACGGATAAGCGTCTGAGGATTCCTGTTAAGATTGGAGTAGCTTACGGAAGTGATATTGAACTTGTTAAGCGTTTATTATATGAAGCAGTGGATGAATTGAGAGAAGAGACGTGGCCGGATGTTCTAGATCAGCCTGCTCCTCGTGTTTTCTTTGAGGATTTTGGAGAATCTTCTTTGGATTTCACAGTCTGGTTTTGGATAGATTCACAGATTGATGAAAGAGAATTTCTCATCCCAAGTGATTTAAGATTTAAAATATTCAAGAAATTTTCTGATAATAACATTAACATTCCATTTCCTCAGCGTGATATTCATGTCATTTCAGAAAATAAATAAAATAAAAAGTGCTGACATTGATTTAATGTCAGCACTTTTTCCTTTATTTAAAGGAAGTATTGTCCAGTGTGTTATGGGTGTTTAGTTCAATAATTTTTCCTGATTCCAAATAAATAATCCATTCGCAAACATTTGTGACATAATCCCCTATCCGTTCCAGGTTACCTGCAACTAAAATATAATTCGTTGCACCAAGTACTAGTTCAGAATCTTTTTTCATTTCTTCTAGTGTTTGCTTGTGTATTTCGAAAGCCATTTGGTCTATTTCATTATCCTTTAAGGCAATTTTTTTGGCTTCTTTTAAATCTGTTTCAATAAAGGCAGTCAAGGAACGTTCAACCAGTTTTTTTACACTTTCAGCCATAATAGCTAAATTGTTTTCGATAGCGAGATCTTTTTTATTCCCCTTGACTCGAATAGTAGCTTTGGCAATAGCGACGGCATGGTCTCCCATGCGTTCTAAATCTGCACAAGCTTTCATAATGGTAATAATGCGGCGTAAATCACTCGTGACGGGCTGCTGCAAGGCGATGAGTTCAATCGATTTTGACTCAATCATAACTTGTTGCTCGTTTATATAAGGGTCATTAGTGATAACTTTTTCGGCAGTTTTTTTATCGTGTGTAGTAAAACTTTTAACTGACAGATAAATAGCTTCGGATACCATTAAGCCCATTTGATAAAATTGGTCGTGTAAATCATTCAATTCTTCTTCGAATGCTCTTCTCATTGAGATAGTCCCCTCTTAGATTTAATTATTTTATTATTTGATGAAGGATTATTCGTAAATCTGTTAACCAAATTTACCTGAAATATAATCGTCAGTTCGCTTGTCTTTTGGATTAGAGTACATCCTTTCTGTTGCATCGAATTCGATAACTTCACCATTTAAAAAGAAGGCTGTTTTATCGGAAATCCGTGCGGCTTGTTGCATGTTGTGTGTGACAATAATAATACTGTAGTTCTTTCTTAGCTCATGGATGAGGTCTTCTATTTTAGCTGTCGATAAGGGATCCAAAGCTGAGGTCGGTTCATCCATGAGTATCACATCAGGCTCGACAGCCAGTGCTCTGGCAATACAGACACGCTGCTGCTGACCTCCGGATAATCCAAAAGCATTTTCGTCCAGGCGATCTTTGACTTCTTCCCAAAGTGCAGCCCCTCTCAGGCTTCTTTCAACCACTTCATCCAGTGTTTTCTTATCTTTTATCCCGTGAATACGCGGGCCATAAGCAATATTGTCATAAATAGATTTTGGGAAGGGATTCGGCTTCTGAAATACCATCCCAACTTCAGTACGTAAAGACTCGACTTTAGCTTTTTTTATATCCAGTTTTTTATAGTGGATCGATCCTTCCGTTTTGACAGAAGGGACGAGCTCTACCATCCGGTTCAATGTTTTAATGAATGTCGACTTCCCGCATCCTGAGGGACCAATGATCGCGATGACCTCTTTTTCGGGTATGTCAATCGAAATATTTTTTAATGCTTTTGTATCTCCATACCACAAATTTAAATCCTTGATGGAGTAGACTAACGACTTATTTTCTGAATTATTCATAATTTTCCCCCTATATCAATAGCGTTTCGAATAGTTATTGCGGATAATAATTGCCAGCGTATTCATCACAATCAAAATAACTAGAAGGACGATACTACCTGCAGCTGCAACAGCTTGGAATTCGGCCTGGGGTCTGCTTGCCCAGCTGAAAATTTGGATAGGTAGAACAGTAAAACCATCCAGAACGGAAGCTGGAGTGTAGGCGATAAAAGTCATCGCACCAATCATAAGCAGAGAGGCAGTTTCTCCTACTCCACGAGACAAGGAAAGAATAGCTCCAGTTAAAATACCGGGTGTAGCAGCTGGTAGGACGACTGTTCGAATAATCTGCCATTTCGTAGCTCCCATAGCATAAGCTGCATCATACTGCTCCTGTGGTATCGCTCGGATGGCTTCCTTTGATGCGACTACGATGACAGGAAGTATGAGTAGAGACATGGTGAACCCTCCTGCTAGGATACTTCTTCCCATCTCTAGAAGCCGTACAAAGACAGTTAGACCAAGAAGTCCAAATACGACAGAGGGAACTCCGGCTAAGTTGGCCAGATTCAGCTCGATGAAGCGAGTAAATTTGTTTCTTGGTGCATATTCTTCTAGATAGATAGATGTGCTTACACCTAATATGAGTGAAACGGGTATCGTAATGGACATAATCCAAATGGTTCCAAGAATAGCAGCTCTGATACCAGCATCCTCTGGTCTTCTGGAAGCGAAATTGCTAAGAAAACCAAAGTCCAGATAAGCGATTCCCTGAGTGAAGATACGGATCAATAAAGCAGCAAGAACAATAATCCCAAAGAGAGTACCTAAAAAGAATACACCTTTAGCCAATTTATTTTTAATAATCCTTCTATCAATCTGTTTTTCATCTGGTGTTACACTATTATTTTTCATTAGTAAACCTCCCTATATTTACGGGAAATATGATTGGCTAATATGTTCATGATAAGGGTAAAGAGAAATAGCGTCATACCTACTGCATAGATACTGTAATAAATTGTTGATCCGAATGTTGCATCGCCCATGCTAACTTGCACGATATAAGACGTCATCGTTTGAATCGATTCTGTTGGTGTGAACCCCAAATTCGGCGTGGAACCAGCTGCGGTAGATACAATCATTGTTTCGCCAATCGCGCGGGACAAGCCGAGTACGAGGGATGAGACGATGCCACTAAATGATCCGGGAATGACGATTTTGAGAGCAACTTCAAGTCGCGTCGCTCCAAGAGCATAGGCACCGTCACGCACGGATTGAGGAACCGCGTTCATTGCTTCCTGGGACAGAGATGTAATCTGTGGAATGATCATAATTCCTACTACAATCCCTGGACTCAGGGCGTTAAAAATAGGTAGATCAGTGACGAACGTTTGCATCAGAGGGGTTACGAATGTTAAGGCAAACAACCCGTAAACAACAGTAGGCACACCGGCGAGAACTTCAAGAATAGGTTTTAGTATTCTACGACTCCTATCACTGGCATATTCACTTAAATAAATAGCTGAAGCAAGGCCGATTGGGACTGCGACTAGCATAGCGATGATTGCGATTGTAAACGTCCCGGAAAGCAAAGGCCAGATACCATAACTAGGGTTATTTTCAAAAAAAGGATACCATTCAGTTCCCGTAATGAAATCGAACAAAGAAATGTGAGTAAAAAACATAATTGTTTCTCTCAGCAGGGTATAAATGATTCCTAAGGTAACTAGAATGGAAAGGGAAGCCATGAGAAAAAATAAGAGTGGCATGGCTTTCTCAATCGTATTCTGATAGGACTGTTTCGCTTTATTTTTTTTAATCCTTTCGCGGATAGTTATCTTCATGAATTGATGCTCCTTAAACATCGGTCAGTGTCTATCGAGAAAAAAGTGATAGGTATTGACCGATATGATAATCACTTTAATAGGCTATATAAGTATTTTTAAGTTAGTCAAAAGTCTACTTTAAGCTTTCCAGGGTTGCTAGACTTTCTTCATAAATAGCCTCTTCCATAGCGACATAGCCAACTTCCTGAGCCATTTCGCCAGCCATTTTCAGTGAATACTTTGCAAATTCATAAGCTGCATTGTTTTCTACTATAGATTCGTGTTTTACATAGATGAATAATGGTCTGGATAAAGGTTCATAATTTCCGTTTTGCACTGTTTCACTACTCGGTTCTATAACGTCACCTTCGCTGTTTTCGATTGGAACGATTTTAACTGTATCCATGTTTTCAGCATAGTATGCATAACCAAAGTAAGCTAAACCGTTTGGGGAGCCTTTTACACCTTGAACCAAAATATTGTCGTCTTCAGAAAGTGATGCCTCTCTTTCAATTTGGTCTCCGTTTAGTATGACTTCATCAAAATAGTCGTAGGTTCCTGAATCAATTCCGGGACTGAACAGTTCAATTTCTTCATCAGGCCAGCCGTCTCTGACGTCTGCCCATGTATCAGCATCGCCTTCTTCTGCCCAAATCGCGTAAAGTTCGTCAAGGGTAAGATAATCGACCCAGTCATTCTCTGAGTTGACGACAACCGAAAGACCATCAAGAGCGATTTTAAATTCCGTATAATCGATACCTTCTTCTTCAAGTAGTGCTATCTCCTCTTCTTTGATAGGTCGAGAGGCATTGGAAATATCAGTCTCTCCGGCAATAAATTTCTCGAACCCACCACCAGAACCGGATACACCGATGGTTGCTCGCGCTTTTGGATTCTCAATAGAAAACTCTTCGGCAATACCCTCCATGATTGGAAAGACAGTGGAAGATCCGTCGACTTGGACTGAACCGGTAATGCTTTCAGATGTTTCTTCATTTGCTCCTGCGCTGTTTTTGTCTTCTGATTTGTTACCGCAAGCTGCTAGTAAAAGTACCGCACTCAATGATGTACCCATTTTTACAACCTTAGTCATTTTCATAATTAATCCCTCTTTTTAAGTAGTTAGACACTTTTTGTCTACAAAGTTAGAGTAACGTGTGGGTGTTAATTCAACGCAAATATAATGTAAAGATTGTGTAAATACGGATTTCAATGATATTTTATTTATAGAAATCCTGTTATGATAGGTATATAAAAGGCGTTAGATGAAAAACATTAAATGATTAATATAGCAATATTAAGTATAGAATATTAGCTTTATATAGACGTAAGACTGAAGTCACAGGAGAGATAAAATGAAGAAAATTTTAATAATAGAAGATGAACTATCGATTGTTAAGCTACTTCAATACAATATGGAAAAGGAAAATTACAAGGTTGATGTGGCGATGGATGGAGAAGAGGGACTAGCATTGGCTTTGAAAAATCAATACGCTATGATTCTACTTGATTTGATGCTGCCTTCAAAAGATGGGATGGATATATGTCGGGCTATTCGAGGAGAAAAAATCGATACACCAATTATCATGTTGACAGCCAAAGACTCTGAAATCGACAAAATTGTGGGTTTGGAAATTGGAGCAGATGATTATATAACTAAACCCTTCAGTCCACGGGAGGTTATTGCACGGATTAAAGCGATCTTGAGACGGGTAGATAAGCAGAATAAGCAGACGCTCGACATGGATCAAAGGCAAAAAACGATCATATTGGATCATATTACGATTTATCCAGAAAAATTCGAAGTCTATGTAAAGGAAGAAAAATTAGCTTTCACACCAAAAGAGTTTAAATTACTTGTTTATCTTGCTGAAAACAAGAATCGTATACTAAGCCGCGAACAGTTACTTCTAGCAGTGTGGGATTATGATTTTAGTGGAGAAACGCGCATTGTAGACGTGCACATCAGTCATTTAAGGGAAAAAATTGAAGTAAATCCAAAACAACCGCGGTATATAAAAACGGCTCGGGGATTTGGCTATAAATTAGAGGTACCGCAATGAAAAAAATACAGTCCCGAATGATTTTATTTTTTACACTTATTCTATTAACTTTCTTTGTTGTATTTATCTCAATGATTTCTTCTGGAATTAAAGAACAATCAATAGAACAACAGGAGGAAGCGCTGAATACACAGCTCTTGGTACTAGGAAGTCAATTAAATGATATAGAAGAGTCGATGGAGAAAAATGGCCCACTCATTAGTCGACTGGAATCAGCTTCGCGCGTTATGAAGGAACGGATAACACTCATTGATTTGAATGGTGATGTGATCTATGATTCACGCGTTCAGGCAGATCAACTTGAAAAACACCTAGATAGACCAGAAATTATACAAGTTACAGAGGGGCAGAAAATAGGTACATATCACCGTAAAAGTGAAAGTACGAATGAAATGCTTTATTATAGTGCAACGCGTATAGAAACAACAGAAAGTGGGTTTAATGGTTACCTTCGTCTTTCTCGAAATGCTGAAGAAGTGATCGGAGTAACGGATGAGCTTATGACTACATTACTATTATTTTTAATTGCAGCTATACTCATTTCTTATTTATTTATTCGTTATTGGGCTAAAAAAATCACACGTCCCATTGATAAGATTAGGAATATAGCTAATGTTCTTTCATATCAAGATTATTCTGTGAGGTACCATAAAGGATCATATAAAGAAATAGATGAATTAGGCTCTTCTATCAACGAACTGGCTATCAATTTAAATAATCAGATGAGTGAAATAAAAGAAAATGAACTCAAACTAAAAGAATTGATCAACAATCTGATTATTGGAGTGATGCTTGTTGAGAAGGATAAACGAATTAATATGGTAAATCCTGCCATGAATGAGCTCCTGGGGGAGGACTTGAATAGTAAGCAAGGTAAATCTTTTTTTGAGAGTCTACACAGTTCTGAATTGATTGCTACCATAGAAAAAGCATATAATACAGAGCGCATTCAGAATAGGGAAATTCAAATGTACTATCCAGAAGAGAAAACGATGGATGTACATGTGGTACCTATTTTTAATGATTCATTAGAGACATTGAACTTCATCGTTCTCCTTTATGACATCACTGAAATAAGAAGACTTGAAAAAGTCCGAACTGACTTTGTAGCAAATGTTTCTCATGAGCTTCGTACACCTATTACGGCATTGAAAGGTTTTAGTGAAACACTTCTTGATGGCGCATTAGATGATAATGACGTACTCGTTGAATTTCTAGAGATTATTAATAAAGAAGCGGGCCGGCTTGACGTTATGGTCAATGATATCTTGCAGCTATCTAAACTCGAGCAAAGACAGGATAATGGTGCAAAAGATATAATCAACGTAAATGAAACAATCGAGGATGTTCTTAAAGTACTAAGTCAAAAAATCAGTTTAAAAGATATTCATGTTAATATAGTTGGTCAAAAGGGTATAGAAATTGAAATAAATCCAGATCATTTAAAACAAATTATAATTAATTTAGTCAGTAATGCAGTAGCTTATACACCTGAAAAGGGAAAAGTGACAATAGAAATAGGTATTACGGATAATAATTTGAAACTTTCTGTGGTTGATAATGGTATGGGGATCCCTGAAAATCAGCTGAACAGAATATTCGAACGCTTTTATAGAGTTGATAAAAGCAGAAGTCGGAATATTGGGGGAACTGGTTTAGGTTTATCTATTGTGAAGTGGTTAGTTGAAAATAATGAGGGGCATATCGAAGTTAAAAGTGAAGTAAATCAATGGACTGACTTTACAGTCTGGCTACCAATATCTATTACAGATAATAACAATGAGGAAAATTAGAGTTATCATTAAAAAATGATTATAAAAAATATTAAACTAAAAGAATAAATTTCATAGTAATAAGCTTATACAATAAGAAAATTTCATAAAAATATAGAAAATAGCAAGTCACTCATGTATAATGATTTAATATAACTGATATTATAATTATAATATAATGAGAGGAATAGGCGGATGAAAATAGGGGAGAAAATCAGAAAAAGAAGAAAAGAGTTGAAAATGACTCAAGCTGATCTTTCTGAAGGAATTTGTACGCAGGCCATGGTCAGTCGTATTGAGAAGAAAAAAGTGAAACCGAGCCGGGAACTTATGGAAAAATTAGCTGAACGTCTTGCCGTTTCACTGCATTATTTTTATGGAGAAGATTCTGTTGAAAGTCGCTATTCAAAAACATCACAACTGTCTAGACTTATTAGACAGCATCTGGAGCGTCGAGAGTATGAGTCGGTATCCTACCTTATAAGCTCAAATGAAGAATTGATCAGTCAAGCAATTGGACAAGACCGAATGTTTTTTGAATGGATAAATGGCTTATTATATGCTTATCGTGATGGGGAGAGCGACAAAGCATTAAGACATCTATTGAGGTTGGAAGAGATGACGAAAAATGGTGAACTTCGTATTGAAATTATTGATAGTATTGGGAATCAGTATTTGAGGCAAGACAATTATGAATTAGCTGAAAAATATTATCAAAAAGGGTTTAGTATATTTTCAGAGTGGATGAATTATGAAAAAAAAGCAAAATTACTCTTGAATTATTCCGTATGTCTAGCTAAGCAAAATAAATATAATGAATGCATTAATAAAGTATTTCAAGGTTTAAGTTTAGTTATTTCAGAAAATACATTATTTCTCCTAGGAGATTTTCTGTATTATAAAGGATACTGTCTGGAAAAATTAGGCCAGAAAAAAGATGGTCTAAGATCATATAAAAAAGCCCGGACAATATTTGATATTCAGAAGAATGAAAATTATGCTGTCTCAATACAACTGATAATCGACCGTTTGGAGAAAGAACTTGCAGAAAATGACTGATCCATACAAAAAACACATTCATCTTTTCTGATTTTTTTGAATCAGATAAAGAGAATGTGTTTTTTAGAGGAAATTTTTAATTAACTTTCTAGCGTTTTAGAAGCGACTTCCAGGACACGTGCAACCTGATGCTTGACGGCATCTTCAACATCTTCCTGCATGTTTCCATTTTGATCGACAGTAACTGAAGTACCATAAGGATTACCGCCGGCACCGAACAATACAGGGTCTGTGTAACCAGGCGTCACGATAATTGTTCCCCAATGCATCATGGAAGTATATAGGGATAAGAGTGTGGCTTCTTGTCCGCCATGAGGGTTTTGAGCTGAGGTCATTGCACTGACTACTTTATTGACAGTTTTCCCGTTTGCCCATAAGCCACCCTGGATATCAAGAAACTGTTTTAACTGACTTGGCATCGTACCGAAACGAGAAGGTGCACTGAAAAGCAAAGCATCTGCCCATAGAATATCATCAGAAGATGCTTCTTCTACATGCTGTGTTTCATCGTAGTGCTTTTTCCAGGCAGGATTCTGTTCGATAGCAAACTCTGGAGCGAGCTCTTTCGCTTTGCGCAGACGGACTTCTGCTCCGCTTTGTTCTGCTTTTTCCTTAGCCCAAAGAGCCATTTGGTAGTTTGTACCCGTTGAACTGTAGTAGATAATAGATAATTTAACATTTGCCATAAAAATCTTCTCCTTTTTCGTTTGATATATCTCTAATTCGTAATACTTACAATATAATAGTAACTGAATACAGATAATGTGTCAAGTATTAACAATTTTAAAAAATCCCAGACCGTTTTGAGTCTGGGAAATTCCTGATTTATTCGTGTGTCGTTGACTGTGAGGTTTCAGCTTGCGAGCTGTTTGGGGTGGAGTCATCAACGTTTTTGCGTATTTTTTCAGAAGCGTCCTCAACTTCGACAGCTACATCGACATAGGCATCTTCTGCTGTTTCTTTCACATCATCTTTAAGCGTACGTGCTTCATTTTTTATTTCTTCTGATGCACGATGCAGCTGTTCACGGAGTTCTTTTGCTGTTTTACTTAAGGTAAGTTTAATATTTTCTGTAGCTTCTCCTGCGGTCTGGGACATTTCACCAGATCTCACTTTAGCTTTATCTGCGTAGTTACTTGCGGATTTTTTTGAATCGTCCATTTTTCTTCGTAGGTCTGCCCGTGTTTCCTTACCACTTTTTGGTGCAAATAATAATCCTAAAGCTGCACCAGTCAAAACACCTTTAATAAATGACATAATATTTCCTCCTTAGTTAATAAATAACCAACTCTTTCTACATAGTATAAACGAAATGAGATTTTTTTTAAATTAAGACCACTTATAAACTAGAGAATATACAACTGTGTAGAATCGTTATAATATTTGACTTAGTGTATTCATGTTATACTTTAAACAAATGAAAAACTCAGGAATTATTTAAGGAGGATCATTTATGCTCTTTGAAAACCGTATAGATGCAGGAAGACAATTGGCTGAAGAAGTTGATGTAAAAAATCCTGAAAAGTCTGTCATTGTTGCCCTTCCACGTGGTGGTGTACCTTTGGGAATCGAACTGGCAAAGAAACGCAACATCCCCTTTGACGTTATTCTTTCAAAAAAAATCGGTCATCCGTCGCATTCTGAATATGCAGTGGGTGCCTTATCTGAACATGGTGATCCGATATTAGATGAAACAACTCAAGAGTTATTGGATCAGGAATGGCTGGACACGGAGCTTAAACGTATTCGTAACGAGATTGCGCGTCGTCAGCGGATGTATTCGAAAGAAATAACTAAAAAACCGCTTAAAGGAAAGACAGTCATTATCGTCGATGACGGAATTGCAACGGGAATGACGATGAAGGCTGCGATCGAAGCGGCGAAAGCCCAGGAAGCCAGAAAAATAATCGTTGCTGTACCGGTGATACCAAAAGATACGTACAAGGAACTTGAATCTCTGGTGGATGACATCGCAGCTGTTCTGATCCCGGAAACCTTCAAAGGTGCTGTCGGAGCTTATTACGCCGATTTTAAACAGCTGGAAGATGAAGAGGTCATGGAAATGCTGCACACGTACGAAAATACAGATGCATAAAAGAGAGCAGAAAAAAAATATTACAGGAGGCACATAAAGTGAAAGCTATTGTTATTGAAACATTTGGTGGCGTAGACCAGCTGGTTATGAAAGACATAGAGAAGCCTGAACTGAAACCCGATCGCATGCTGGTTGAGATGCATGCAACGAGTGTCAATCCAATAGATATCAAACGAAGAAAAGGGGATTATGGCGGAAAACTTCCGATTATCCTTGGAGGGGATGTGTCTGGCAAAGTCATTGAAGTCGGTGAGGCGGTCACGGATTTCAAAGTAGGTGATCGTGTCATGGCTAATGGCTCCAAAACCTATGCCGAGATTGTTTCTGTCAGGCCGGACAAAGCGGTGATATTGGACGAGTCGATCTCTTATGAAGAAGCAGCGGCAGTGCCTTTAACTGGACAAACCGCTTATGAAGCACTTGTCAGACGAGGAAAAGTCCAAAAAGATTCACGCGTACTGATTCATGCTGGATCAGGAGGCGTCGGATCGCTGGCTATTCAAATTGCCAAGAACAAGGGTGCGTGGGTTGCCGCAACCGCAAGCACAAGCAATCAAGAATTATTAAAGGCACTTGGCGCTGATCGTGCGATCAATTATGAGAAGGAAGCCTTTGATGAAGTTCTGGAAGATATCGATTTTGTCCTGGATACTATAGGCGGCTCAGTATTAGAGAAAAGTCTTTATTTAATAAAAAATAAAGGAAAATTATTGTCTATTGCCGGTGACCCGGGTGACTATGTCGATACAGAAATCTACGATGCAGGATACTTTTCTATGAAGCCAACAAAAGATGCGCTCGACCAGTTGCATGACTGGCTCGTTGAAAGAAAACTGAAACCTGTGATCTCTGACGTGATACCTTTTAAAGAAGAATCTGTAAAAGAGGCACATAACCAAAGTGAAGCAGGGCATGTCCGAGGAAAATTAATTATCAAGATGAAAGATTAAAGCATTTCTTAATTCTTTTTTAAAGAAGCTCAGGTATACTGAAAAAAGGACGAATAAACAAAGCTCTAAATAGGAGGATAAGCTGTTGAACATTGGAATAGACAAAATAGGATTTTACACACCTGAACAATACGTAGACATGGAAAAACTGGCTGAAGTGAGAGGTGTCGAACCAGCTAAATATACTATCGGTATTGGCCAGGAAAGAATGGCCGTTGCATCGCTTCATGAAGATGCAGTCAGTATGGCTGTTAATGCTGCTCTGTCGATCTTGGATGATGAAGACAGAAAAGCGATCGACCTCGTATTATTTGGCACAGAGTCCGGCGTTGATCACTCAAAATCTGCTGCTGTATGGGTGCATCATTTGACCGGTATCCAGAAAAACGCGCGTTCTTTTGAATTGAAACAAGCGTGCTACAGTGCAACAGGTGGAATCAAAATGGCTTTAGGACATATCGCTTTGAATCCAGAGAGCAAAGCACTGGTTATCGGTTCTGACATTGCCAAATATGGATTAAATACATCTGGCGAGCCGACTCAGGGAGCTGGAGCTGTAGCCATGGTCATTTCAAGCGATCCTCGCATTTTAGTACTGGATAATGACAGTGCAGCTTTAACCAAGGATATATCAGATTTCTGGAGACCCCTTTATTCTGATTACGCCTTCGTCGACGGAAAATTTTCGAATGAGTCTTACCTTTCATTCCTTGAAGATGTCTGGGAGAACTATAAGGAAAAAACGGATAGAGACTTAAAAGATTTCGAGGCGGTCTGTTTTCACTTGCCGTATACGAAAATGGCAAAAAAAGCAATCCTCAGACTAACTAAAGACGCAAAAGAAGAGACCGAACGATTGATGACTCACTATGAAAACAGCATCGTCTACAACAAACAAGTAGGCAATATTTATACAGGATCCTTGTATTTAAGTCTGCTGTCTTTACTTGAACAGTCTTCGAAACTGACTGAGGGCTCCCGTATTGGACTATTCAGTTACGGTTCAGGAGCTGTGGGTGAATTCTTCAGCGGCACGGTACAGCCAAGATATGAAGACTTTTTAAATAAAGAAATGCACGAGGCAACGCTCGAAAACCGGCGTGAATTACCTATCGAAGAATACGAAGAACTTCTACAAAAGTCATTACCTAAAGATGGCTCCGATTTTGAAGCAAAGAGTGACCAGTTGTCAGAAGGAAGAGCCTATCTGGTGGCTATAAAAGAGAATATTAGAAAGTACGAAATAAAATAGGTAGTCAAATGATAAAGTAAAACTGTGTTTGGAAAAAAGTTTAAATAATAAAAAGAAGCTGTTAGTTAAGACCCGCTGACCAGAGTGATTTGGAAAAGGGATGTCTTCAACTAACAGCTTTTTTAATAAAACAAGAAAAATAATACAGGGAGAACGATTGCCGGCACAAAATTCATCACTTTTATTTTAGTCACTTCAAGAATATTAAGACCTAGTGCTAAAATAAGAAGTGAACCCACCGCATTGATGTCGTTGATCATTGAGTCCGTTAGAATCGTATCGAGTCCACTTGCGAATAGTGTGATCGCACCTTGATAAAGAAAAACGAGAACCCCTGAAAACAAGACACCGATACCCATGCTGGATGCAAGAATCAGACTAGTTAAGCCATCCATCACTGATTTTGTCAGTAGAATCGTATGCGTTCCTGAAAGACCACTTTCAAGAGGACCGACGATCGACATTGCACCTACCGCCATGATCAGACTTCCTACAACAAAGCCTTTTGACAAAGAGTCGGAATCGTTTTTGCCGGGGAAACGTTTTTCCAGTTTATCACCTATCTGATTGATTTTTTTATCCAGTTTGATTAGTTCGCCCAGAGTTACGCCTATTACCATAGAAAGAATAATGACGATCGTGTTTTCTCCGGAAGAGAGGCCGGTAATGCCGATGTATATTGCAGAGAGAGCCAAAGCCTTCATCAGTGCTTTTTCGATATGTAAAGGAATGCCTTTATTCACAAATAAACCGATGATACTTCCTGTAAAAATAGCCAATGTATTTATAAACACTCCAAAAAACATCATGTGCGCCCCTTTAAATTTCTGATTATCTACATTCTTATATTATAAATGGGAAGTGCGAACGATACAAATGAAATTAAAAGAACATTTTTAGTGGATGAAACTGACCGCCAGTCAGTTTCAACAACATGATATAAACAAATATCAAAAGGGAAGACGTTGCGTGCCCTTTTACAAGAAAGTAAGCGAACAAAGGTCACACAAAGAGGAAAAGCGTGCCCTTTTCGAGGAAAGCAAGAGAATAAAGGTCACACCAAAAGGGAATGCGTGCCCTTTTGGAGGAAAGTAAGCGAACGAAGGGCACACAAAGTAGAAATGCGTGCCCTTTAGCAAATGAAAAGTAGGCAAAGGGAAGTTAACATGCTCTTGAATCTTCTTTAACATAAGGTTTAGCTATCAAGAGATTAGTCTTGTATAAATCAAAAAAACAGTAAGAGACCTGCGATTGACTTCCTCGGTAAGTTTAAGTAAGCTTGTCTTTAGAAATTTTAAAAATGGAAAGTAGAGATACAAGATGCAGCGAAGTGTAAAGTTGTTTTTGAAATGTGTTAGTCTGAATATGCTGGGTATGCTTGGGATATCTTTTTATATCCTGGCAGATACATTTTTCATCGCCCAGGCTTTAGGACCAAATGGTATTGCCTCTTTGAATTTAAGTATTCCTATATTTGGGATCATGCATGGATTCGGTTTAATGCTTGGACTTGGAGGCGCAACAAGATACAAAATATTATTGTCTCAGAATAAACAAAAGCAGGCAATTAAAGTTTATAGCCAAACGCTTTTATTTGCTCTTGCATTCGGCGTGATGTTCTTTATAGTAGGACAATTCGGATCTGGAGCTATCGCCAATATTTCTGGAGCCAACCCGGAAACTTTTGAGCCAACGAGTATTTACTTAAGAACAGTCTTAACATTAGCCCCATTTTTTATTTTAAATAATACTCTACTGTCATTTGTTAGAAACGATGGAGACCCCACACTTGCTATGTTTGGTATGATCACGGGAAGCTTACTCAATGTTCTGCTGGACTATATATTTATTTTTCCTCTTGAAATGGGGATGTTTGGAGCAGCCCTTGCAACAAGTCTTTCGCCTGTAATAAGTTTGGGTGTTTTAATGATTCATTATTTCAAACCTTTGAACAACCTCTCTTTTGTTTTTCAGAAAATAGAAAAACGTCTGGTTCGAGATATCATGTTTTTAGGTTCTTCCGCCTTTGTAAATGAAATATCCGGTTCTGTGGTTATGTTTACATTCAATACGATCATATTTTCTCTGGAAGGAAATGATGGTTTAGCTGCCTACGGTATTATTGCCAATGTTTCTTTCGTGGTATTATCACTTTTTGCAGGTATAGCTCAAGGAACCCAACCACTATTCAGTGAAAGTTACGGATTAAAAAATCTTAGTCAAATCAAACAGGTTCTTGTCTTATCATTAGGAACCTCATTAATTTTAAGTACAGTTATTTATTTAAGTACCTATTTATACAGTGATCAGCTGATTGCGATATTCAATAGTGAACAGAATCCTCACATTGCTGAAATGGCTACAACCGGACTGCTTGTATATTTTGCAGGCTTCTTCTTTGCGGGGATAAATATCGTTTCTACTAGTTACTTTGGAGCAACGAATCAACCTAAACGCTCTTTGCTGTTTTCTATGCTCAGAGGCGGGATCATCATTGTACCTTTAGTTATAGTGCTCAGCCATTTTTATGAAATGAAAGGGGTCTGGCTCTCATTCGTTTTTGCAGAAATGTCAGTAATGTTGCTGATTGCCTGGAAAATGAATCCTGAAAAGAGAATAAGAAAGAGAAAGCGACCTGGATAGATTTTAAGTAGTCAATTGTAATAAATTATTCTCCTAGTTGTGTCGATTTTAATAATTCTTGAATTGTAAAATTAAGCTAGACGATTAAAAAAACCATTTGTGGTACACTCATTCCAAATTAACAACCACGAAAATTAGGAGAGTGACCACAAATGGCTTACACCCATCTTACCATGGAAGAACTCGGTTGGATAGAAACTTATCTTACTATTGGCTTATCTGTAGAAAACATTGCAGATAAGTTGGGACGTTCCAAACAACCCATCTATAATGTCAAACATTACCTTGAAACAGGCAAGACGGTATTGGATTACTACCGGCGCTATAAAGAAAACAAGACGCACTGTGGTGCGAAAAAAATCGAATTGCCTGATGATCAAGTTGAATACATT
>NZ_FNYW01000079.1 GCF_900109085.1 Alkalibacterium gilvum | reverse complement strand
CTCAATTCTGGCAGTACAAAAGGTGTGAAGGTAGATTGGTAAGCTTCGCCAGGCGAGGGTGTTAGCTTTTGAATAAAAGAATACACGTTTTTGATAGTATAGGAAAGTATAAAATTTTTGCTGATATACCAAGGGTTAGAGTCTTATGTGGAGTTGAAATTAAGTAAGGAAAAGAGTTAAGATAATAGTATGGCACATGAAGATAATATTCCAGTTCAAATGAATATTTTAAAAGCCATATTCAGTGATCATTGGTCTAGATTTCTTAAAGAAAACAAAGATAAGATGCGTCCGGTCATCATCGAAGAAGTGGAAAAGTTTTTACACTGTGGAGAGTTATCAAATGGGTTTTTGACATTTAAGTGTGAGGCTTGTCCAAAGGTAAAGAAGATACCTATTCGGTGTAAAGGGAAGTTCTGTCCAACATGTGCAGTAGGTGAGGCACAAAAATGGGCGGATATACAAGCGAATGATATGTATCGTAGTAACCATCGTCACGTTGTTTTCACGATTGATGAAGGTCTGCGATCCATCTTTGCGGGGAAATATCGTAAGAAGTTATTAAAAAAATTAATGGATGAAGCCGCGCGGCTTCTTAATGAATGGTTTGAGAAGTGTGGATTTAAACCAGGTATTGTATCGGCGTTACATACCTTTGGGTCTAAGTTGGAGTTTAATCCGCATATTCACATGCTGGTCAGTATGGGTGGTGTCACACCAGAGAATGAATGGAAAACATATGATTTCATTCCATTCACGAAATTGCGTAAGCAGTGGCAGACTGTTGTATTAAAGCTGATTAGACGTACACTATCTCCGGTAGCTAAGAAAGTTGTTCAACCAAAACTTCAAGCAGCCTATAAAAATAATCCGCAAGGATTTTACGTCAACGCACCTAAGCGTAGTAAAACAGATGTGAAAAAGATCTTGGGGTACATTGGTCGGTATATGAAACGAGGTCCCATTGCCTTACATCGTATTATCATGTATGACGGAGAAACCGTTGTTTTTAAATACCATGATAAGCAAGATGGTGAAGAAAAAGTGGAATCTTTAACCGTTGATGCCTTTATTGGACGATTAATTCGTCATATACCGGATAAACAATTTAAAATGATTCGTCACTATGGATTGTATTCTCGTCGAATTAAGACGCTTATGAAGGAAATAGTGACCATCTACCAAGAAAGCATCAAAAAACTTTTAGTTAATGCTAAAAAGATGATCCAACCGAAAGGTTGGAGGGAAAGTATTAAGGAATCCTTTGGCTATGATCCATTAAAATGTTCGGAATGTGGCAATGTATTGGAGTTCAGAGGGATAGCTGTGCGCAAAAATGGACAACTAGAAGTGCAATATGCGAATGATAAAGAGGCCAAAGATTATATTAATCGGGAGGTTGAAAGAATTGAGTCAGAAGCGTACAAAAAAGCACAAAAAGAAAAAACAGAAGCAGCCATCAAAAAGTATCGTTTCAGCTGGAGTGAACGCGAAAAAGAAATACGAGAACGGGAACGTCGAATTCGTTTGTCGGAGCTGTAAAGTAACGGAAGACATACCGAAAGAAGTTGTTGAACAGTTTGATATGATGGATATGGGAGATCCGACGGATCCCCCAAGGTTTAGTTGCGAAAAGTGTGGGGGAGAAATGCTTCCTGTGTATTATACAAGCCTTCATGGTATCACTTATAAAAATCCAGAATTGAAAAGCTCGGCTAACCTCTAGCCCAAAAAGGGCGAGGCCTAGCCGAGCTTTTCTTATTTCGTTTTCATTTACATCGTAGATTTCAGCAA
>NZ_FNYW01000090.1 GCF_900109085.1 Alkalibacterium gilvum | reverse complement strand
CCTAGAAAATCGTTAGACTATAAAACACCCGTTGAAGTATTTTTGGAACACGTACCAGATTGGAAGTTGTCTAGCTTAAGTTGACAAACTAAATAATAAAAAAATAAAATGATTGGAAGTGTCTGAATGAACTTTAACTGGCCGTTTGGTTTAGGTATTTCTATCTATATTTATAATTTGATTAATCAGCATAATTAGTACAAAGAAGCTTATTTAAATTGTAGGTTGTAAGCTCTTAGTCTACTATCTCAATTATTTTAGACAAATAAATATTTAAAGGAGACGCTGAATATGATAGGGAAAATAATAAAAGAAAAAAATTTCAAGACAAATGACTCAAATAGAATTAGCCAAAGGAATATGTTCAACAAAATATCAAAGAACAATTATTCCATGACGCTTTCCACTTTTATTTGATAGTATTTAATGTAGCTAATAGGCTGTTTTAGATTAAAAGAAAGAGTTTTAAAGAAGTATCTGAGATATTAAAAGATATATCAGTATTTGATTGACATTCACTGCTGGTATGGTATGGTATGGTGCGATAACATGCGTTATTAAAGGTTTTTTTAGGTAAGATTATAAATGAATAAAAAGGATATAAAATGAAAGAAAATAAAGCAAAAAAAATATTAATATCACTAATAATTATATTGTTATTATATCTGACTATTAATTACTTTTTTATGTATTTCAGAGTGGTCAATGATTCGATGTCTCCTAACTTAAACAAAGAGGATTATATCGTAGCTATTAAATCTAACAGCTATGAATCGGGTGATATTATAGTTTTTGAACAGGAGGATAAAGTATTAATTAAAAGAATTATTGCGAGTTCAAATGAAAAAGTAAATATTGATCAAAATGGCAATGTTTTTGTAAATGATGAGTTTTTATATGAACCATATATTCAATCAAAAAGTATAGAACCTTACAATATTAAATTTCCTTACACAGTTCAAGAAAATAATTTTTTCATAATGGGAGATAATCGGAAAAAGTCCATTGATTCAAGAATGCATGAAATTGAAACGGTAAGTGAAAATGAATTATTAGGAAAATACTTATTTAAATTACCGATCATTAAAAAATAATTAAGAAAGGATGGATACTGAATATGCCAAAAAAGAAAGGCTCTAAATCCTTTTTAAATAAAAAA
>NZ_FNYW01000023.1 GCF_900109085.1 Alkalibacterium gilvum | reverse complement strand
TATTTCTGCACGTAAGAACGGAACGTTCCTTAAAGCATTAACGGATAAGTTGCCTGAGCTTTCAACGAAACTCCAGCCGGAGTTTAAAGGCGCAGTGAAGGCGGCTTTGAAAAAAGTTAAACCTCAAGCCTCGATTGGTGTTAAATTTGGAAGAATAGCTAATTATGGCTCTACATCAAGCCCCATGGGTCAATTACAAAAATTATTCAATTAAGCTCTCTTTCTCAATCGTTAAAGGCGCTCGCAGAGCGACGAAACGATTGAGAAAGAGTTAAATAAAATGAGTGTTAATTATTTCTAGAATAACTTTCCGACAATAACTTTACACATACTATAGTTAGGGAAGAGTTGCATTTTTGTTCGGGGTGTACTACAATTAATTAAAGTAGTACCTATATAAGAGTATTAAAAATGACCTAATGAAGAAGGTGTGTTAAATGAAGATTAAATTCGGGGATGAAATAGTCAACAATGGTAGGAAAAGAGGATCTGAAGTTATACGGGGTGTAGCTAGTGACCTAAATGAAGCTGAGTTCATAGTTAAGATAGATGATTTAATAGCAGCCAGGGGTATATCTCAACGTCAGTTATCCGATATGACCGGTATACAACTAAGCTACCTGTCTGATTTTATACTAGGAAAAACCACTACTATTAATAAGACCCACTTACTAGCGTTAATGACTGTGTTAAGAGTTAGCCATATAGAAGATATAGTAGAGATCAGGCTTCCTGAACATAAGGAAAAACAGTTTGAAATAGATAGGAAGGAATGGATAGACACTAAACAACTTCCTGATGCCGTTAGTAAGCTGTCTCATTTAGCTTTAGATATTAGGAATGGTACATTATAGAACATAAAAAGGGACTAGGTTAACTGCCTAGTCCTTTGCTGTGTATTAAATTATTCTTTAGGTTTAATGGAGTACTCTTGAATAAGTAGATCCAATTTCTTGCCTTTCTGTTTCTGGAATACTCTTACTACTTCATACCCGTCAACATGATCGTATCTAAACAGAACCATGTCACCTAAAATTTCATACTCTTTAAACTCTAAGTCATCTTCATCAAACACTGAAAGGATCTCCTTATAGTTGTTCTTCAAACCTTTTATGATCTCACGCTCTTCGTCACTGTAGAAGCTGATCCCTTCGTTATCTTCTTTTTCTTTATCCGTTAAATCAAAGTTGACCTGATACATTTCTGTTACCCCGTCATGCTCTACAGATCCTACAGCATAGTCATCAGTGCCTTCTGCTTTAAAGCTAAAGGTATGAGACACTTCCTCCAGTTTAATATCTTCAATAGTGATACCGTCTTTTTTATATTGCTCAACGGCTTCCTTAAGGATAATCTCTAGCTGTTCTTTTGCTGACTCTTCTTTATTGTTAACACTCGTTACAGTAATTTTCATAAATTCTTCTCCTCCGATTTCATTCCTTGATTACCTATAAAGGCTATGCTTATTACAAAAACTATAAATACGGCTATAACTAAGCCAACTGTTCCAAACAGGTATCCGATGAATAAGATCGGTCCACCTACAAAGAACAACATTACCAAAAATACAAACGTCTGAAATATCAATACTACTAGCCTTGCTATACTTTCCAATGGATCCATGGTTATTCCTCCTGCGTATTATTATCGTCCTCACAGGAAAGAAGGTACACGTCCCACGCTAGTGCTTCTATATTGTGGGTATTGCGTTCAATAGAGTACTCGTCATTCCATAAGGACTGATTTAATTTTTTAATATCTTTCTGTAATTTCATTATAGCATAGACGCAGTACAGTAGTACAGTAAAAGCTAGTACTAATAGCAAATAAACTGCCATTTATTATCCCCCTATTCCCACTCTTCTACTCTAGTTAAGCCGTAGCGTTCCTTCAAATATTCCTCAGCGTCTTCAACGGGTACAAATTCTCCTCCGATCATAAAGCCTTCTTCGTACCCGTATAACTCTAAATTATTCCAGTCATACCCGTAAATCTTTTCTTCAGGGGGGTCTATAGGTGCTTCGTCTCTCATCCTGCCACCTCTTCCGCAAACGTCCAAAATCTTTCGTCATAGTCTTTGATTTCTTTTTCGGTGAGTTCAAATTTAGGGGTGTCTCTACCGTCCTCATGTATGCTTAAAGCCGTTGTGCTTTTGTACGTCTGACTGTTAGCTCTTTCTAACAATGGAATGTCATTAGGATCCAAAACATAATACTTCTTCTCTTCCACCGTGTAGCCGTCCAACCATGCACGAGCCATGTAGTATCGGGTGGATTAGTCGTCCGTCTTCTGTGCTGCGCAATATGGAAACTCCCTTTAAATTCAGTAAAGGTATTAACTTCTTCCATAAATAAATCACCATAATGTTTGAATATTGGTTGGATGTTTTCTCTAATTGCCTCCATTCGTTCATTCAAGTCTTCAATATTAAAAAGGGCGAAATCAGTGTTTTGAAAACATTCCCTCATTCTCTTACCTTCTTTCGATTGAACTATTTATTTTTTGGTAACAATAAAATATTAATTAACTAACGAGATAAATTCCAAAACTGTCTCAGCTGATTTTTTTCCGACCTTCTCTATAAATTCGTCAAAGGAATCAGAAGCCTCTTCGTCTGACACGTCTGAAACAGCTCTTACAACAACAAAAGGTATATTGAACTGATAACACGTTTGCGCCACCGCTGCTCCTTCCATTTCAGTAACCAAAACATCTTCAAAACGTTCTCGTATCTCTGACACCTTCTTTTTATCACTTATAAATGAGTCTCCAGTCACTATCATTCCTTCTTTAATCGTCCATCTTTTCTTTAAAGCCGCTTCCTTGAATGTTTTTACGAGTGAAGGATCAGATAAATACGTCGCTGGCATTTGAGGTATTTGTCCAAAAGTATAGCCAAAAGCACGTGCATCAGCATCATTATAAGAAAGTTCGGTTGAGATTACTAAATCTTCGACAGCTAAGTCTTTCCCAATTCCTCCTGCGGAACCTGTATTTATAACAGCTTCCACATCAAAAACCTCAATTAATAATGTAGTCGCTAGCGTAGCATTGACTTTTCCGATTCCAGATTGCACAAGTACCACTTGAACATTTCCTATATTCCCTTCATAAAAATGCTGATTAGCTTTTGTTGTTTTTTTAAAATTCTTTAAATTATCAATAATTGTTTGTGCCTCTTGTTCCATAGCTGCAATAATACCTATTTTCATTAAAACGCCCTCTTCTTTATATGAAGAAAACATACGATAAGACAATTAGTAACAACAAAGCAACGATTATAATGGCTAGAGTCAATCGCTTTTCCACTAGACGATAGTTCGTCATTTCTTGTGATCGTTGTTTAGCCGTACGGCCTGTCTTGTTTAATGTTTTTTCATTTTTTTTATTTGCTCTTTTTCTTTTTCTACTTAGTACTTTTTTTTCTTTTTCTAAAATTTTATCTTCTTCTTTTTTTTCTACTCTAGATGACATGTTTATTCCCCTAGCTTTATCTCTAATTTTCTCATTTTCCAATAAAATAATGCAAAAACAGTTTTTGAATCTCTGAGTAACCCTTTGTTGTAGTAGTCCCAAGCTTCATCATACGTTGCTTTAATTACTTCAATATTCTCATCTTCATCCGGACTTAGTGGGTCTTCTATTTGAAATAAATCTGTGGCCTCATAAATCTCAAGAAACTCATCTGTAAAGCCTGGTGTGCTATAAAATGAAGTAACGAATTTCCAGCTTTTAGCATTATATCCTGTTTCTTCTTCTAATTCACGTTTCGCAGTTTCCATACTATTTTCATCTGTCTCATCTTTCAATCCAGCTGGAATTTCAATACTTAACTGATCAATTGCTTTTCGGTATTGTTTCACTAAGATAAGTTTATCATCATTGGTAAAGGGTAAAACTGCAGCCGCACCATCATGGCGAACAATTTCTCTTTTAGCCATTTTACCATCGGGTAGCTTCACATCATCAACTACATACTCGGTAACGTTCCCCTTATAAATCGTTTTACTTCTAATTGTCTCTTCATAAAATGTCATGGAGTCATCTCCTTTTTATATATTTTCATCATAACCTATTTAGTTAAATAATTCATCATGTATAAAATCCATCTAAGGTCCTATATAACTATCGGCATATTTTGTGATATTATAATTATAGAAGATTATTATCAAATGATTGAAACGGAGGATTAAAAATGAAACAATTAAACACGCGATTAAACCTAGTCTATGCGCTTATTTTGTTTATAATCATGACTATCTTTTTATTTATGGTGGGATTCGAAATAAATATTTTAGTATCCTTTTTATTAAGTATCGGTTTAGGCATGCTATTGCTTAATATAATGGGTAAGAATTTCCAAGGAGATTCTGATTCAAAACTTCCACGCCTTTCAAAAGAAAAAGAAGCCTTTTATTTATCAAAAGGACTTTCAAAAGAAGATATTGGATATTTTCGTCGTACAATGGCGCAGGCCCATAAGCAAATCATCGCTATAGATAAGAATATGCATCAGTCTGGAAAACTTAAAGCTATAGAAAATCGTAACAATACTGTAGCGTTGTCTAAAGAATTATTTAAAAATATTACCCAAGAACCAAATCGTCTACATGATGTTGATAAATTTCTTTATGTTCACTTACCGTCACTTGCTGATTTATCGGAAAAATATGTTGAAATTGAAGGGCATAAAGCTAAAAGTAAGACTACTTATGATATCCTTCAAAAATCTGCAGATACAATAGACAAAATGTCACAACAAATTGCTGAAGATTATGTTAGGTTCAAACAAGAGGACATAGAAGATATGTCAGTTGAACTAGAATCAGCTAAGCGGTCCTTTCACAAAGAAAATACAGATACAGATACAAACTCATTTGATAATACGATTTAACACAATACTAGTGAGTAAAACAAATTAATAAGAGGTGTGTATTATGCCAACCAATGATAGTGATAATATAGAGAGTAATAACAATTCAGAAATCGATGATTTATTAGCTAATCCTTTTGGAAAAAACGAACGAAGACAAGAGACAACTAAGCATGCAGTAACAAAGCAAGCTACATCTAAAAGAATTATTGATACATTAAGCGATCAGCGTAAAGAGCAGGCCTATGATTTAGCTAAACAAATTGATACATCTGATTCTGATTCCTTATTAAACTATGGCGCTCAGGCTCAACAAAAATTAGGTGAGTTCTCTCATAGTGTACTTAATCATGTACAAAACCAAGAAACAAATCATATTGGAGAAACACTTAATGATTTGATGTTTCGTTTAAATGAAACGGATCCAAATGAATTAAAGGCAGAGAATCAAAATATATTCAAAAAATTTTTCAAAAAAATTAACCGCTCAATTTATGAAACAACAGCTAAATATCAAAAAATTGGAGCACAAGTAGATAAAATTGCTGTTAAGTTAGATAAAGAACGTGCCCTTCTTTTAAAAGACAATGAAATGCTGAATGAATTATACGATAAAAACTACGAGTACTTCGAAGCCTTGAATGTATATATCGCTGCAGGTGAAGTAAAGCTGGAGGAAGTACAGAATAAAAGTATACCCAGAGCAATCGAACGGGCTGAATCTAGTAACAATCAAATGGAAGTTCAAAAAGTAAATGATTTAAATCAGTTTTTAAGTCGCCTTGATAAGCGTGTTTATGATTTAAAAACAGCTCGTCAGATGACAATTCAGCAAGCTCCACAAATTAGATTGATTCAGAATACAAATCAAGCTTTATCGGAAAAAATTCAAACATCCATAAACACTGCTATTCCATTATGGAAAAATCAAATTGTTGTAGCTCTAACTCTACTTCGCCAAAAAGAAGCTGTAACAGCGCAAAGACAAGTTTCAGAAACAACCAATGACTTACTGAAAAAGAATTCTGAGATGCTCAAACAATCCTCTATTGAAACAGCAAGAGAAAATGAGCGAAGTATTATTGATATAGAAACACTTGAAAAAACCCAATCTGATTTAATTGAAACACTAGAAGAAACATTATCCATTCAAAGAGATGGACACTCTAAGCGTAAAGAAGCTGAAGTTCAACTTACTCAGTTGGAAAGTAACTTACGAAATCAATTACTCAAGCTAACAGAGTTTAACGATACGAGTGAATGATTTCTATTAAAAGCAAAATATTTGAATAAAATGTGACAATTCCCTATAATTATATAGTAAGATACTCAATAAGAAGGAGAGATTTATATGTTAGGATTTATATGGTCACTTATTATCGGTGGTATTATTGGAGCAATTGGTCAAGCGATTGTTGGTACTGATGTTCCCGGTGGTATTATTGGTAATATCATTATAGGTTTCATCGGTGCATGGGCAGGTCAGTTCTTATTCCAATGGGGTCCTGAATTAGCTGATTTCTATATTATACCTGCTATTGTGGGATCAATTATTGTTGTCTTCTTATATGGACTTATTGCTAGTCGTTTATAAACATAACAAATAAAAACGGATATCTCTATAATAAGAGATATCCGTTTTTTAGTTAAATCTTTAGCGACATTCAACCTGCACCTTTGGATTCCATGGTAAATAAGCCTCCAAAGGTGTGTTTTGTCGGTTTGGTAGGTGAGTTAGTAAGTAATCAAGATACTTTCTCGGATGTAATCCGTTGGATTTCGCTGTTTCGACAAGACTTAAAATGGTCGCAACGGCATGTGCTCCCTCAAACGATTTAGAGAAAAGCCAGTTTTTTCTGCCCATTACAAGTGATTTGATGCCACGCTCGGCCAGATTATTGGAAAGTACAAGACGGCCGTTTTCAAGAACATTCATCATGCGTAGTTTTTGGTTCAGCGCATAATTGATTGCTGTGCCAAGTTTGCCATGTGCAGTGAGAGATTCACACCAGTCAAAAAATGCCTCAAACTTCGGCTTCATCAATAATAGGCGTTGATCATATCGTTCGCTAACAGATAGGACCTTTAAGGACTTATCCAAAGCAAACAATTCGTTACACAGCGTGACCCCTTTATGGGCGACACTTTTACTAGAATAGTTCTTAGGCCGTGCATCATAGAACTTTCGCCTGATATGCGCGAGACAAGCAATCATCGTCACCCCTGGAAGATTATTGTAACCAGAGAACCCATCACTATGTAAGTAGCCGGTATAATTCTCCAAAAAATCTCTAGGAACAGATCCACTACGTGATGGACCGAGTTTAAAGATATGTATGGCACGCTCGCTATACTTGCCTGTACTGAATAACCACATGTAAGACTTTTGTCGGTCTTTGTCATTCAACACTTTGAAGGTGGTTTCGTCAGCGTGAAGAACCTTCTGGTTCAATAGTTCTTGTCGCATTTCAGCTACTAGTTCTTCGAAGTAGTACTGGGATGTTTTAATATGCCAATTTGTATTGGTGTGACGGGGGATTGGATAACCTAAGAGATTCCAGTAAGATTCTTGTCTGTAGGCGGGTACTTTTTGTTCGAACTTCTGATACATTGTTTCTGCTATTAGTGAAGCAGAAGCAGCTGTATTATTCAGCGGTAATTTAGGAATCTCGGATTTTGCAAAAGGAGTTCGTGTTCCGCTTTTCTCGCAGTTCGCGCACGCATAGGTCTTTTGAAAATGTCTGTGATTTTCAACGCTCGCTGGAATAAATTTCACTTCCTGTCGGATCAACTGCGTTGACACTTCTTTCATTGTTTCTTTACAGGTTGGGCATGTACAGGATTCAATTTCATGTATATGATCGACCGTCGGAAGTGACGATAATTGTTTATCTTTTAACCCCTTACGTTTTTTGCGACGTTTAACAGTCGTTACAATGACTTCATCTTCGTCGCTTTGATTACCAGTCTGCTCTGGTTCGCTAAAAAGGCGATCATTAAAGAGGTTACCCTGGTTAGGATCATTTTTTAATGTTTCTTTCTTTAAACCGTACAATTTCTGTGTTAGAAATTCAATCTGTTCTTTTTGTAGAGAAAGCTCATCATCCTTATGAGCGATGGTCGTTTTTAGTTTTTCATTTTCTTCTAACAGCTGATCTAGCTTTTCAATGATTACATCAAACTGTTTTTCGCTCTTTTCAGACATGATTCTTTCTCCTCACATGAATAGTAATTAAATTTTACTATAATTGGAAAAAGAAAACGAGAGAGTCATTGGTTTTTTCATCAATTTCTCTCTCATTTCTCAGGCTATACTCCCTTTAACCGCAGGTTTGATGGAGACTTTTTGGTTTACTGATAAGCCTTCTAGTAACCATCGCAACTGTTGCGATGTTAACTTTTGAATCTCGTTCTGACTCCGTGGCCAATTCAATTTCCCATTCTCTAAACGTTTATATAAGAGAAGGAAGCCGTCGCCTTCCCAATAAAGAGCTTTAAATCGATCCTTCTTGCCCCCGCAAAAGAGAAAAAGAGCATCATTATAAACGTTCATATCATATTCCTCTGTAATTGTTGCAGCGAGTCCATCAATCTGACGTCGCATATCCGTTTTTCCACAAACAATGAAGATGTTTTCTACCTGAGTAAAGTCAACGAGTTTCATTGATAGACATCTCCGTGAGAAGAATTTTTAATGTTGATGCGTCAATCCCGTTATATATGAGCAGTTCTGTTTGATTTCTTTTTAAACGTGCAACCAATTTGTTTGGTAAGGATTGTGTTCCTCTTCGATTTTCTTTGTGATTGTTTTGTAACGTCACCGGAACGATATCCTGCTTATTTTTTTCCAAATTAAAAACCTCCTGTATACTTAAGATATCTCAAGTTTAACAGGAGGCCGCTAGGACTCACAGGTACCTAGCTATTCATCGCTTACTTTATTTGTTATTTACTTAATACCTCAGGATAATGCTTTTCACAAATATCATAACAACGTTGACATAAATGTTCATCTTCAGATAGCTTAACACTGTCCTCGGTTGTTATACGGCAACGTGTACAGATTTCTCCTGGCATTTTTTCAACAAGAATTGAAACATCTTCAAAATCTAAAATTCGTTGATTATCAGGTTTATCTTTCAAATCTTTTACATTTACTTCAGAAGCAATTAAAATTTGTCTGATATCACTATTCATATTACCTAATAGTTCTTTGATAGAATCTGAAGCATATATTGTTGTTTTAGCTTCAAAGTCTTTCCCTATAATTTTATTTTCTCGAGCAACCTCATTAGCCTTTAATACTTTATCACGTAGCGTCATGAATTGGCTCCATTGATTCATCAGTTTTTCAGAATCTTTATATTCTTGAACTTGTGGAAATTCAGATAACTGAACATAACTTTCTTCTTCTTCCAGATAATTCCAAATTTCTTCAGTCGTATGAGGAAGGATCGGAGTAAGCAGTTTAGTTAACTCTCTTGTTATATGATAAAAGACTGTTTGCATGGCGCGTCTATCATAGGCATCTGGTGCATCGATATAAAGAATATCTTTGGCAAAGTTTGCGTAAAAGTTAGAAACATCAAGCGTTAAGAAGTGATTAATCTCTTTAAATATATCTGAGAAATTATATCGTTCATAACCATCAGTAACATTTTCAACTGTTTGATTCAATTTATTCATCAAATATTGATCAACTGGTCTCAAACCTTCGTAAGCAATACCATTTTCCTCAATATTGAAATCTTCAGTATTTTGAATGAGGAATCGAAGTGTGTTTCTAATTTTTCTATAAACTTCAGATACCTGTTTTAGAATTTCCATGCTTACTCTTACATCAGCTTGTGTATCAACACTAGACACCCATAAACGAATAAGATCTGCACCCATCTGCTTGATTACTTTATTGGGATCAATAACATTTCCGACAGATTTACTCATTTTTTTACCTTTACCATCTAGAACCATACCTTGTGAGAGAACTGCTTTGTAAGGTGGCACACCGTTTATTGCTACAGAAGTAGTCAAACTTGAGTTGAACCATCCTCTATACTGGTCAGATCCTTCAAGATACATATCTGCTGGAAATTCAAGATTTTCTCTTTGACGAAGCACCGCCTGATGAGAAGACCCTGAATCGAACCAGACATCCATTATATCTGTTTCTTTTTCAAATTGTCCATTAGGGCTCGCTTCATGTTCAAAGCCTTCTGGCAATAAATCTTTGGCGTCTCTTTCAAACCAAACATTAGAACCATGTTCCGCAAACAATTTAGCGACATGTTCAGTTACCTCTGGAGTAATAATTGGTTCTCCGTTTTCTCCATAGAAAATTGGTAATGGAACGCCCCAAGCACGCTGTCTTGAAATGACCCAGTCTCCACGATCGCGAACCATATTATATATACGTTGCATACCCCAAGGCTGAAGCCAATCGACATCTTCTATAGAATCAAGTATATCTTGTCTAAAGTCTTTAATAGAAGCGAACCATTGTGGTGTTGCTCTAAAAATAACTGGTTTTTTTGTTCTCCAATCGTGTGGATAACTATGCGTGAAGAAGTCTAGTTTTAATAATGCGTTGTTCTCTTCAAGCCATTCTGTAATGGTTTTATTTGCTTTATCGTAAAATACACCTTCAAGGCCAGGTGCTTCATCAGTGAAACAGCCTTTCCCATCAACAGGAGATATCACTGGCAAGTCATAATTCTGACAAACAATATAGTCATCTTCACCATGTCCAGGGGCTGTATGAACTAATCCTGTACCATCTTCTAAAGTTACGTGATCACCAATAATCAAGAGTGAATCTCGATCATAAAATGGATGTTTGGCTTTAACACCTTCCAACTCTGCACCTGTAACTTCTTTCAAAAGAGTTACATTTTCCCATCCGAGTGTTTCTGCAACTTTTTCAACCAAATCAACAGCAACGACAAATTTTCTTCCATTTACTTCATAAACACCATATTTGGCATCTGGCTTAACTGCGATAGCTAAATTAGCCGGTAAAGTCCATGGTGTGGTGGTCCAAATAACAAAAGATGTTCCTTCATCCAGAACAGAGTTCCCTTCTCTTACATCAAATGCAACATATATATTTGGTGAACGGACATCGTGATACTCTATCTCGGCTTCAGCTAGTGCTGACTCACTTGAAGGTGACCAGTAAATTGGTTTAAGCCCTCTATAGATATAACCTTTTTCAGCCATTTTCCCAAATACACGAATTTGTTCAGATTCATATTCTTTATTTAAAGTTACGTAAGGATTATCCCATTCTCCAGAAACACCTAAGCGTTTAAAGTCTTCTCGTTGTTTATTTATTTGTTTCCATGCATAATCAGCACATAGTTTTCTAAACTCTGCAATTGACATCGACTTTCTATCTACGCCTGTATTCGTAAGTGCCTGTTCGATAGGAAGCCCATGTGTGTCCCACCCAGGAACGTAGGGTGCACGGTAACCAGACATTGATTTATACCTAACAATAATATCTTTTGAGATCTTATTTAAAGCGTGCCCGATATGAATATTACCATTCGCGTACGGAGGACCATCATGCAAAATAAAGGCTGGCTTATCTTTATTCAGTTCCTGTCTTTTATTATAAAGATCCTGTTCTTCCCACTCTTTCTGTCTGTCCACTTCTTTGTTTGGTAAATTTGCTCTCATAGGAAATTTAGTCTTTAACAAATTCAATGTTTCTTTCATTTCCATTTTTTCACCCTCGATATCATAAATTTTATAAAAAAAAGACCCCATCCAAAGGACGAAATCTTCGTGGTACCACCTTAATTTAAAAAGTATCATTACTTTTTCTCAAACCTTTAACGCAGGTATACGCAAATAACTACTTTATTCATTATTTGTTAATCTAAGTGATCAATTATAGTATCTACTTGTCAAACTCTCAGCACTATTTGACTCTCTGTTAAGTTTCCACTATAAAAGGTATCTTAAATTTATATCATTTTAAAATTATTCTGCTGCGGGAGAGACGTTATCCTCATAAGTTTTATCAGATGATGTAAGGTCTTCTTCAATGTTTAATGCCCCAGTTTCTTCATCTTTTTCATCCAATTCTTTTTTTACTTCTTTGATTGTTTCTATTTCAGCTTCATCTGAAAGTGGGGGCTGCAGGATATCGTCCCACTCTTCTTTTTTTACTAACTCCAATTGAGATTCTATCATTAATTGAAGTCTTTGTCTAAATATTCTACTTTGTTTTCTTAGTTCTTCTGTTTCCTGTTCGATTTTTCGTGCTTTACTCACTGCTTCTTTTAACAACTCATCTGCATTATTCTCAGCTTCATGCATCAAATTAGATGCTTTTGTATTAGCTTCTTTATCAATCATTTCAGCTTCTTTTTCAGCATTAAGTTTCAGCCTATCTGCTGCTTCTTGAGCTACTAAAATCGACTTATTCAAAGAGTCATGCATCTGATCATAATTTTTTAATTTTTCTTCAGAAATGTCTAATTTTTTTTCAGTTTCCTTTTTTTGCTTTAAAAGCATTTCGTAGTCTTTTATGATTTGATCAAAATAGTCATTAACTTCATCTTGATCATATCCTCTCATTCTCACTGGAAATTCCTTATTATGTATATCCATTGGTGTTAAAGCCATGGAAAACACCTCCATATATTTTTATTGAATTACCATTTAACAACGCTTCTATCTATTTCTGTCAAGTACGGCTAATTGTAATCGTATCTTTTCTTTTTTTGTCTTACCTTCAATTGCTTCTAAACGTATTCGCCCATATTGTCTTATAGATATGACATCATGTATTCCCAAAGCAACATCCGGCCTAAGGCTTTCACGCCAGTTTATTTTCACTTTATTAGATGCGATAAGTTCCTTAGATTTTTGTCTTGAAACGTGAAAAACATTTGCTAAAACCACATCTAACCTTAAGGAAGATACAATCACTGCTTTTTCCTCCCAAGAATCTTTAGGTATAATAATATCCGTATAAGGCACTTCATTTAGCTTAACAGATATGTTATCGATTTTTGTTAATGAAGAATACAAATATGCCAATATAGATTCATCAACAAAAAATTGCCATTCTTCACCATCTGATATAATGTCACCAATCAATTCTCGTTTAATACCGGCTCCCATAATGGTTCCTAATATTTTCCCGTGTGATAGTTCTGCAAATTTTTTGGGATATCGAATTTCCACGATTTTAATTTCAAAATCATCTTGAGATGGTTCAAAATATGATGGGGAAAGAAACAGCCGTTTTCTTTCGGCTGCCTCATATCCTCCAAACGCTTCAATTTTTACATCGCTATGTTGGCCAATCATTGATTCCACAATATACTGTTCACGTGGATTTAAAAACGGTGTAAGATACGGTGAATATTGAAATTCTACCTTTTGAAGCCAGTCAGCCACTTGGTCTATAAAGAATTTTTCTTCTTCTCTAAAGTGTTGATAAATATCTTCCATTTGATCATCATCCAATTTAAATTAATAGATTAAATACAAGCTGAAATACAGCCGTCACTCCATATTCTATAAACCTTAAAGCGAAAAAAGCAACAATTCCGGCTAGACTGATCATACCAATAGGCGGAACGAATTGTCGAAAGATACCTACATACGGTTCACAAATTCGTATCAGGAATTGACCGAGTTTTGATTGATAGGCACCAGGCATCCAAGACAATAAAAAATAAACAACTAAGGCAATCCTATAAAGATTAATACCTTGTAGTATCAATCTGTGCATTGCTATTAATATTTGTGCTAACATAGTAACAATTAGGACTCCATTCTAATTAAAATTCATTATTTTGTAGTGACTGTAGTTCTGAGCCATCGATTTCGAATGACTGAGGTGTACAGATAAATATTTCTTCTCCCAATCGTTCAATATCACCCTTTACGGCATAGGTTGTGCCCATGAGAAAATCAAGCATTTTTTTTGCTTGTTTTTTTTCCATTCTTCTAAAGTTAAGAATTACAGACTGATTATTTAATAATATGTCAGCAATCGATTGAACTTCTGAGTATAAGCGCGGCTCAACAACTTTAATTTTAGGTTTTTTAATTGCTTGTTGTTGATTTATTGCTACAATATTTTGATTCTTGCTTTTATGACTAACTCTTCGATTGTCTACTGATAAAGATTGTGACGATTTTTTTGATTCTTTTTGAGCTATCTTTTCAGTATCGTCGTACTCAAAATCATCATCCGTATCATTTAGAGAAAAATAATCATTGAATTTATCTTTTAAACTCATTTATTCTCTTCCTTTCAAATGAATTATTTTCGTCTTCGTCTAAAGAAAGGCGGTGTGTCAACTTCCTCATCAGACTTATCTTCTGTCGAATCTTCTCGCTCAAATAGATTTTTAGTTGATTCTGATTTACTTTCAACTTTCTCGTCTAGATCAGCATTGTGTCTATCTCTTAGATTCGGCTCTTTTCGAATATCCCAATTACCAAAAGGGTCTTTTTCTTTATTCACAGAAGCTGACTGATTAGAGCTCTTTTGTTTCGTCTGTTTAGGCTTGGTGCTTCTTTTTTCTGGATCAATACCTGTGGCAATAACCGTTACGATAACTTCATCACCCAGATCTTCATTTACTGAAGTTCCGAAAATAATATTAACTTCATTTGTAGCTGCAGCAGATACGATATCTGAGGCATCTTGTGCTTCAAACAAGGTTAAATCAGAACCACCTGTTATGTTTAGTAGCACATTTTCTGCACCGTCTAAGGACACCTCTAAAAGTGGTGAAGAAATAGCTTTTTTAGTTGCTTCTGCTGTTCTATTTTCCCCAGTAGCTGTTCCGATTCCCATTAATGCTGAGCCTTGATTTTCCATAACTGTCTTAACGTCAGCGAAGTCAAGGTTAACATAGCCCGGGTTAGTAATCAGGTCAGAAATCCCTTGAACACCTTGTCGCAAGACATTATCCGCTTCTCTGAAAGCTTCCATCATAGGGGTCTTTTTATCAACGATTTCAAGCAAACGATTATTTGAAATCGTAACCAGTGTATCGACATGTTCACGCATAGAAGCAATTCCTTCAGCAGCGAAACGTCCTTTTTTAGGTCCTTCAAATGTAAAGGGTCTAGTGATTACTCCTACTGTTAGTGCGCCTTGCTCTTTGGCAATTCTAGCAACAATTCCAGCAGCACCAGTACCTGTTCCTCCGCCCATTCCAGCAGTAACGAAAACCATGTCTGCACCGTTTAATGCTTCAGCGATAGCCTCTTCACTTTCCTCAGCAGATTTTCTTCCAACTTCAGGATTAGCGCCCGCCCCAAGTCCGCGAGTTAATTTTGGTCCGAGTTGTATTTTAGTTTCAGCACTCATCATATCTAATGCTTGTAAATCGGTATTGGCTACAATAAACTCAACACCCTCAACACCATCTTCAATCATACGGTTGACAGCATTACCACCTGCGCCACCTACACCAATTACTTTTAATTTTGCTCCATTTGCAGCAAAAGAATCAAATTCTAAATCCATATTGTTTATCCTCCTGTAAAAAAATTAATTGCTAGTCAAAAAAATGTGCTAAGAAATTTTTTATTTTATCTATAAATGTTCCCTCGTTGTCTTCGGTACTACTCTTTTGTTGTACTGGTAATTGCATTTTTTCATCAGTTTGATGTTTCACCATCTTTTGTGATCGACTTGTATCATTAAATAAGGCATAGTGATTCATCATTTCATGAATATCATCCATATTAGCCTTATAATAAACCAACGAGATCCCGTTTGTGAATGATGGATAGCGTACACCCATGAAGTCAGGAACATATTTCTTCACATTGACTTCAAATATCGCTTCTGCCAGTTCTTCTATTCGAGGTATAGCTGATGTCCCTCCCGTCAGGATAACCCCCCCAGGGAGTTCTAGCGCTCCTATTTCATCTAATTCTGTTTTTATTTTTTCAAAAATCTGAGCTATCCTAGCTTCAATAATTTCTGCTATATATGATTCTTTAACTTGAACTTTTTGATCTTGCCCTACAACATCTATAGAGACAGTCTGATCGTTATTTAAATCATTTTCATCAATAAAACCATAACCGACTTCTCTCTTTATTTTTTCTGCTTTTTTCAAAGAAGTATTCAAAACTACGGATATGTCTTTGGTTATGTTGTCTCCACCTTCTTTAATAATACTAGAAAACTTAACTTGCTCATCATGAATAGCAGAGACAGTTGTTTGCCCTCCACCAAGATCAATTTGTATCGTACCAAACTGTCTTTCATCTTCAGAGTGTATCAGTTCGGACATCGCTTTAGGCTGGAATAGTAAATCATTGATGTCGTAACCTGCGTTGTTAACGCTCTTTTTGATATTATGAAGCACGGTTTTTGAAATAGTTAGTACTGTGCCATAACATTCTATTTGGTTTCCAACCATTTTTCTAGGATCAATAATATCTTCGAAGCCATCAATTATAAATTCTTCAATCATCATAGAAAGTAGTGCTTGATCTGAAGATACTTTCTTTTCACGAATTTGGTTTACCATGTTCTTAATTACGTCATCATCCACTTCCTGGTTAGTACTTGAAATGTTGACACTAACATGGAAGGGTTCAATATCAATATTCACAGCAGGCACACCAACAATTAATGAATCAATAGCTACACCTGCTTTTTCTTCAGCCTGATTCACTGCCTTGCTGATAGATTGCGCTGTTTCATCTATATCTACAATTAATCCTTTACTTATACCACTCGTTCGTTCACTTCCAACTCCAATAACATTCATCTGACTATTTAAAACCTCAGAAACAATGACTTTAATTGAAGTGGTTCCAATATCTAAGCTCGTATAAACACCATTTTTCATTTTATTGAAACCTCCTATCTTCAATGCTTTAGCACTTTTAAGATATTTATTAATTTTTTTTGATGTTAAAGTTATTACTCCAATTCATTTTACCATAAAACGACTCTTAGAATGAAGAGTGTTTACTGATTTATCAGTATTTTTCAATTACGTTTATGTAACAGTCCGAAATATAGTCCTTTTAAAACTTAAATAAGTGGGAGGTCTTGATGCACCCATGCTTATTATTCAACATCATCAAGCATTTCAGTTTCTTCCTCGCTTGAGAAGGGTATGAAGTATGCTCCTGCTTCCAAGTCAAATAACCCTTTTTTTTGATCTACAGCTTCTCTCATTTCTTGATAGTAATTTAATCTATCTGAAAAGCTTGGTATGGTGACAAGAACTTCATTACCATCGTTCATAAAAATCTGAACGAGTCGCTTATCAGGATTTTCTCTCAAAAACTCGATTTCTGAAACCATCTTTTTAACATTATCATCTAATTTTTTATATTCATCGAGAAACTGTACGAGAACCGTTCCTTTTTCAAAACTATGAAGGATTGGATGAGTAGAATTCAAATTGGCTACAGAAGCATCTAGAATTTCACCATTTTCTAATATTTTTTTGTACGTCTGTTCTTCCGATAAATAAGCAACTGTTTTATATTCTTTCACTATAAGAGTGAAATCTTGAATATCTGATAGAGTTAATTTTACATTTTTTATTTGCGGATTAGACTTTTCAATTTGTAATTCTATGTCACTTTTATTTAAATAATTTTCCCAAATAGACTCTCCAGATTTCAATCCACTAGAATCAAGAATTTCTTGATCATAAACTTCATCTGTTCCAGTAACGTAAACATCCTCTAACAACCTGTAGGGACTGATAAAATAAACAGAGATGAGCAGTACAATAACAAACATTAAAACAATACCCATCCACTTTATCAGTCTTTTTCGACTATTCTTCATAGAAATGAGAGTTGATTCAGAAAAGTTACGCTTTTTTTTATTTTTTTTTATCTTTTTCTTATTCTTTCTCATAGAACAATCTCCTAAAGTGACTCGGCTTTTAGTTGTTTTAAAATTACATTTATAATCAAATCTGATGCATTGGGTTTCCCCAGTTCTTTAGATGCTTGACTCATCTTATCTCTTTCAAACGTACTGTTCATCAAAAAGTCTATTTTCTCAATAAATTCATTTTCATTTAAATCTGTTTCTTCAATCATTAACGCGGCTCCATTATCAACAAGACTTTGTGCATTTTTAGTTTGATGATCCTCTGTAACATTCGGACTCGGGATTAAAACGCTTGGTATACCCAATGATGTTAGTTCAGCTAGGGTTGTCGCTCCGCTTCTAGAGATGACTAATGAAACAGAGGCAAACACTTTTGGTAAGTTATTGATATAAGGGACAATTTGTATGTTATCCAACCTGTTTAGATCGATTGATTCGCGCTTTCGCCATTCTTCCACAATAGACGAATAATGTTGTTTCCCAGTTATGAATAGAGTTTGATACTCTTTATTCATTAATTGGCTGCCACTCTTTAGCACTGCCTCATTTATTTTAAGAGCACCTCGGCTCCCTCCAAAAATTAAAACAGTTGGTTTGTGTGGTTTTAAATTATATTTCTTTAGTACATCTGTTTTTACGTACTCTGACACCTCTTGAGCCCGAGGATTTCCAGTATACACAACCTTATCTTGATTTGCTCCGAATTGTTCTCGTGCTTCTGGAAAACAAATCGCAATCGCAGAAGCATATCTGGCTAAGAACTTGTTGGTCAAACCAACTACACTATTTTGTTCATGAATGATTGTAGGAACCTTTAATTTAGCTGCTGCATAACAAACAGGCGCACTAACGTATCCACCTGTTCCAATGACGACATTTGGCTTAAATTTTTTCACTATTTGCTTAGCTTTAAAAATAGACGTGAGAAATAATTTTAAAGTATTTAAATTATATAAAATGCCTTTTATATTCATACTTCTTTTAAAACCTTCTACTTCAAGTGGTTCAAATGTATACCCTTGTTCTGGTACAATCGTACTTTCCAAGCCACGATGTGTCCCTACATATAGGAATTCAATATCTTTATTAAGTTCTTTCATTCTGTTCATTAAAGCAAGCGCAGGATAAATGTGACCACCTGTGCCGCCTCCAGTAACTAATATTCTCATCATATTTGCACCAGCGTGCTTCCTCCTTTTATATTGAAAGACCAAGTCCTTTAACAGTTTCTATGAAATCATCGCCACGTTCTTCAAAGTTATTATATTGATCCCAACTAGCACAAGCAGGTGAGAGTAATATAATATCTCCCTCTTGACTGTTCTTAAATCCAGCTTGGGTTGCATCAGATACTGTTTCTTTAACGATTACAGTATCAATATTCGCTTTCTTAGCAACCTCAGCTAATTGGTTCTTTGTTTCACCAAAAGTAACGAGTGTTTTTACATTTTTTTTCAATACTGGAATCAAATCTTCATGTGATTCTTCTCTGTCTAAGCCACCCGCAATAAGAATAACAGGCTTAGAAAAGCTCTCTAAAGCATTAATTGTTGCCAGTGAGTTCGTAGCTTTTGAATCATTATAAAATGCTCGCCCATCAAGCGTCTCGACATGCTGCATCCGATGTTTTACTCCTTTAAATTTATAAAAGGCGTGTTTAATATTATTATTTGATACTCCCTTAATTTTTGCTACCACAATAGCAGCTAAGGCATTTTCTAAATTATGTTCGCCTGGAATGAGCACATGGTCAGTCGGCATAACCTCTTCACCATTAAATACTATCATCCCATTCTTTATACACGCACCATATTTCAATTCTGTCTTTCTTGAAAAAGGTATGGGTTTCGCCTTGGATTCAGTTCTTACTAGCTGCACAAGTTCCTCTTGATCTTGGTTAAAAATAATATAATCTGATTCTTTTTGATTTTTTGTAATAGCCATTTTTGCTTTTACATATTCTTCTCGACTATTGTGATAATCCAAGTGAGCTGAATATATATTAGTAATAACGGCAATCATTGGATGAAATTTATCTATTCCCATTAATTGAAAACTTGAAATCTCTAATACCAAATCATCTTTCTTGGAACTATTTTGCGCGACTAGACTAGCAGGGATTCCTATATTCCCTACTGCATACGCTTCACCATTCAGCCGATTTTCATTTAATAATGCTTCACACATCATTGTTGTCGTTGTTTTTCCATTCGTACCAGTAATTGCGATGATTGGGCTTTCAGATATTCTATATGCCAGTTCAACTTCTGTAATAATTTTGATTTTTTTCTCTAATGCTCTTTTCAAGAGTGGATTAGAATAAGGAATGCCCGGATTTTTAACAATGAAATCTAGTGGTTTCTTCAGAATCTCTAAAGGATGCCCACCAGATATAACCTTTATTCCTTTATCTTCTAAGTCTTGGGCCTCTGGATTAGCACTTAAATCTTTAAAATCGTTAACAACTACATTAGATCCTAGACGATTAAGCAGTAAAGCAGCATTATATCCTGAGACGGCAAGTCCCAGAACTAGAACGTTTTTATCTTTGAAATATTCTACATTTTCCATATTAGATCCCTCTTTTTAACTGTTCTATGTTTGATTGTACAGTGAATGTGAAAAAACTGGAAGTAGAAAAACTACCACCAGCTTTTTAATCCTGTTATAAAACAAACAATGTCACCATCGAAGCAATCAGGGTAATGAATGAGAAAATAATAACTATTTTCCATTCGCCCCATCCAATCATTTCAAAATGATGGTGGATAGGACTCATCTTGAACACCCGTTTACCCGTCAACTTAAAAGAAGTGACCTGAATCATTACACTAGCTGTTTCCATAACAAATATAATTCCTATCAATAATAATGTCCACGCTTGATTTAAAATAATTGACACCCCTGCTAATCCTGCACCTAACGCAAGGGACCCAACATCTCCCATGAATATTTTTGCTGGCTTTCTATTAAACAGGAAAAAACCTGCTAATGCGCCTAAAATAGCACTGGTGAAAATAGCAACATCATATCGTTCTTGGATAACTGCTATAATCGTATAGCTAAAATACGCTATAAAAGCAGTTGTTGTAAGCAGACCATCTAGTCCATCTGTCAAGTTTGTGGCATTAGAAAATCCAACCAACCAAAAGAGTATAAAAACAACGTAAAAAACACCTAGATTTATATTCACTCCAAAGGGTAGCGCGATACTATCTATACCTAATATTTGTGATACACCTAGATAGAAAAGTACTGCTGCTACAATTTGACCAATTAATTTTTGTAGGCTTGTTAAACCGAGGTTGCGTTTCAGCATAACTTTAATGTAATCATCAATGAAGCCAATACTCCCATAAACTAACAATATAAATATTAGCAATAGAATGAGTTTGAAATTGACGGGGAATACCGCACTAAAGAGTAATGATACAAGGGACGCAGCAATCAATATAGATATGCCCCCCATTGTAGGAGTCCCTGATTTCACTTCATGCCATGATGGCCCTTCTCCTCTTGTGGTTTGACCTAATTGTTTTTTTCTAAATATTTTAATAAATACAGGTGTTAGACCTGTAACGATTAATCCACTTAAGAGAAATGGATAAAGTAATTGAATAATTTGCACAGTTATTTCCTTTCATAAATCCTATTTATTCGTTTGCTGATAAAGTCACTGTTATCTTTGTTTCACTTTCTATAAAAGAGTTTGGACTAACATTTTGCGATTCAACAAATCCTTCGCCTGAAAAACTAACATCAACACCTGTTAACTCTGACAGTTTAATAACATCACCTCTAGACCATCCCGTTAAATCGGGTAATGTCATTGCCCCATTGGTCATTAAGATTATTCTATCAGAATTATTTATTTCTGAATTAGCAAGTGGGTATTGTTGTACTATTTTATCACCAGTACCTATTATACTAACATTTTTTCCATTCATTTTTTCATCATTTATCACTTCTTGGGTATTCTTTTGTATTAAATTATCCATATTTTCATAAGTTAATTCAAATTCACTTTTTAAATCTTCAGATGAATAATACTCAAGTGCACGTTTCATCACTGGATTAAATATTTTTTGAACAACATGGCTTCCGTGACCAACGCCATTTAACTTTGGCTTTTGTACGGTTACGTAAAATATGAGTTCAGGGTCTTCAACTGGTCCCATGCCTACAACAGAATAGACATAATTAGAATTACCTGTTAGATAGCTACCATCTTCACCTACAATTTGAGCTGTTCCTGTTTTTGCTGCTATTTCAAATCCATCTATGGCATACCCTCTTGCTGTACCTACTTCACTATTCACTGTTTCGGTTAAATAGTCAAGAGTCTGGTCAGCTGCTTTCTCCGACAAAAGAGTAGGGATTTCTGCTGAATCAAAACTCTCTTTTTGCTCATTTTCACCATTACTAATTGCTTTGACTAAGTGGGGTTGTACCATTTTCCCCTTATTTGTTAGGGCAGAAAATGCTTGTAACATTTGTACTGGTGTCACAGAAATGCCTTGGCCGAAAGAGGTATTCACCTGTTGAAGAACACTGCTATATGGATTGGATCCAGCATACTCATTGGGCAGTGATATACCCGTTGGTTGGCCAAATCCATAACTATCTAAGTGTTCTTTCCAAGTATCTAACCCCATCTTTTGCACTTGATGAACAAAAGCTACGTTACTCGAGCGAGCAACCCCTTCTAAGTATGATATCGTTCCCCATCCTTCAGGCTTAACATCATGGACAGTCCCTCCACCAACTTGTATTTTACCCGATTTATAATAATCGTTAGGATTAAAAACGCCCTCCTCGACTGCTGAAGCTAATGTCATCGCTTTAAGTGTAGATCCTGGATCAAATGTATACTCTGTAAGATAATTTTGCCAGGTCTGGTCTATTCCTTCTTTCGTGGTACCATTAAACGTTGGACGTTGTGTGGTTGCAAGTATTTCCCCGGTCTTTGCGTGCATCAATGTCGCAGTTAAAACCTCTGGCTCATGTTGCTCATTGACTTCTTCCACAATACTTTCCAGATATATTTGCATCCTTCTATCTAGCGTTAGCTGAATATCTTTCCCGTTTGTAGGCTCCACTTCTTTAATTTCTTGATCAGGGATTACATATCCAAACCTATCTCTTTGATATTCAATCCATCCATCTTTTCCACTTAAACTATCATCAAATTCTTTTTCTAGCCCAAGAACTCCATGAAGCGTTTGGTCCTCTTGGTTTTCCATGTCACTTTGAGCCAGGCCTATAGTATGTGAAGCAAATATTCCGTTTGGATAAAGCCTACTTTTTTTCTCTTCAAATGTTATTCCAGTTAGTTCTTCTTCCTCAAGTTCCTCTTCAATTGCGCTCACTGTTTCATACGTTAAGTTTTTCCCAGCACTTCCAAATTCAACTTGACTATTTTCCTGAGTCAGTCGTTCTACCAATTCCTTTTCACTCATCGATAAATGTTTTGTTAAAATTTGGGCTACTGCCTCTGGTTCTTGAATATGAATAGGATTTTCTGATGTTGACCATTCATTCGTCAACACGGCTATCATTTTATACGTATTTGAATCCATTGCAATTGGATTCCCAGCAGAGTCATATATAGTCCCACGGTTAGCTTGTAGTATATTGTTCCTTGTATAAAGGTTGTGTACGTTTGATACTAAATTTTCTCCATTGACTTCACCTTTAACCATTATCCATGCAAAACGCGAAAAGATACTAAAAAATAAAATAAAACAAAAAATATACAGCACAATCGCTATATATTTTCTATTACGAAAGGGATTCGATTCTTTTAATTTCTTTTTTATCTGTTTCATTCAAAAACATTCCTGATTTGATTTTCATTCATTTCAAGATTATTTTCTTTGGCAATTGAATAGACACGGTCATATCGAGATAATTCTTGAACGTTCTGCTCATAATTAGTATTTTCAACTTGTACCATAGATGCCTCTGCTTTTATGTCCTGTATACTTCTATTCATTGTAGAGACTTGCATAGATAACGAAATGTGTCCTGCAGCCATAAGGAAAAGAATAGACATAAGTAGACTGCTTACGATCAACTCCATTCGAGTTAACCCTTTTTTATATAATTTTTTTCGGATGTTTTTTTCTTGCTTCTGATTTGGTTCTGCTTGTCGGTATGGCGTTTGTTGTGCTTGGTCAGTTAATTCCCTAGCTAAGTTATCATTCATCATAGGTAACAGTCCCCTTTCTACAAGTAAATCGAATAAGTATTATTTTTCTCTCTGTTTTTTTGCAATTCTAAGTTTAGCACTACGAGAGCGATTGTTATTTGTCAACTCTTCGTCGCTAGGAAGTATGGGCTTTTTATTGACCATTTTCAATATAGGTTGTTTGTGATCCGGAACAATCGGTAGCCCCCGAGGTAAATCAGGTAATTGTGAATAACCTTTATATAGTTGTTTAACAATACGATCTTCTAAAGAATGAAAGGTAATTGCACTTATTCTTCCATCAACGTTTATAATATCAACGGCTTGTTCGAGTGAGCTTTCTAGAGCTCCCAGTTCATCGTTGACTGCTATGCGTAATGCCTGAAAAACTCGTTTAGCAGGATGCCCCCCTTTTCTTCTTGCGGGTGCGGGTATTGCATCTTTTATAATATCTACTAGTTCATGTGTTGTATCTATCGTTTGTTCATTACGGGCACTCTCTATTTTTCGAGCAATCTGCTTGGAGAACTTTTCTTCTCCGTATCTAAAAAATATGCGCACTAAACTACTATAATCCCAATGATTGACAATATAATGTGCAGTAAGTTCTTGATCTTGATTCATTCTCATATCTAAACGTGCATCTTTATGATAACTAAAGCCACGTTCTGTTACATCAAGCTGTGGTGAAGAAACCCCCAAATCATAAAGAACTCCGTCTACTTTCAATACATTTCTAGATAGAAGCGCTTCTTTTAAATTTTTAAAATTATCATGAATAAATATGAGTTTTCCGCTCTCTATTTCATCTGAAAGTTGATCACGTGCACTTTCTATAGCGGTCATATCTTGATCAAAGGCATATACACGACCTTTGGAACTAAGCTTACTCAAAAGAAGTGTCGTATGTCCTGCTCCCCCCAAGGTACAGTCTACATAAATACCATCAGGCTTTACATCAAGACCATCCACCGTTTCATTTAATAGTACTGTTTCGTGTTTAAATTCCGACATTTTGCTACTCCTCTGTTCCCTGTGTTTATAAACCAAAGTCAATCATTTCTTCAGCTATATCTTCAAAAGATTCATTTGCTTCTTCTGCGAATGATGTCCATCGCTCTTCGCTCCATATTTCTATTCGATCAGAGACGCCTATAACAAAACATGCTTTATTTAAGGATGCGTGTTTTATTAATGTGTTGGGCAAATTAATGCGCCCTTGTTTATCCAAAGAGCATTCAGTCGCGGCTGAATAAAGAAAGCGTGTAAACGCTCTCGTTTCTTTTTTAGCGAGTGGCAGCTGTTTTAGTTTTGCTTCAAGTTGCTTCCACTCTTCCATAGGGTATCCGAAGAGACAACCATCTAGTCCTCTTGTAACAATAAAGTTGCTACCTAAATCGTCTCTAAATTTTGAAGGGATAATCAGTCGTCCTTTAGTATCAATAGAATGCTTATGTTCACCTAGTAACAACTTTATCCCCTCCTCCCACTTATATGTAAAAGTCTACCACAATTCCCCACTTTTCACCACATTATTAATAATAAAAAGATGATTTTTGTATTTAAAATAAAAAAAACCTAGCTGTATAGATAAACAGCTAGGGAACACGTGTTTATTAAGTTTTTATGACGACTACTCGCTCTCTTTTTTATAAAAAAAACACCCATATTCCAGTTCCTATGTACGCGACCAAACAGACAATAAATACAATCCGCCACCATATTCGTATAAACGTATAAATACTCAACTCTTTTTTATAAAAGGCAAGGTAAGTAGCTAATGAGATAGCTATTAATGAAATAATAATAGCTATATACGGAATAAGATTTATTGGTAAATATAAATGGCTCATAATAAACAGAAGCAAAAACATATATGGGATAATAAGATCGACTAATTTTATAGAAAGACGTAATCGTTTAAATTGCTTGCTGACAAATCCAGAAAAAAGTAATATGATAAATGGCACAGAATAAAACCCAACGAATGGGAATAGTTCAGAAATCGTGTGCACGCTCTCACTTCCATTTCCTATCAAATAAAATCGATTATCCGATAATTTATATGACGATTATATCACATAAAAATCAAAAAAGTACTTATGAACATTTGTCATAAGCACTTTTTTGCTTTGCTTTAAAGAATGATTAGATTATCCTTCTTTATTGATTACTTCTTTACCTGCGTAATGTCCGCATGAAGGGCAAACGTGATGATTACGTTTAACTTCTCCACAGTTTGGACAATCACTCATGTTTGGAAGATCCAATTTAATATGAGTACGTCTTTTTGCTTTTCTGCTAGTAGATGTTCTTCTTTTAGGTACTGCCATTTTCCAACACACCTCCTTAAAAGGTTTCTGATTTTATCGATTAATCGTTATTGTCTTCGAAGAGACCCTTGAGTACTGCAAACCTCGGATCACCTTCATCACTAGATGAATACATATCATTATTATGTTTATCTTCAGGTAAAACAACCCAATCGCTACCTTTTGGCATTTCATCCGACTCAAGTTCTTTTGATGTGAAGATTTGGGATGGCTTACTTGTTAATATAGCATCTTCTATCGGTTTTTTAAGATCAAGTGTATCAGTGGATAAAGGTTCAACCAATTCTCCTTCTGAAAATTGTTCTACACTTACTGAAGAATCATTTGCCAAGTAAACTTCTGAAAAAGGTACTGTCATCAACATTTCAACAGGCTCTAAAGAGCGCGAAGAAGGTAATTTAACAGTTACATTAATCATCATATCAACATAATATACAGATTTCTCATCAACTGACACTGTTCCTTTTAAAGAAACTGGACTTGCTGAAAGTATAGAATCATCTCGTTCTTTCAAAGACTTTTCTAAATCAACAGTACCATCTATAGTTAATGGAGAATCTTGATATTTTTTCAATTCATTTAATGCCCATTTTATCTTCATAGACTTCACCTCAGTGCTAAGCGTCCTTTGTCAAATAATGTTATAGGCACAAACATTACGATTTTTTTAATTGTTTAATTAAGCAACAAAAATAATTATACTAGTTTAAAAAGGTTATGTCAATCAATTTTTATAGGCTTTCTTCTAAAATCTTGACTTTTTATCTTACAACTGTCCGCTAACCTATACACATTACCTACAGTGATATCATAAGAGAGTAGTGTGCTATTTTTTTGATTAACGTTAGTAATAAGTGGTGTTTTAATTTGTCTTTTCATTTTACTAAGATAGGCCTGCCCTGTTTTGTTAAAACCAAGAACTCGAATGTAATCTATTTTTTTCAACCTACCCTCAACTTCTTCTTTTTTTTGATCAAGAAGAATGTAGAAACATAGACGTTGTAACCTCGTCCAAGAAAGTTGTTTCGTCTTGAGCCTTGTTAAGAAATCCGTCATGCTTTCAGCTTCTTTAATGACAGCTTTAATCCTATACTCAAGCCCTTCCTCCATTAGATAGATTTGATTTAATTCTTCTAGAGAGGCAGTTAATATTTTGTATTTTAAATACGGAAAGAAATCTTCCCAATGAACTAGCTTACTCTGATGCAAACAGAGCTGTGTCTCTTTGGGGAAAGGGAGCTTTTTTTTATATAACCATTCATCAGAAGACAAAAGTAATTTTCTAATAGCAGTGGCACTTGCTATTCTATCATCAGCTTTTACTTTTTGATCATGATAATGACTGTTTTTTCTTCTTATTGTTTGAATGCTAATTGGCTCACTTTTCTTTTGTAATTCTTTAGCATAGGCAAATCCCAGCATATTATTGGGTTGAGTTAAATCAAGTGTAATTTCTGGAAAGTACTTTTTTAGTAATTGGCTCATATTTTTAGCATACGTTAATTCTTGCGCTTGTTTTTTTTGAAAGATTTTATTGATCAATTCTTCATTTTCAAGATATATTTTTGCAGCTTCGCTAAAATCTTTTCCCTCACCTGTTTCACTCCCAAAACTTAAGACATCAATCCCAAGTTTCACTAACAAGCTAATGGCGCCTTTTGCAAATAAATCTGCAGGTTGCACGCTGAAAGCTGAGGGGATTTCTACAACCATATCTGCACCGTGTTGAATTGCCACAGATGCTCTTTGCCATTTATCAATAATTGCCGGTTCTCCCCGCTGAAGAAAATTCCCTGACATGGCTACGATCATTACATCTGCTCCTGTTTTTTTCTTCGCCTCTTCAAGCTGATATAAATGGCCATTGTGGAAAGGATTGTATTCTGTTACAACGCCACATATTTTCATTATCTAACTCCTTATCATTTAGAACATGCAAAGAACCAGCGCTTGCTATCATCTGTTACTTCTTCTGTAAAATCAGCTTTTATTTCTATATTTAAAAATCCTACTTCTTTCAATAACTTTGAATAGGTTTCTAGTGGATAAGTTCGTTCTTTGTGTACTTCTTCATAGCGTTCATATCTATTTTCAGTATCGTTCACAAAAAATGATAATTGATGCTCCACTGAGTGCGGATGATCTCCTTCAAAGCTATCCCATAGAAAGACAATATTATCTGTCTCTGCATGAAAGGATGTCCTTAAAAATTCTGAAATTTGATAAATTGAATGGACATCAAAAAGAAACATACCACCTTTTTCAAGTTTGCTGTAAACTTCTTTGAAGACCGATAACAACTCATTCTCATTCTTCATATAACAAAGGGCGTCACTATAGCAGATAATATTGGAATAAAGGGGTAAATCTGCTAAATTTTTCATATCCCCCTGAATCAAAGGAAATGTAACGCCTGACTCCATTTGTCTGTTGAACGCTAGGCTCAGCATTTCATCAGATAAATCTAGACCGGATATATCATAACCCTTTTCTTTTAATTTTATTCCTAAAATCCCTGTCCCACTACCTAGTTCCAAAATTTGTTCTTCATTGGGTATGTGTTCCTCAGTATACTTTAACCACTGCTGGTATAATGTTTCATCCATCAAATCATCATAAACTTTCGCAAACCAGTTGTAATCCATTAATCTAACCAGTTGCTAATATCTACATGTCCAGCATCGGACCATAAACGCTCTAATTTATAAAATTCACGCTCTTCTTCATTAAATAAATGGATGATAACGTCACCTAAGTCAATAAGAATCCATTTTCCTTCGTCTTTACCCTCTATACGCTTTATTTCATTCCCATGTTCATCTGCTTCATCTAAAATATTTCGAGCAATAGCATTTAATTGCCTCTCGTTATTAGCATGCAATATAACAAAGTAGTCTGCTAATAAAGAAACTTCTTTCATATCAAGAGCAACAATATCATTTGCTTGTTTAGAATCTGCTGCTTTTACAACTTGTTCAAGTAAATCAAGTGATTTCTGCATTTTATTTTCTCCTTAATTTTTAGCTACCCATGTGTTATATGTCTCAACAGCTTTAGGGTATATTTTCTTTTTGTTCTTAACTAAATATTTTAGCGTTTGCCCTGTAATATAAGTAACGGCTTTTTCTAAATCCAAATCAGCAAGTTCCCTCGCTTTTTCTACTCCTTTTTGAGAGCGTTTAGGCTCAATGTAATCAGCTATATAGATAACCTGAGCTATCCTCCCCATCATCGGACCTCCGATAGTATGCACTTTGATTGCTTCTAAAACCTCTTCGTCCTCAAGCTCAAATTCATTTTTCATAAGCATAGCACCCAACGGACCGTGCCATATATTGTTGCCAAATTGAAGCATATCTAATTCTAGGTTTTCACTAATTATGAGATCTCTCATTTCAGCATCAGGTCTTTCTTTCGCATAGTCATGAGCCAAAGCTGCAATACTGACTTTTTCCTTATCGATATCATATTTATCAGCAAGTTTTAAAGCGGTTTGTTCAACTCTTAAAACATGCTGATATCTACTAGAACTCATAGATTCATTCATAATATTGATAAGTTCTTTTCTGTTTAACCGGATATAATTATTCTGATAATCTACTTCTGTATCATTCATTTTTATACAGTCCTTCACTTTCAATATACTTCTCCACCTCTTCAGAAACTAAATATCTTATAGAGCACTGATCACTTACTTTTTGGCGAATAAGTGTTGAACTTATATCGATGTTAGGAACATCTACTGCAATAACAGGATACCCAGTATTCATACTATAACTTGGGCGATTCACTGCAACAAATTGAACCATACTTAATAGTTCCTCGATTTTATACCAATTTTTCAGATCTTGAACCATATCCGCACCAATTATAAAATAGTAATCGACATCAGGGTTAGCATTTTTAAGTTCATAAACTGTGTCATGTGTGAAACTTTTGCCTCCACGCTTCAGCTCTAATTCTTCTATTTTAAAATCCTGGTTGCTCTTAATTGTTTCAGACAGCATGGTTAGGCGATGCTGTCCATCAATTGTCTTTTTTTCTTTTTTATGTGGAGGTTCTGCGCTTGGTATAAATAGAATTTCTTCTAGATCAAGTTGGTCCTTCACTTGTTCTGCTATTACCAAATGTCCCAAATGCGGTGGATTAAATGTTCCACCTAAAATGCCTACTTTTCTTTTAGGTAGTGCCCCATACACCTCGGTTAAAGTTTCTGGTTCCATAACATTTGTAACTTTATTAACCAACGCTGCTTCTCTCCTTTTTATGAATGATTAGATTTAGGCATGCGAGATGAATAGCGCTGATATTTTTCCTTATCGGATGCTTTATAAAGCACTAATACTTTGCCTACTTTTTGTACAACTGTTATATCTGAGTTTTCTTCAATAAATGCAACGGCTTCGCTGGCTGTCCAGTCTGTATTTTGAAGTAATTGAACTTTCATTAATTCTTTATTTTCTATCGAGTCTTGAAATTCCGTTATCATGTCAACAGTCAATCCATTTTTACCTATTTGAAAAATAGGTGATAAACCGTTTGCTTCTGATCTCAAAAAACGTTTTTGTTTACCTGTAAAATTCATATTCATCCTCTTTTCTTAATAGTTCCTTTTTTAAATAAGCTGTTTTCTTATTGTAACGTCCACGCCTGCAGGAGCCCATCCAGCAACAATAATATCTGAAGCGTCTGTTGAAACCCATCCTAAGCCACTGAACACTATATCAGAAGGCTCTTTTATTTTAAATTCGTATCGCTTTAATGCAGGCAATTCGCTAGCTGAATCAAGATTTGGCGGTGTAAGCAACTTGCCTAATTGAGTCTCATAAAGTTCATCCGCTTTTTCCGTCTTCGTTCGATGCGTATACAGTTCATTAGATACATAACATACGAAAGATTCTTTACTTTCGCCCATCACATAGTCAAAACGTGCGAGCCCCCCAAAGAATAATGTCTGATCATCATTCAATTGATACGTTTTTGGCTTCACTTCTTTTCTTGGTGTTACAACCTTCAAATCTTTAGCATCTAGATAATGAGACAGCTGACTTTTTTGAATGATACCAGGTGTGTCTACTAGTATTTTATCATCATCCAATGGAATTTCAATTTTACCCAATGTGGTCCCAGGGAAATAGGATGTTGTGATTACATTTTCAGTATCAGCAGCAATATTTATAATTTGGTTAATCAACGTAGATTTTCCTACGTTTGTCGTTCCAACAACATACACATCTCTTCCTTGACGCTCTTTATCCAGGTTCTGCATAAAATCTTCTACTGATTTTTTGCTTAGAGCACTTGTCAAGTAGACATTTTGAGGTCTTATACCATAACTGTGTACTTGCTCTGTTACCCACTGACGAACCTTACCATTTTGAAGAGACTTCGGAAGCAAATCACTTTTATTCGCAACAATTAATATAGGATTATTCCCTGCAAATCTTTGTATTCCAGAAATAATACTCCCACTGAAATCAAATAAATCTACAACGTTGACTATAAGAGCATCTTCTACACTTAACTCGTGTAGCATGTTCAAAAAGTCATCATCGCTTAATTCTATATCCTGTACCTCGTTATAATGTCTAAGACGGAAGCAACGTTTACAATAAATAGGATCTTCTGAATTTTTCTTATTTAGAACTGAAGCCGGTAGAAAACCTGACTTTAGTTTATCTTCTGATTGCAATAAAGCGCCACATCCTATGCAGCTTAAATCATTATTCTGTAATTCGTCTGACATCTATTGTATCTCTCCATTTCATTTCGGGGTCTTTTTTTATTAGATATTTCATTATCTTCAGCTCTATATATCTATTTAGTCGAGTATTCCATGCATCAGAATCTAAAATAGGTTTTACAAGGACCGTTTTTAATCCTGTTTCATTTGCACCTCTTATATCAGTAATTACCTGATCGCCAACCATGAGCCATTCGTCTTTGTCAAAAGCGTATTTCTTCACTGCCTTTTTAAACCCTATCGTTAATGGCTTCATGGCGTTAGGAACAAAGTCTAAATCAAGTATCGTTGCAACTTTCTTTACTCTTTTTCTTGAATTATTTGATAGTATAACCACTTTAATATCATTTTGTTTCATTGTTTTGATCCATTCAATCGTTTCCTCTGTTGCTTCAGGGTTATTCCAAGCGATAAGTGTATTATCTAAATCGGTTAAGACTGCTTTTATATTTTTACTCTTCAACTGTTCAGGTGTTATCTGGTAGATTGATTCAACCATCCATGTGGGTTTAAAACTATTAAACATACGATCACTCCTTACTAAAATCATTTTAAATGCAAAAGTTTTCCTAAAAAAAAGAAAGTACACAAAGCACTTTCTTTTGTGCACTTCTTACCTTTCAGTAGATGTTGGTGCAGGCTGAATCAGCTCAAGTATTTCTACAGCTACGTAATCAATATTATCAAATTCGTAGGTCTGATTGTTTATTCTATCTTCAAGTTCAAACATATTGGATTTATTATCATAACGTACAATACATTTTTCTTGGCCATTTCGCTCGAAGCGTCTTACCTGTAATTCACCTGTTTGGTCTTCGCGCATTGCCTCAAGTCTTTTAATTATGGGTATAAGTTGGGACGGTTCCATTTTTTTACCATTCCTCTCCTTTTGTTTCTTCACCTTCATATTTTACCAGATTTTTATGTAAATTACGATAAAATCACATCAAATAGACAATGTTTTAAAATAAAAAACTCTTAATCTTCAAATATATATATGACGCACTCAACTAAAACAATAGACACTCGCCATAAAGAATCTATGTGAAACTTTTTCAAAAATTCATTTAAATACATATCTAATAAAAAGGATCCTAAAAAGAAAGGTTCTATAATTAATCGTGTTGGTGAGTTCTAAAAACTCGCTGGCACGTTTTTTTGTATATCAATAGAAAAAGGCCAGTAGATTCCCTTATAATTAAGTCGACGAAAACCAATCAAAGGAGAATCTACATGACCCACTCTCATATTATACGAAATTCACTAAATATTAAAGATGAAAACATTATTTTTGATGTAAATAATTATCTTTGTCCCGAAGAAAAGATAAAAGAGACGAACTACTTAGTTTATCAAGCTACATTGACATACAAGCCGAAGGCTTGTCATCACTGCGGATCGATGAATGAGGAACACTCGATTACTAAAAACGGTACAAAAAT
>NZ_FNYW01000055.1 GCF_900109085.1 Alkalibacterium gilvum | reverse complement strand
GGATTGTTCACGTCAAGTGCGATAGCGAGATCTTGATAGGACACTTCTGTAGTTAAGTATAACTCTACCGCATCTCTCTTGAATTGAACAGAATAACTCTTAATTTGACGACTGCGTTTCAAACTTTCTTTTCCCATTGCTTTATAACTAGCTACCCATTTTTGAATAGTTGTTTTACTGGATATCCCATATTTGTTGGCAAGGAATAAATATCCTCCTCTTTGATTTAAATAATCTTGAACGATTTTCATTTTTAACTCATAGCTATATTTAGCCATAAAAATACCCCCAAAAGTTAGAATTTTTAGGTCTAACTTTTGGGGGTCGGCTCACGGCTCATTATAACCCCAGCCTCTTTAATACTATCCATTTTTTATGTGACTCAAAAGCAGTCTTGACGATTCTACTTCACTAGTTATTTCATTATTTTAGAGATCCCAGGATTATCATGTGCTAGACGACTAGCGGCCGCAGCAGCAATAGCTCCTACAATATCATCTAAAAAAGTATGTGTTTTATTGGAATGTGTGTGGTCATCAAGACGTTTAATCAATTTTGGCTTTGTTTTATCTAAAAAGCCATAGTTAGTGAACCCAATAGAGCCATACACATTAACAATAGATAAAGCTAGGATTTCATCAATACCGTATAAACTTTCATCTTCCTCAATGATTTCTTGAAGTGGACTGGAAAGTTTACCTTCCTCAGTCAATACATCTAATTCAATCCCGGTTAATATTGCATTTTGAACTTCTCTCTTTCGAATAACTGCTTTAACACTTTCAAGGCAGGGCTGCATTGTAAGTTCTGCAAGGTAAGGTGATTGTAAATCATAAACTAATTCAGCGATTTCCTTTAATTCAACACCTCTATCATTCAGTTTTTGTAAAGCGACTTCATGTAATTTTGAATCTGATTGTACCATGTTATATTCCTCCTATAGTTTATTTGTCTAGTGATAATGTAGTACTTTGAATAGGTTGTGTATGTTTTTTCGGATAAATAGCATGTATGGCGTGATTTACTGCGGTAGGAGCTTCTCCAAAACCAGTCGCTATAAGTTTTATTTTTCCGTCAAAGGTTATACTATCTCCAACGGCATAGATACCATCGATAGATGTTTCCATTTTGCTATTTACTATAATATCTGATCGGTCGAGTGTAACGCCCCAATCCTTAATAGGGCCGAGCTTCGAAACAAAGCCATAATTTACGATGAAATAATCTAAATCGATTTTTTTCAATGCACTGCCTTTTGTTTCTTTAAAGACAACAGCATCTAAGGTATTGTTGTCGCTAATCATTTCATAAGGAATAAAGGGAGTTAAGATTTCAACACGTGACTCTTTTAATACTTCAACAGAACCCTCGTGTGCTCTAAAGCGATCACGTCTATGGACTAAGTATACTTTTTCAGCTACAGGTTCTAGCGTAAGTGCCCAGTCAACAGCAGTATCGCCACCACCGCAAATAACAACCGTTTTGTCCCTATATTGCTCAATTTGTTTCACTATATAATGAAGATTTGTTTCTTCATAAACTTCTGCATCTGGAATAGTCAATTTTCTAGGTTTAAAGGCTCCTAGTCCAGTAGCTATGATAATTGTTTTTGAATAATGTATTTCTTTAGAAGTCGTTATTTTAAATAAATGATCTTCTAATTTTTCTATTGTCTTTACTTCTTGCTCCAAACAAATTGTTTGATTAAAGTGTTGCATTTGAGCTGTAAGCTGGGAAATGAGTTGAGCTCCTGTAACTCCTGCATAACCACCGACATCATAAAGTGTTTTTTCAGGATATAGCAGTGAAACCTGACCCCCAAGAACAGGTAAGGTTTCAATGATTTTTGTTTTAGCATTTCTCATACCTGCATAAAATGCGGCAAACATTCCGACTGGCCCACCGCCAATAATTGTAATATCGTATATTTCATTTGAATCAGTCAAACATAAACCCTCCGTGTAAACTACCTAATAGTGTTTTTAATAAAAAAGACTAACAACAAGAGCAATGATGATCCCTGAGATAATTCCAAAAAAGACTTCGATAGGTTTGTGTCCAAGAAAGCCTCTGGATCTCAACTCTTCATCGTCGTCCTTCAGTACTTCTTCGTGATGATACTTTGAGAAAGCTTTTTTTAAATCATCAAAGTCTCTAATCAATCCATTTATAATGATACCATGTTCACCACTTTGACGCCTTACACCCATTGAATCGAAAATAACGATAATCCCAAAGGTAAAAGCAATAGCAACAAAAGGTGAGTTAACACCATACTCGATGAGCAAGCTTGTTATGAGAGCGGTCACTCCAGCCGAGTGTGAGCTGGGCATGCCGCCTGTTGAAATAGCCAAAGCAATTGTTGATGGACGCCTTAAAAAATAAGCAACTGGAATTTTAATGATTTGTGATAAAATAATTGCGGATAAAGCAGCAACTAGCGGGAAGTTTTCTAAAAGTCTCATGTAATAACATCCTTTATAAAAATGTGAGCACCTTTTTATAATAACACGAACAAAAGAAAAAAATCAGAAAAATGATCTATTGAAGTAAAACTTATTGGAAATATAATCAAACTAGGTTAAACTTAGGATATAACTAATGTAGGAGGAAAAATTAATATGAATGAATTTCCACAACTTAACAATAATAATACAGGTTTAGGTGCGATTATAAAAACCACTAAAGGAGATATGACGGTTCGTTTATTTCCAGAACAAGCCCCTAAAACAGTTGAGAATTTTGTAGGCCTAGCAAAAAAGGGATACTATGATGGTGTGATTTTCCACCGAGTTATACCTAATTTCATGATTCAAGGCGGCGACCCAACAGGAAGCGGCATGGGAGGAGAAAGCTTCTTTGGAGAAAATTTCGAAGATGAATTTAGTCCGCAACTGTTTAATTTGAAGGGTGCACTTTCAATGGCTAATGCTGGACCAAATACCAACTCAAGTCAATTTTTCATAGTGACAATGTCTGATATTCCAGAACAAATGGTCTCTCAGTTAGAACAAGCAGGTTTCCCAGAACCAATAATTGAAGCGTATAAAGAAAAAGGTGGCACACCTTGGTTAGATCAAAAACATACAGTGTTTGGCCAGCTTATAGATGGGGAAAATGTTGCAGAAACCATTCAAAGCGTGGAAAAAAATGCAATGGACAAGCCAAATGAGGACATCACTATTAAATCAGTAGAAATTGTTGATAACTTGTAGAACATCCCATAAAAAAGAAAAGAGGCATTCTATGTTAGGGGCAATTGAAGCAGGTGGAACAAAATTTGTTTTGGCTGTAAGTGATAATAATTTAGAAAATATTGAGAGAATATCGATACCAACAACGTTACCTCAGGAAACCTTCGCTAAGGTATTTGATTTTTTTGATAAGTATGAATTAGAAGCTATTGGGATTGGTTCTTTTGGACCGATTGATATAAACAAAAAATCAGCAACTTATGGATATATAACATCAACACCAAAGCCAGGTTGGAAAAATACAGATTTTTTAGGGAAAATGAAAGAAAGATATAATATCCCTATTTCTTGGACAACCGATGTTAATGCAGCTGCCTATGGCGAATTAAAAAAAGGCTCAGCTACTGATGAGAAATCTTGTTTATACCTTACAGTAGGGACTGGTGTAGGAGGCGGCGCAGTGATAAATGAAAAGCCGCTCGAAGGATATAGCCACCCAGAAATGGGACATATATTAGTAAAACCTCACCCGAAGGACTCGTTTAGCGGAACATGTCCATATCATAAGAATTGTCTTGAAGGCCTTGCATCTGGACCGGCTATAGAAAAAAGATACAATAAAAAAGCTGAAACACTTACTGATACTGATGAAGTTTGGCAAATAGAAGCCTATTATCTTGCGCAAGCGTTAATGACGTATACGTTAACACTGGGACCTGAGAAAATCATTCTCGGTGGTGGCGTTATGCACCAAAAACAACTATTTCCGCTTATAAGAGAACAGTATAGAGAGCTGATGAACGGATATGTAGAAACACCAGATTTAGAGGAGTATATCGTCCCACCTAAGTTATCGGATAATGCAGGACTTACTGGCTGTTTACTTTTGGCAAAAGAAGAACTATAAAATAAGAGCATTCCTCATCGATGAGGAATGCTCTTATTATAATTATTTACTAAAATGATCGAAGACCGATTTTATTCGATTTAATCCTTCTATGAGTATTGGCTCAGGGACTGCGAAATTAAGTCGCATGTAAGGTCCGCCGTTCGGACCGTAACTTATACCATCATTAAGTCCAACTTTTCCTATATCGGCAAATGTTCCTCTCAGTTCGCTAGGGTTAATCTCCAAACTAGAAGCATTAAACCAAAACAAATAAGTTGATTCAGGATTCATATAAGAAATATTTGGGAGATTCTTATCGAAATAATCAATTACAATCCTGCGATTAGATTCTAGTTTTGAAAGAAGCACTTTGTGCCATTCTCTTGAATTGGAAAAAGCAGCCTCTGTCGCTCTCATACCAAATGTATTAATGACTCCAAGCTCTGTTTCTTCTTGAACCTTTATAATTTTATTTTTAAGCATTTCGTTAAATACTATCATGAAAGAGGCTTTTACACCGGCTATATTGAACGTTTTAGTTGCAGAGTGGAGTGTCACAATCCAATTTTTGTATGATTCATTTAGAGTTACAGGAGAAACACAGGTATTTTCATGATAAACAAGATCACTATGAATTTCATCGCTGATGAGAATCACACCATATTTAATACATAGGTCGGTAAGTCTAATGAGCTCCTCTTTCGACCACACTCTACCGCCAGGATTGTGTGGGTTACTTAAGATGAATAGCTTAATGTTTTTTTTCTTGAATTGAGATTCCATATCCTTAAAATTCATTTCATAACGACCTTCTGAAAGGATTAGAGAGCTACGAAAGATGTGTCGATTATTTTTTTCACACATCGAATAAAAGGGTGGATAAACGGGGTCATGAATCAAAATACTATCTCCGGGTTCAGTGAGAGAAGCAATAGTTACTGCTATGGAAGAAAGTACACCTGGTGAAAAGAGAATATCGTTCTCCTCAATACGCATATCATGATAATCTTTTTGCCATTCAATGATAGCTTCTAAAAGAGAATTCCCAGGAAAACTATATCCCAGTATTTCCTCGTCAATGACTCTTCTTAGAGCTTCTTTAATGGGGATTGGACTATCGAAGTCCATATCTGCTATCCACATAGGCAAAACATCAGGGTGATTAAACGTCTCTTCAATCGTATCCCACTTCACACTATCTGTTTGTTTTCGATCAATTATTTTTTCAAAATCCATGTGATCTCTCCTTTAATATGAACTCATGCTCTAAGTATGTTTTAACTCGAACATTATATCAAGGGAAATCATCAAGAAAGTTTTCAATAAAAGTATATTCATGCTATACTATTTTTGATAATTCGAAAAATACCATGAAAGTAAAGAGGTGAGTTCATGGTCTACAAAATCGGACAAAGGGTAAGTGGAATAGTGACAGGGATTCAATCATATGGAGCCTTTGTTTCTATTGATGAAGACACACAAGGACTTATTCACATATCTGAGTTAAAACACGGATATATAAAAGATATATCTGAAGTAGTGTCTAAAGGTGATGAAGTTGATGTCATGATAATGGATATAGATGAATACTCATCTAAAATTAGCTTATCTTTGAGAAGTCTAGAAAAAGCTAAATATCATCCCTTTTCAAATCGTAAAAACATTTCTAGATACGGACGAAAAACGGGGATAGGTTTTCAGACGATCGATAAAATAATGCCTGTCTGGATTGAACGTGCCCTTAGAGAAATTGAAGTCAAAGGAAAGTAGACAATCTTTAAATTTAGTCATAGAAGGGTGTAAATAATAGTGATTAAGGAAAACCATTATGTTGCCAGTACTATTTTAGTTAAAGATGAAGACGGTCGTTATGTTTTTTTAGTTAAGGAAGAGAAAGAGGGGTATTCTTTTCCCGCTTCAATTGTTGAACCGGAAAAGACAGGACTAGCCTGTGTAATAAAAAGATTAAAAGAAATTGTTAATATAGAAATTGAAAATTTAGAATTAAATGAATTAACTAACGCAATTGTCGCTGATGATCGCATTCCTTTGTTTGTTTTTACTTATGAAAATGAAACGTTTGAGTCGCCAAAGAATTTATTAAAAGATGATAGTGATTTATCATGGGTGAATTCAGAAAATATTATTTATACATTGGAAGATTGGAAAATATCTGGAGTTCCACAATTCTTGTTTATATAAAATATAAAATTATTGGAGGAGAAAATTATGTCTTATATTACATTTGATGATTCAAAAGTAATTAATCAATTTATCAATAAAGAAGAAGTAGCGCACATGCAGTCACAAGTGAGTGCAGCAAATCAATTATTACGTGAAAAAATAGGTCCTGGAAATGAATTCCTCGGTTGGGTTGATCTACCGGAAGATTACAATAAAGAAGAGTTTGACCGTATAAAAAAAGCAGCCAAAAAGATAAAATCAAATTCTGACATTTTGATTGTTATAGGAATTGGTGGTTCATATTTAGGTGCGAAAGCAGCATTAGACTTTTTAAACCACTCTTTTTATAATGAGTTGAGTTCAGATAAACGTGAAACCCCTCAAGTATTCTTTGCTGGGAATAATATTAGTTCCACCTATTTATCAGATTTAATAGAAGTAATTGGAGACAAAGATTTTTCAGTAAACGTTATTTCGAAATCTGGAACAACAACAGAACCAGCCTTAGCTTTCAGAGTATTTAAAAATCTTTTAAAAGAAAAATATGGTGAAGAAGAAGCTAAATCTCGTATATTTGCTACGACAGATAAGGAAAAAGGGGCTTTAAAATCTTTAGCTGACACAGAAGGCTATGAAACATTCGTTATACCTGATAATGTCGGTGGGCGCTTTTCCGTACTAACAGCTGTTGGATTACTACCGATTGCGGTTGGTGGAGGAAACATTAAGAAACTTATGGAAGGCGCGAATCAAGCACGTAAAGATTTTGCTAATGATGATATCTCTAAAAACAGTGCTTACCATTACGCTGCTTTAAGAAATATATTATACAGAAAAGGGAAAGTTACAGAATTACTTATCAATTATGAGCCAAATCTACAATATTTTTCTGAGTGGTGGAAACAATTATTTGGAGAGTCAGAAGGAAAAGATCAAAAAGGCCTATATCCGTCAAGTGCAAACTTCTCTACTGATTTACACTCGTTAGGCCAATATATACAAGATGGTAGAAGAAATCTGTTTGAAACTGTAATAAAAGTGGATCGACCTAGAAAATCATTAACAATTCCTAAAGAGAAAGAAGACTTAGATGGTCTAGGTTATATAGAAGGTAAAGAGATAGATTTTGTAAACACAAAAGCATTTGAAGGAACAGTACTGGCGCACACAGATGGCGAAGTGCCAAACTTTGTTTTGACTATTCCGGATACATCAGAGTATACACTAGGATATCTATTCTACTTCTTTGAAATTGCTGTAGCTATTTCTGGTTATTTGAACAGCGTCAATCCATTTGATCAGCCAGGTGTAGAGGCGTATAAGAAAAACATGTTTGCTCTACTTGGAAAACCAGGATTTGAAGATTTAGCAAAAGAATTGAACAAACGACTATAAAATATCTATTTGAGAAAAGAGCATATGCTCTTTTCTCTTTATTTTAAAAATTAGTTATGTAGAGGAGTAAGAGGAATGGAAAAAATCAAGGTAGAATTAGCTCAATTAAAAGATTTAAGCATAGTGAAAATACTTTTGACTGACACAGCAAGATAGTTGAATTCTAAAGGCTCAACTCAATGGGCTGGTTTATTAAAAGGAGAAGATGTACATAATATAGAAGATGCTATAAGTCGACAAGAAGTTTTTCTCGCATATCGCTCTAATAAAATAGTAGGAACATTTACTTTATGGAGCGAACAATCCATATGGGATAAAGACTTATGGGGAGAAGATAACAGTAAAGAGTTTTTTTATCTGCATCGTCTAGCTCTAGCAACAACTGAACATGGAAAAGGTACTGGAAGGATATTAATAGATAAAGCAAAAAACATCGCCCTATTAGAAAACAAAAAAGGGCTACGTTTAGACTGTGTGGCTTCTAACTCCTATCTTAATAAATTTTATAAAAATAATAACTTTAGCTTTCAAAAAGTAGTTGAAAATTATTATAATGGGGAAGGTTATCAAGACTATCATTTGTTTTCATGGGAAAATGAAAATTAGATCAATTTTACTATTGACTCTATATAAATAAACTGGTATTATTAATCTCGTTGTTGCAAAAGGAATACAAAGTTGCAGCGAAAAAAAGTTAAAGTTCTTGTTGACATTTATCTTGCGAACAATTATACTAAAGTAGTTGTCGTATAGAAGAAGGGAACGCTTCCAACTGGAAAAGTTTCGAAAAAGAATTTGAAAAGTTCTTGACAACAAAAAAGAAACACTGTAGTATTATACGAGTTGGCACATCACGTCGCCAATAACTGAATGAAATAGATCTTTGAAAACTGAACAAAGTAAAACAACCAAATGTGCAGGGGTCTTCGATTCAATTTATTGAATCAAGACAACACAAATGAGTTAACATGTTTAACTCACAATTTTTAAATTGAGCTACATCAAACAATCAAATTGAGAGTTTGATCCTGGCTCAGGACGAACGCTGGCGGCATGCCTAATACATGCAAGTCGAACG
>NZ_FNYW01000033.1 GCF_900109085.1 Alkalibacterium gilvum | reverse complement strand
GACTACTACGATAAAAAGTACAATGAAGTACCAAAAGCCCAGCACAAGCGAGCCCTCGTCTTAACAGCACGAAAATTTGTGCGTCTGGTGTTTGCACTCCTAAGCAATCACCAACTCTATATCGCCAGATCGGAGGCGATAGAGTCTTAAGAAAAGTGTTTTCTTAAGGGCGGATATCCGGAAGTTAAACCGAACGTATTTTCGGATACGTGACGGTTTAGTTGAGTGCGGCTTTTTTTATCGAATATTACTGAAATCTCTTAATCTTTGTTCTTGACTTACCACCATAATGCTTTTTCCAAAAAATCAAAACAAGCAAAATCTGTTTATCTTTCCATTATACGTTTTTTTACCTCTAATTAAAACAAATAAATTTTCTCTAAGTATTTTCGCAAAAAACTTCTCTATTTTTAATAAATGTCACTTTACTGAATGATTGTTATAGTCTTTTAGAAACTATTCGTGCCACCCCCCCATACTTTAGAAGTGAACGCCATATATTCAGAAACTATTTAACATGATTATATAGCTTAAGGAGTTGATCCTTAATTTTCAAAAACTCTTTAACATAAATTCCCCTCTTATTTTTTCTGCAAAATCTTATTACAAAAACATAGGGATAGGGTATGGTAACATGTTTTTTCACTATTATTCAATATCTACTGTAGAACAGCTTTTTGCGTGGTATAATAGAAGAAACTATTTGAAAGGATGCTCTGGTATGTCTCGTAAGAAAAAAATAACTCTAGAAGACCTTTTTAAACATACCCATCAGCTGCTGATGACAACAGGTTATGATCAATTCACCTTTGGCATTCTGGCTGATCACTTAAATGTTTCAAGGACAGCCATTTACAAATATTATTCCAATAAGGATGAACTCATAAACGATTATCTAACATTTAAAATGAAGCGTTTTTTACAGGATTTTGAAGAGATGGAATGGTCTGATGATGTAGAAGAACATTTCAAACAAATGTTTCAACTTATCTTTGATTACAGCGATATCCATCATCTTTCTAATGTCTTTCTTCAGAAATTAAGTCTTCAAGGAAAGTCGTTAAAAGATGACGAAAATGTCTCCGACTTACTTCATGACATTGTATTAAATCACATCAAGACCTTTATCGTCAAAGGTAAAGATCAAGGTTATTTTAACGCATCTATCCCCACTTCTTTACTGATCTCTATGATTTTTCATAGCGTAATGATTGTGGATCGTTCGGGTTTAACTTCTTCAGAAAGAGCTGGCTATATCCATGAAATACTTGCTAATGGTATGCTCCAAAAAAAAATAAACGTATAATGAACAAAAAAGAGATCAGGACTAAATGAGTCCCAATCTCTTTTTTTAATTCTATTTTAAACCTCTTGCGTACGAACTTCTTCAGATAATTTACCATCAACAATACGATAAACACGGTCACAGTAGCTTAACATTCTTTCGTCATGAGTAACCATGATTGCTGCTTTATTGCGGGTTTTTACTTGTTCGGCCATTTGCTGAACAACTTCATGTCCACGGTCAGTATCCAGACTTGATGTTGGCTCATCTGCTAGTATAATGTCAGGATCATTCATAAAGGATCTCGCAATTGCTACACGCTGACGTTCTCCCCCTGAACACTCGTTAGGATATTTTTTCTCTTTATTCTCTAATCCTAAGTCCTTTAATAACTCCAAGGCAAAAGCTTTGTCTTCTTTGGTTACAGTGCCTTGCATCTTTTTAACAATTAATAATTGATCCAAAACAGTTAAATATGGAATTAAGTTTGCTGTTTGCAGGATAAATCCAATTTGATTTAAGCGTACAGAAGATAATTGCTTTTCATCAAAGTCTGTGATGTTTTGATTATTAATCATGATGCTTCCCTCTGTCGGTTTCAAAAGGGCTCCCGCAATACTTAGAAATGTACTTTTTCCAGATCCAGAAGGCCCAACGATTGCGACGAACTCTCCTGCTTTTACTTGTACAGAAACATTTTCTAAGGCTGTGATTTCAAATTTGTTTTCTTTATAACGTTTCGTTACATTTTTTAATTCTATTCCTGACATTATTCTGCCCTCCCTAAAGCTGTAAGTGGATCTATTTTAGTAATCTTAGCTACTGAAAATAGAGAACTTAATACACTAATTGCAAGTAATACCAGGCTATAAATAATAACCATATTGCTTTCTAAATAGAATGGCATGGATTCTGGTAAGGCGAGTACTGTTAGATATGTTAATCCAATACCCACTAAAATACTGACTAGAGATAAGATAAAGACTTGTGAAATAACTGAACGTATAATGAAACCATTGCTTCCACCGATAGCTTTTAATACGCCAAATTGGTTCGTTTTTTGGTTAGTTAAAACATAGAAAAACACACCTAAAATGAAAGCTGAAATAATCATCAAGAACCAGAGCATTAGCATAATTGTAGCATTTTCAGCGACATATCCCGGAATGCCTTCAATTGTTTCTTCTTTTGTCCCGTATTCTACGTTTTCTTCATCTTCTAAAAAAGTTTCCAGATTTACATCTGTTCCTTGCACAACAATGCCGCTTACTGTCTCTTCAACATCTGCATCATCTGGACTAGATGGTCTCAAGTTCTGGAAGTTTTCCATTGGAAGATAGAGTGCTGATTGGTGGTAAAGTGTTTTATTCTCTGTAAATCCGACAATTGTCAATTCTTTATCCGTATTATCTAAAACAACTGTATCTCCAATTTTATAGCCATCATTTTCTAGCGATTCATCGGCAATAACTTGATTTTCATCACTATTACTCCAAGCTTCGCCTTTAATAATATTGGGTTCCATGAAAGAATCCGGTTCGAGACCTATTAAAACTATGTCTGTAATTTTATCTTCAGCATCCTCTGCTCCTTCTTTTCTCACAGAATTTCTGAAAATACTCATTGGTGTTGTATCAGTTACGCCTTCTTGCTCAGAAACTTTTTCAGTTAATGAACGATTAACTGAAGACTTTGAGAGGCTAAATTCCGATCCTTCTTCAAGTACGATTCCTGAGTATTCTGCCTCACTGAGTACACCTGTTGAAAGTGTCGAAAGTCCTGTTCCTAATCCTGATAAAATAAAAACCAACCAAGATATCAAAACAATGATAAGTCCTATCATGATAAATCGCCCCTTTGAATAAAGAAGCTCTTTTAGTGCTAATCCCATTTATATTCCCTCTTTCTTATTAAATAAATCGTAGCTTTATTATACAACATAGTTACACACCTGTCACTTATTTTCCTGAAGTATTTTCTTTTTTCTGCATTTATAAATAATTTCTTCCAATTTTGGTCTATATTTAAATATTAAAGACGCTCTTTCATCCTTTTTTACTGTCTTTCAGTTTATTTTAATATCTATTCATAAAAGAGAGTCATTTGCTTACGGAGTTTGATGGCATTTTTGGAAAACTTCGTAAGCTAATGCCTTTTCGTATGAAGTTTTGCCTTTTTTTGCCTGAAACTCATCGAGATAAACCGTTTGCTTACGGAGTTTCCTCATTTTTATGTAAAACTGATTAAGTAAACAACCTAAAAGTCAATATAATCGCGTTTCCCCTTAATATTTCCAACATAAATATAGCTTACTTTTTACAAATCTTCTTAAATATGAGAAGATTGGGTTAGTATTGTTAGGATTCAACTTTATTTTCCAACCGCTGTTCCCTTTCGCTTATTTTAATAACCATTCAATAATCTTCGCTGAAATATCCTTTCCATAGTATCTATTTTCAATTTAATTTTTCAATTATTTTTATAGACAAAAGGAGGAATTATTCATGAGTAAGAAATACCTCGGTTTATTAGTAGCAGGGGCCTTATTACTTGGAGCATGCGGCAGCGATGAAGAAACAGCTGAACCCGATACTAGCGAAGAAACTAATGTTGACGAATCAATTTCCGATGACAATAATATGTCGGAAACAAACGAAGACACAGAAAGTGAAACAACTGATGCAGACGAAGATATCGTTACATCCGAAGAAGGCGATACTGCCGACCAATCTGAAGATCTAGATCTTGTCCTAGACCAAGACTTCGAAGACATAGACTGGGATGGTGTAAATTTATCTAAAAAAGAATTCAAATCCAGTCTGTCAGAGCTAAAACAAAATTTCAATGCCGACTATGAAGCGGAAGAAGATATGGATTTAAGAATTGATTCAGTTGATTTTTCTGGTGACACCATTGAAATTATTATGACTAACTTTGATGATTCTGAATACGCTGACATGACAAACGGCTTACTTGCTGCCTTTCTGGACAGCTTCTACCGACAGCTCTATCTACATTCCGACTACTCAAATGGTTCGGACCACCCACATATTATTATAAAAACGAGTGATGGTGAAATCATAACCGATCAGAAAGATTTCATTGAATTTGAAGAACAACCATAAATTTTAGAGAAATCAAAACTAAAAAAGACTTAGAGCATTGTTTGCAACGTGCTCTCAGTCTTTTTTATTATTAATTATTGTTAATTAGTAGACAGATTTTCCAACAAAGTGAGTCATAAAATAATTTAATACGTCAATTCTGAATGGAAGGCAGTAACTAAAATATTATCCTGCCCTGCCGCAACGATTTTATTATCGACACATGCTAGAGTCTTGACACCTGGCCCCACAGATTTGATATACAATGCGCGAATAAAGACAGCTTCGACTTCTTGATCGACACCTTTAAATTTTATAGATGTTTCAAAACTTTGGACCTGTCTGCCAAAGCCATTCCGTTCGACTTCCATCTCAATAAAGCCAAGCCTTAAGTCATGCGTTGTATGGGTTTTATCTGTACTGCAAAGGAAGCCCTAAAACACCCTTCCCTTCTTTATGGAAGGTACGCAGAGGTTCTTCCAGTCCCTGTTCGCAGATCAGTCGTCCAATGGCAGTGGATTCACCACCAGGTATGATCAAGCCATCGAGCGTATTGAAATCCTCTGGTCGTTTGACAGATACAACTTTTATTCTCAGTGTTTCTAGAGCAAGAAGATGCTCTTTGACAGCACCCTGCAAATCAAGAACGCCGACCGTTTTCTCAACGCTTACCATCCGCGTTCCTGCTTACGTTCTTTCTCTCCTAAATGACTGATTTCGATCCCTTTCATCGGTTCAACTAAGTCTTTAGAAAGTTCCGCTAATAATTCATAGTCTTCGTAATTTGTGGTAGCACGAACGATGGCGCGGGCAAATTTTTCCGGTGCATCTGATTTAAATATACCCGATCCAAATTAAAATTTATTTATCTTTTTTAGTGAGAAAATTACTGAAAAGACAATAGTATAATTACGGAGGTGTGTACATGGAACTACTTAAAGCCAGAGCAAAGGCAGAAATACTAATAGTTTTGGAACTACTTGATAAGCGAATGACTCTTTCTTCTTCAGAAAAACAGTATATGTCAACTCTATCGAAAGGATTTAATGGAGAAGTTTTATTTGATTCATATATGGAGAAATATTTCCCCACAAACGCCATAGTGATAAATGATGTATCACTGATGTTAAGCAGTACTTCTTTTCAAATTGACTCGATCATGCTGACTTCAGATACGCTATATCTGTACGAAGTTAAAAATTATAAAGGTGATTTCACAAATCGGATCACTCATTTTCTTACCGCTGCCGGTCAGGAAATCGAGAATCCTGTTAATCAGTTAAGTCGGACAGCCATGCTATTGTCGAAACTTCTTAGAAAGTGGAATCTTACCTTACCGATTAAATCATTTATCGTATTTATTCACCCTACTTTTATTCTTTACGAGGCAAAGAATACGGATCCTTTTATCTTTCCTTCACAGCTCAAATATCATTTTAATACAGTGAGTCACCAGTCCGGAACTATAACGAATAAAGTATATAATGTTGCAGAAAAATTGATAAAAGAAACGCAAAAGGAGCTGCCTTATCAAAGGCAGTTACCTTGCTATAGTTTTGAATTATTGAAAAAGGGTCTGTTGTGTAGTCAATGCGGATCTTTGGATTTGACTATTACGACTAAAAAGGGAGAATGCCGAACGTGCGGTAAGTCAACTTCAATCAGCGTCTTATTTTTGTCTCAAGTTGAGGCGTTTAAAACTTTGTTCCCCGAGAGTCTTATTACAAGCAATCTGATGTATGAGTGGTGTGGTAAAATGCTGACAAAGAGAAGGATCGCCACGCTTTTAAATGCGACGTTCGAGAAAACGAGTTACGGCAAGTCTACTCATTATCTTTAAATAATTAAAGAGGAAAAGACTTATGCGTATAAGTCTTTTTCATTATTTAAATCTTGGTGTTAGGTTATACTCATTGCTTTTTTATTTAAACTAATACCTTAATGAAATATTTCTAAGGATTTTCAATCAAAAATAGCGTTCATCTTCATAGTGCGACAACTTTTAGCCGATTTCTTCATTTAACTAGTCAAAATATCATAATTGCAACACCTTTTTGAGGTAAGCATTGAGAAACTTGTTCTAATATCGTTATTGCAACACCTTTTTGAGGTAAGTATTGAGAAACTTGTTCTAATATCGTTATTGCAACACCTTTTTGAGGTAAGCATTGAGAAACTTGTTCTAATATCGTTATTGCAACACCTTTTTGAGGTAAGCAATGAGAAACTTGTTCTAATATCAGTATTACAACACGTTTCTAAACTAGATTACGAAGAATCTGCCCTATAATTTTTTTCAACGCATAACTGATCCACCTGAAATTTTAACGGCTTCTCCGACGATATTTTCTGCAGCATCTGAGAGCAGGAAGGCGATCGTGTTGGCGACTTCTTCTGCGGTTGTGATACGTCCAGAAGGCAAATTTCTGCTTTCGATTTCCCATTGTTCTTCAAAACTGTTATTTTCTCGGTCAGCTTTTTTTCGAATCGCATCTCTTCCCATTTTTGTGTCGACATAACCTGGACAAACAGCATTGACACGTACATTATGCTTGATGGCTTCTAAAGCAAAAGATTGTGTAAAGCCATTTAACGCAAATTTGGAACCCACATAAGCAGCCCCACCATATGTCCCTCGAAGGCCTGATAAGGATGAAACATTAACGATCGCGCCGACTTCATTTTCCTTCATTGTTTTATAAATTTCTTGAGATAAAAGAATCGAGACAGTATAATTCAGATGCATAATACGCTCGAGTACGTCTTGAGATAACTCTTCCACGATGCTTCCGCCAGAAATACCCGCTGAGTTTACCAATAAGGATATGGGTCCGAAAGTATTTTGTGCAGATCGAATCAATTTTTCTCTGTCTGAACTCTCAGCCAGATCTGCTACAACATAGTCTATGTTAACTTGTGTCTGTTCGCTTAGAATCACTTCTTTTAATTGCTTTAAAATAGCCTCTTTTCTTCCAGTGATCGTTATATCAGCGCCCATTCGAGCCAGTACTTTCGCTGTTTCGTAGCCAATCCCCCCTGTCGCTCCGGTTACTAGTGCATGTTGATTTTTAAAAACCTCTGATGAAAAAATAGCCATTCGTCTTCCTCCTAATTGAGTTTAAACTCTTCACTATTCATTATAATCAGTCTATACTGAATGTAAAAGCAATACCATTGTGAGACCCTTGTATAACAAAATATATTTTCAAGAAAGTGAGAGATCATTATCAAGAAGCATCCATTTTTTAAGGCACTTTTACTCAACCCTATTGTCGTCATTATTTATTTCATCTTTACATCCATCCTGCTTACTTATTTCGATTACGGCGGAACAGCTAGAAGGGCCCCTATTTTAGCTACACTTGGTGGTAGTTTGCTCCTCTGGTTCATTGTTTGCCTCATTTTTAAAAAGAAAATACAACAGCGAGCTGTGTTTCAAAAGAAGTCTCAATTAAAGTTAGCTACTTACTGGTTCTGGACTGCCTTGACAATAATAATCGGCATAACCCTCTTTACTGGCTTCAAGACTTACCAAATTGCTCAAGCCTTTGGATCGCCTTTGAACAGAAATATTGAGGAATGGTTATATATTAAAACGGTCGACTACGAGAATTTCAACGTTTTTGATCAGTCCGTTGAAGAATTATTTACTATGATTGACGAAGAAGTCGATTTACCTGATCCTTTATATATTTACAATGAGTTTGACCTGGAGTTTGATCGAAGTGGCCAACTGACCTCTTTTTATGCTGCTGTTACGGGAGAAAATGAAGAAGGTGTTTTTGAATGGTTTCTCATTTCAGACTCGGATGAACCGAATCAGCTGACTATTAATAGTGGAGAAAATCCTGACAGAGAAGTTCTTAGTAACAATATGCTGTTGTCTCCACTGTTTGATACGTTGGATCAGCTATCTCTAGAAGAAACTATAGAAACGTGGCCTGCTGAGGAAGTATTTGGCATTTATTATGACGGTTACCGATCGTGGGGGACCAACGATACAGGTATTTATTATTTAGGCAATGGCGGCGGACCTATAAGAATTGAATTATATGATCAAGAAATCCTTGGGTACACTGTTTCAGTTTATGTATCTGGAAAAACAGAAACAATAACACCTATGCGGTACATTGACAGCTCTTTAAATGTTCTATCTGAACCCATCGATCCGGAAAGTGAAAAACCAGAAATTGGCTATCAGGTGGATGAACAAGATCAGAAGATGTACTATCTTACGGAAGAGATCGGTTACCGGCTAGCTGTTCTTGATGCGGCTACAGGCAGTCGCTGGTATGGTCTAGAGAAAACTGAGGATGCTGGCGAGAGTTGGGTATCAGTTAATCCTGATCCCTTTGATGGCCGATCTGGATCCAGTACGGGATTGAAATTTTTCAATGAAGACTTTGGCTTTATGGCTATTGCCCGCAGAGACCAAGCAACTTTGTTTAGAACGGAAAACGGCGGAGAAATCATTTCGCCTGTAACTTTTCCAGATGTACAGGTTCCTTTGATCGACGATGAAACCTATAATCCTTTTCGATTCCCCGATATGCCTTACGAAGAAAACGATGAGCTTTACGTCACTGTCGGCCAGGACCCAAATGGGGATTATAATTCAGGTGCCAAGGCCTTGTACAAGTCGGTCGATGATGGAAAAACGTGGACGTATGTGGATGAAGTCGGAATAGGATTTGGCAATGATTAAAACTAAGTGAATATAAAAAAAGTAGCGATAACCATAAAAACAGGCGACCGCTACTTTTTCATTAAACGTTCATTCAGTTCAAAACTTTTTGATTGCTGTTTTTACTTCAGCAAGTTCTTTTTTACCTTCTCCAGTTAACTCATATTCGTTGTCTGATTTTTCAGATAGATAATTTTCCTTAGCCAAATGTTCCAGCTGCGCTTTTATTTCTTTAGATGAAACATCCGATATTCCTTTATCTTCAAAAAAGCCATCCAAGTTATTCAGCTTTATATTCTCTTTTTCGCCTAACTTCAATAGATTCATTCTCATAAGATTAAATTTAAAATCTCCATGCATTTGAAACTCTCCTTTACCAATCGTTCCATGAAATCAAAAAGACATCAGTCTTCAATTAGTATTGATTTATTACCGTTATAAACGATTATGCATCATTTTTTGGAGCTTTGTTGAGTTCAGCTTGCATCATCCAGATATGCAATTCCAAGTCACCTTTAGCGTTGATAAATATATCTTCTGAAACATCGTCGCCTTCTTTACTGGCAACTTCGATTCCTTTAGAATAGTCGGAAACCAATACACGGAAAATAGAAACCAAGCGTTCTATGTGTTCGCTATTTGGCTTGCCCCATTCACCAGGAATGCTGTCGATCGTTGACTTTTCAGCAAATTCTTCAAGTGTTGATACAGGTGAACCGTCAATAATAATCAAACGTTCAGCAACTTCATCCAATTGCTCTTCCACATCTTCACGGAAGTCATCCATTAATTCGTGATATCTTTTGAAGTCATCACCGCGCAGATACCAGTGAATTTGGTGAATCGCAGCAGAAGCTTGTGATAAGTCCGCTGTTAATTGATTTAAAACTTCTTTCGTTTCTCCGTATTGCATTTTATCCATCCTCCTATATTATTTATCATTGCCTAAATGATCATCTTAGTTAACCATAATAGAGGTGGCTTACCTTTTCAAGCAAAGTAACTCGAAAAACGCTTATCTTTATTGTAATTAAAGTAACATTATAATAGCAGCTTTTTAACTCAGGATAAAGTGAATCAGAATTAAAAAACCCTTTATAAAGCTGCTTTAAATTTTAACTTCTTCAATAATTCCTCTTTTAGTTAATGCAGGGTAGATGTATTTAATAAACACGCCCATCATCGGTCCAAAAATGAGCATCGTGATGACCGTTCCTTCTCTCACTGTTGCCGGCAGATCAAATATGAAGGTTAACGCAAGCGAAAGACTAACAAAGAAAATATCTACAATTTGTCTGAGTACAGGAAAGTTTAGACGTATGTGTTTCGTCAAAGCCACACAGAACGTTTCAATCGGATTTGTAATAAGGTTTAAAACAGTAACCACACTCACTGAAAAGGTAACTACCGTCAACGCCAGGAAAAACACAATGAAAGATTCGATATAGTTATTAAATTCAACGGATTCAAATAAATCGTAATAGAAAAAGTTAACAAGCACGCCGACTAGCATACTTAAAGGAATTTGCATGAAGTGTCTGAAACCAAAATTTTTCCTATCCAAAACAAATTGTCCAAAGACAAAAAATAAATTCACAATAATCGAAACGGTTCCTACTTGGATACCCGATAAAAATGATAAAGTCTGGTTTGACGCATCAAATGGGCTGACTCCTATAGATGCTTTCAGCATAAAACTGATCGCAAAAGCTGTCGTCGCTGAGAAAAAAGTTAGTAAAGCATATCCTCTATAATTTAATATTGTCTTCATCTCCATATATATAAAGTAATTAGTTATTCCAGTCTAGCATAGAATGATAAGTCGTGCTCGACTAAATTAAAAAAAATTCAGAATATTTTAGTCGCTACTGTTTTACCCCTTCGAGTCATAGATAAGCGCTCTATTTCTTGTTTAAAAGTAGAAAAAAAGTATACTGAATATAGAAGGAGAGGATTACATGTCGAACTATGATGTCCCAAATGTTTGGAAATGGAATAAAGAAGAAAAGAATGCCTTTGGAAACCAGCCTATCGCAGGGAGTCGCTTTGAACAGAAACTTCCAGTAGGTAAAGAGCCTTTACAAGTATACTCTTTAGGTACGCCAAATGGGCAAAAAGTCGCAATCATGCTTGAAGAATTGAATGAAGCAGGCGTTAAGGAAGCGACATATGACTTATATAAAATTCATATTGGTGAAGGTGATCAGTTCGGAAGCGATTTTGTGGATATTAACCCTAATTCAAAAATACCAGCTATGGTTGATTATTCTCAGGATAAACCGCTTCGTGTCTTTGAATCTGCCAATATCTTATTACATTTAGCTGAGAAATTTAATCACTTTGCGCCTACTAACTTGGCTGGAAAGACTGAAATGATGAACTGGTTATTCTGGCAAATTGGCTCAGCCCCTTATGTCGGTGGTGGTTTTGGCCATTTTTATAATTATGCTCCAACAAAACAGGAGTATCCAATCAATCGCTTCACAATGGAAACGAAACGCCAATTAGATCTTTTAGATAAGCACTTAGCTGACAAAGATTACATCAATGGCGATGAGTATACAATTGCAGATATGGCTATCTGGCCTTGGTACGGACGCCTTGTTCAAGGGTCTCTTTACGGAGATGCTGCTGAGTTCTTGAAAGCTAATGACTATACAAACTTAATGGATTGGGCAAACCGAATCGGCGATAGACCAGCTGTAAAACGGGCTCTGGAACTAGAGTATAAAGATATTAAGTAAACGATGAATTGTAATGCGAAGAGGCACACTGTCAATGATAGACAGTGTGCCTCTTTTACTTTTAAACATTAATTAAAACGAGTGCGATAATCGTCATGGCGATGGCCAATTGATTTTTAGGTGCGATTTTCTCTCTATAAATAAGCAAGCCACCGATATTGATCAAAACGATACTTCCGGCGCTATAAATCGGAAAAGCAACAGACGTTTTCAGTGTCCCCAATGAAAGTATCAAAAAGTAGGATGAAAATAAATTAGGTACGCCAACTGCAAAACCAGTGAGAATATCTTTGATTGTTGCTTTTCCTTTTCTTTTCAAGGTATAGGTTACACTTATCAAAAAGGCGACAAAGAATATCATAAAAAGAAAAATATCTTTGTACTCATTCAAGGCATATTTCTGATAAATTTTATTGGAAAATTCAGCCATCCCGCCAAAAATGAAAAGCAGTAATACAGTCGGTTTGAAATCAAAATTTTTAATCGACTTTTTGGACAAGTTGATTACTAATATCGAAACCAAGGACAATAATATACCGACCCATTGAATCGTCGTTGGAAATTCTCGCCAGATAAGGATCGAGAAAATCATTGGAATAAGTATCCCAAGCTTTGCGACCGTTCCAGATATCCCTACACCATTGTCCCTGACACTCTTTTGATAATATGTAAAGGAAAGAAAGAAGAATCCCCCGGCAATTCCTCCAATAATGATTCCCCAAATAATACTCGAGTAGGGCGACAGAATATGCTGGTCATTTTCTATAAATAATTTCACATCATCAATAAACGGCATTTCCCGGACCACACCATCAAACAATCGGTTGTACAGAATCATGATGAAACTTGTTACAAAAGCTATAAAATAGTTGGCGCTCGTGATGACATATCTATTGGTGTTGTTGTTTTCTGTGTGTTTAAAAATCAGTGCAATCGACGCACTGCATAAAATGGCTAAAAACAAATAAAACATAGGTCCTCCTTCAATACATACTGAACGTTTGTGCTTGCTTGATTAAGATTTCAGCAGTTATGTTTACCAGTATATCATTTAAAGGTTCATGAGCGAGATTTTTTGGGTTACCTTCAGGCGTTTCAGTTTATTTACGCCGAACTCCTTTAGATAAACTTTTCTATTAATTAGGAAAAAGCTTCGCATTACTGCGAGGCTTCCGAGTTTTTATTAACCCACGGACCCTTCCATCTCATAACTGATGAGACGGTTGAGTTCAACAGCGTATTCCATGGGGAGTTCTTTGGTGAATGGTTCGACGAATCCCATGACGATCATTTCTGTGGCGGTTTCTTCGTCGAGGCCTCTACTCATGAGATAGTAGAGCTGTTCTTCTGAGATTTTAGATACTTTCGCTTCGTGCTCAAGTGATACGTTTGAATTATGAATTTCATTGAAAGGAATGGTGTCAGATTTCGATAGCTCATCCATAATGATGGTGTCACATTCAATATGAGAAGTCGATCCAGCTGAATTTTTCCCGAACGTGACTTGTCCACGATAGTTGACTACCCCGCCATCTTTGGCGATCGATTTAGAAACGATCGAGCTGGAGGTGTTTGGCGCATTATGAATCATTTTCGCTCCAGTGTCCTGAATTTGTCCTTCGCCGGCCATCGCGATCGACATGGTCGTTCCGCGTGCGCCGCGTCCGTTCAAGTGGATGCTTGGGTATTCCATGGTCGTCTTGGCACCCAGGTTCCCGTCGATCCATTCGACCGTCGCGCCTTCTGCGGCATGGTACATTCAGCAACTAAGATGTTTTACAATATATTTTTTCTCAATGTTCTCTATCATACATATCGATTCCTCTTTGGATTTGAGCCTGATCTCTAGGGTCGTCAAAGAAAGAAGAGTAGTATTTAACACTTGAAGTTCCACTAATAACTTGATACATTCCTGCAGCACTTTTCAAAGTAGCACCACTAAAAACAGCTCTTCCTACGTATCCATAATGAAAATTGCCAATTGTCTCTCCAGTCATTGTTGTTCCTAAGTCATCAATATAATATGATGTATTGGTTCCTAGTTGTGCTTTCATATCCCATGCTCCACCTGTTCTTACTCTTTGAGCAAAATACAAGCCGGCAACCGCGTGTCTTGTCCCAAAAGGAGCATTATTAAATACTGACTTCAAAGTGTTTTTATTGTTTCTAGTAGTATACATTATGTTTATTATTGCTATTGCCTGAGGTCTCATAGTAACTTTAGGCTCTATGTTTTGCATAACACTAAATACCAAATCATGATCAATCGAAATGGCTTGATTTGCAACTAAAGAATTCATTCTATATACAAAGTTTTTAACAGTCTCTATTTCTTCAGTCGAAAGGGATTCTAATATAGGATGCCCATTATAATCTTCCTTAATTTGACCATTTGAAGTAATAGAAATATATTTTTTGTTTTGGAGAAGAAAAGCATATGCTTCTTCATCCGTTTGTATTTCCTCTATTTTTAGTTTTTTTGCAGTGTTGTAAACATCTAAGAATGTATCATTAAGATTCTGTGACTCTCTTTCAACGTATCGTTGTTCATTGGTAACTTTCTCATTAGCAGAAACATTATCTACATTCATTAAAACTGGGCTTAAAAGAGTGAGAGTGCTCAACAAAATAAAACTCTTCTTAAAATTCATCAAATTCCTCCATTTTCATATTTTTATCTTGGTAAAAATGCATACCAAATAAATAAACTGTAAACCATCCATATAATAGAAATGACATAACCAATAATAAGAAGAAGCTTTTTTAATTTCCCCTTATTAGATTTTATTTTCCAGTTTTTAATATATATAACTAAAGATATTATAGTTCCTACCATCAGAATAATTTGTATGATACCTATCGGATAATATCCTAGGTAAAGCTCCTCAGGAATAACAATGTATAAAGTATATACTCCGATAAGAATTAAGTCTATGAAAAATAGAACAAAGAAGCTTTTTTTAGTAGACATATTATATCTCCTTTCAAACATTTTAGTTATTGAGGCATACTAACCTATTTTTCACCTTCAACTATTATGTGTGATATTTTTGTAATGTAAATTTAAAAATATTTAGGTGAACAGTTCGTCCCCCCCTGTTTTACATAAACATCCAAATTAAATGCAACACTAGTGAGATTAAATAGTAATTTAGGGAAGTTCTTCGTCTTCAATTCCTCCGGGGAAATATACACCGGTTGGATAAAACATTTCTCTCTCACCATCTTTATTTTTTTCTGTAATTTGATCTCTCGGTATATTATACTCTTTCTCTATAGTAAATATATTGAACATTAATACAGATATTGACAACAGCATTATCCTTTTCACCTAATCCACCTCCTTTCAATTTTATTATAGCATGCAGTATATAGTATGCTTTATAATAGTTATATATGAATGTAAGGAGATGGGGAAAATAAATACTATAGGAGAAACGCTTAAGAATATACGGTTAAGTCTCGGTCTCACTCAGTCACAAGTATGTAAAAATATAATGTCACAATCCAACTATTCAAAAGTTGAAAAAGGAGACATCGAGATTTCTTTTCCCAAAATGATTGTGATACTCAATTGTCTCGATATGTCAGTCGATGAGTTTATGTATATAGAGAATGGTTATAAGAAGTATACCAATTCCTACATGGGTAAACTAAATAATTTAAGATTTAACGACATTGAACTAATAACAAAATATAAAATTATGTTAGAGAAAAAAGAGAAATTGAATACTCATGAATCAGAAATTCTAGCAATATATGATTCTTTGATCCTTATTGGAGAGAAGAACGATTTCGAAGCAGCTAAAGAAAAGGTTAAAACCATATGGCAGCGTTTAGAGAACTATGACAACTGGTATCTTTATGATATTCAAGTTATTAATAATATACTTTATCTGTTTCCTATTGATACTGCTGTCTCGATTTGCCATTTAGCTGTTAATCAGATAGAAAAATATAAAGGGTTGAGAGGTGTCAATAATTTATCTATAAGTATTCAAATGAATCTGTTGCTTCTTTTGATAGAAAATGGACGCTATGAAGCAGCACTGGATGATGTAGATAGATATATTCCCACTTGTATTTCCAAAAATTTGACAATGCATTTGGCTGTTTGCTATGTTCGCAAAGGATTATTAAAGGAATTGCTCCGTGAAACTGATTCCGAAGAGTGGTATGACAATGGATACAAACTTCTTGAAATAATGTAGAATGATAATCTGAAAAAAGAATTACAAATAGAAGTCTTACAATTTAAAAAAGAGATCTACAAACAGTAATGGAACATCAATTTACGACCTACTATCTTTGCGACCAGTTCTCGAAGAATATGAAGCTGAAGTAGTCGCTACTAAACTCGTTTAGTGACTAGTAAATATTATTTCCTGAGATAAACTGGTCGCAATTAGCTTTTTGAAGCAACTTCAGTCAGATTTTCTCGTTGAACTAGTCTCAATATTGCGATAAGGACTAGTTCTAAAAAGACATCGCTATCAACTAGTCTCAATAACGGTTTTATGTTCACTTCCTACAACTATTTGCCATGAACTAAGCACTAAAAAGACTGGCCAGTCTTTTTAGTGCTTAGTAAAACTCTTTACTATAAGGAAAAGCCTCGCATTGCTGCGAGGCTTCCGAGTTTTTATTAACCCACTGACCCTTCCATCTCATAACTGATGAGGCGGTTGAGTTCAACAGCGTATTCCATGGGGAGTTCCTTGGTAAATGGTTCGACGAATCCCATGACAATCATTTCTGTCGCGGTTTCTTCGTCGAGCCCCCTACTCATCAGATAGTAAAGCTGTTCTTCTGAAATCTTTGATACCTTCGCTTCATGTTCGAGTGACACGTTTGAATTATGAATTTCATTAAAAGGGATTGTGTCAGATTTTGACAGCTCATCCATAATGATGGTGTCACACTCAATATGAGAAATCGATCCAGCTGAATTTTTCCCGAACGTGACTTGTCCACGGTAATTTACAGCGCCGCCATCTTTGGCGATCGATTTAGAAACAATCGAACTGGAAGTATTGGGAGCATTGTGAATCATTTTAGCTCCAGTGTCTTGAACTTGCCCTTCACCGGCCATGGCGATCGACATCGTTGTTCCACGTGCACCGCGTCCGTTTAAGTGGATGCTTGGGTACTTCATCGTTGTCTTCGCACCCAAATTACCGTCGATCCACTCAACGGTTGCTCCTTCTGCAGCATGAGCGCGTTTAGTCACCAAGTTATACACATTGTCGGACCAGTTCTGAATGGTCGTATAACGGCAGTAAGCATCTTTTTTGACGATGATTTCGACAACTGCGGCATGCAGTGAACTGGATGAGAAGGTTGGTGCAGTACACCCTTCAACGTAATGCACGCTCGCGCCTTCATCCACTATGATCAGTGTCCGTTCGAATTGTCCCATCATCTCGTTATTAATACGGAAGTACATTTGAAGCGGCACGTCACATTTTACACCTTTAGGGACGTAGATAAATGTCCCTCCCGACCAGACGGAAGAGTTTAGTGCTGCTAATTTATTGTCTGTTGGTGGTATGACGGTACCAAAGTGTTCTTTGAAAATCTCCGGGTATTCTTTAAGAGCAGTGTCTGTATCTGTAAAAACGATACCCAGTTTTTCAAATTCTTCTTTCATATTATGGTAGACGACTTCTGATTCATACTGTGCACCTGAACCTGCCAGGAATTGCCGTTCAGCTTCAGGAACGCCCAATCGGTCGAATGTTTCTTTGATTTTTTCCGGTACATCATCCCAGTCACGGGCCGGTTTGTCACTGGCTTTACGGTAGTAAGTGTAATTGTCAAAATCTACATCCGATAAGTCTGCTCCCCACTCCGGCATCGGACGAGATCTATAGTGTTCATATGATTTCAACCGATAATCAAGCATCCACTGCGGTTCTTCTTTGCGAGCAGAGATATCTCTGACGATGTCTTCATTCAACCCTTTACCAGTATCATAAACAGATTCTACTTCATCATGAAAGCCATATTGGTATTCCCTTTTTTCTGGTACGTGAGTCATATGCTGTCTCCTTTCCTGACTTAAAAACTTATTGCATTAGTCGATTTACAATGATTGAACCGACTATTATTTTAGCTATACATTTTAGTTATCGTGTTTCAGCTGGCTGTCGATCCCCGACTGGTCTTCGCTGGTCAGAGCTTTTTCGAGCGCTTTCCATGGCAGAGTCGCACATTTAATACGTGCCGGAAACTTGGCTACACCTGAAAGCATGACCGCATCACCTAAATCATCTTCATGTTCGGGATCTTTGCCTTGAACCAAGCTAGAAAAATCTTCAGACAACAACAGCGCTTCTTCCAAAGTCTTGCCCATAACAGAATCCGTCATCATACTGGCACTTGCCAGTGAGATCGTGCAGCCACTGCCGTCAAAACGTATATCTTTTATCTTGTTATCTTTGATTTCGAGTTGAATCTCAATCACATCACCACAAGTCGGATTTTTTATTTCGATTTGGGTCGTTTTATTATCTAGCGTTCCTCTTCTGCGTGGATTTTTTGAATGATCAACAATGACTGCCCGGTATAATTGATTTAATTTAGTCAAGGCCATACAAGAAAAACTCCTTTGTGGCTAAAAGTGCTTCGACAAATTTGTCTGCATCTGAAAGTGTGTTGTATAGATAAAAACTCGCGCGTGCGGTTGCGGTTTGCGAGAGATAATTCATCAAGGGCTGGGTACAGTGGTGCCCGGCTCTTACAGCGACGCCTTCCATATCCATAGCGGTTGCCAAGTCATGGGGGTGGATTCCTTCGATATTAAAGGCGATCACACCCGCTCGGTCTTTTGTATCTTTTGGTCCATAAATAGTCAGATCTTCAATTTCTAAAAGTCTTGGCATGAGATACGATACGATTTCCTGTTCATGAGACATTATGGCATCCATTCCGATCGTTTCCAAGTAGTTGATGGCTTCCGCCAGTCCGATGGCACCTGAAATATTCGGTGTTCCTGCTTCGAATTTCCATGGCAGTTCCTTCCAAGTACTCTCCCGTAAGCCTACAAAGTCAATCATTTCTCCACCAAACTCGACGGGCTCGATTTTCTCCAGCCACTCACGTTTCCCGTACAAAACACCAATGCCTGTTGGACCAAGCATTTTGTGCCCACTGAATGCGTAGAAATCTGCATCCAAGGCTTTTACGTCGACAGTCATGTGAGGAACAGCTTGTGCACCATCTACCACCATTAATGCATTTTTGGAATGTGCTAAGTCAGCGATTTCCTTTATTGGATTTATCACGCCTAAAACATTGGAAACATGTGTCAGTGATACGATTTTCGTTTTATCAGTAATTTTCTGCCGAACACTTTCCATATCAAGATGTCCGTCTTCAGTTAGTTCGATATAGTTAAGTTTTGCCTGCTTACGCTTGGCCAGCTGCTGCCATGGGATGATGTTGGAGTGGTGTTCCATATAAGAAATCACAATCTCGTCCCCTGGCTGGATAACAGCTTCTCCTAAACTTTGGGCCAGCCAGTTCAGACTCGTTGTCGTTCCACGCGTAAATAATACTTCTGCGACTTCTTTAGCGTTAATGAACCCTCTTACCGTTTCGCGGGCGTCTTCATATTGCCTTGTTGCTCGTTCAGCCAGTGTGTGTACGCCACGGTGAACATTCGCGTTCGAAGTCCGGTAATACGTGTCCAAAGCATTGAGAACAGCGGTGGGTTTCTGTGACGTTGCCGCATTGTCTAAATAAACTAAAGGTTCATCATTGACGACTTGATTGAGAATAGGGAAATCCTTTTTCCACTTTTCACTTTGAAGGGTCATCTGATTGTCAACTTCCTTTCGATAGTTTCGACTAATTCTTGACGCACACCTTTCAGTGGGATAGCTTGTATCACTTTGCCTAAGAATCCACGAATAACTAAGCGTTCGGCTTCGGCTTTTTCGATCCCCCGACTCATCAAATAGTACATTTCTTCTGGATCAACACGTCCGACACTCGCTGCATGACCGGCTGTCACTTCATTTTCGTCGATCAGAAGAATAGGGTTAGCGTCTCCGCGTGCCTTGTCTGAAAGCATGAGCACACGGGATTCCTGCTGGGCATCTGCGCCTTTAGCACCTTTTAAAATATGTCCAATACCATTAAAAGTTAATGTAGCGCGATCTAAAATAACCCCATGCTGGAAGATGTTACCTGCTGTATGATTCCCGTAGTTTTCAACTTTGGAATCAATGACCTGAACTTGACGGCCACTGCTTATACTGACAGCTTTCAGATCAGTCGATGAGCCTTCGCCAACTAAGTCTGTATCAAAGTCAGCCACAACATTCCCACCATTCATGACACCGACTGCCCAATCGATATGGGAATCGCGCTCCGTGTGTCCTTTTCGGGTAAAGTAAACCGTCGATTGTTCACCCAATTGATCCACGGCACTGTATTTTACTTGTGCACCTGGTTTAGTAATGACTTCCACCATAATGTTTGCAGCATTTTTCTTTTCGCCCTTAGTCAGGAACTTTTCTACATAATTAAACTTTGACTGACTGTCTGCGTAAATCAGAACGTGCTTAACACAACAATCTTCAACCAAACTGTTTTGAATAAAGACAGCTTCTAATGGTTCTTCGATCTCAACATTTTTAGGAACGTACAAAAAGAGTCCGGAGTTCATAAATGCCGCATGAAAAGCTGCAATTTTGTGCTTATCAGGCTTCACTGCTTTAGTCATATAGGCCTCTTTGACTAGCTCGGGGTGTTCTCTTAAGGCAGTGTGCATATCGGTGAAGATGACGTCTGTGTCTTTCAACGTATCAGATAACGTTTTGATGACTGTATCATTTCCGGTTTGAACGACACGATTCGCATCCACCTTGTCTTCAATAAATTCAAACGGATCGATGGTATTTGTAGCTTTCGCCCCTGACAGATCCGGTACTTGCCAAAGTAGCCATCGGTTATAGCGCAATCGTTCGATAACTGGAGGATCTAATTTGTCAATGTCATTTAATGCATCAAGACGCATCTCAAGCATCCATTCTGGTTCCTTTAAACCACGTGAGAAGGCTGTTAAAGCATCTTTATAAGTTAAATAGTCTTTAATTTTTGTTTCCATATTAAGCCTCCTCCAAAATTAGTCCTCTTCAATTTGGATATCTAATCCTAGTTCTTCCATCAATCCTTTATATCCTTCTGCTTCAAGTTGCTGTGCCAGTTCCGCGCCGGCAGTTTTTACGACGCGACCATCCATCATAATGTGAACGACGTCTGGAGTGATATAGTTTAAAAGGCGCTGATAGTGTGTGATGATCAGTGCACCAAAGCCGTCGCCACGCATCGCATTGATCCCTTTTGATACAACTTGTAGTGCATCTATATCCAGTCCAGAATCGATTTCGTCTAAAATCGCAAAGGTCGGTTCGATCATCATCAGTTGTAAAATTTCATTACGCTTTTTTTCTCCACCGGAAAAGCCTTCATTTAGATAACGTTCCGCCATTTCTTCCGGCATATCTAAAAGAGCCATTTTCTTATCCAGTTGTTTCAGAAAAGCCATAACGCCTATCTTATCATCATCGGCTCTTCTTGAATTAATGGCTGCACGCATAAATTCAGCATTTGAAATACCGGCGATTTCACTTGGATACTGAACGGCTAGGAATAGACCTGCTCGTGCACGCTCATCTACTTCCATTTCCAGAATGTTTTCTCCATCTAAAAGCACTTCGCCTTCTGTGACTTCGTAGCTCGGATGACCCATGATTGCGGCAGAAAGTGTTGATTTACCCGTACCGTTCGGGCCCATGATTGCATGAATTTCACCTGTTCGCATCGTGAGATTCACGCCTTTTAATATTTTCTTATCTTCAATAGAGACATGTAGGTTCTTGACTTCTAAAACTGACATGGATTACCTTCCTTTTTTGGCCGTATTTTGATTATTCGTTTTCTTGCTCTCTTGTATATCTTAGTCTTAATGCAATGGATATTCAAGGCAGTTCGCTACGACACTTATTTACTTTTATATCGTCACGTTAAGTGCTTATGGAGCAGCTCTATAATTAATATTTTCAGTTGTGTGCCCTTCGTGGCTTCTCATTCTCGCTGGAGGGCACGCTTTTCCTTCTTGTGTGCCCTTCGTGGCGTCTCAGTCTCGCTGGAGGGCACGCATCACTATCTTGCGCACCCTTCGTGACTTCTCAGTCTCGCTGGAGGGCACGCATTTCATTCTTGTGTGCCCTTCGTGGCGTCTCAGTCTCGTTGGAGGCACGTATCACTATCTTGCGCACCCTTCGTGACTTCCCAATCTCACTGGAGGGCACGTATTTCATTCTTTGCAGAACCTTTATTACTCCTTCATGACTTTGTTGTATTGTTAGAATTTAATGAGTTTTTCAACTCGTTTTACAACCTTTCTGAACGTTAAATGACAAAATTAAGTTTTACAAACCCTTTTTCTTTTACTCTTGTATGAAACATGCTAAGATATCTAAGGATTTATCTTTTATTTATTTATTTAGGAGGATTTTTGAATGACAAGTGGAAAAACAAAAGTTAGTACAGCATCACTAAAAGTTTTAGAAGGTTGGGGAATTGATACAATTTATGGAATTCCTTCAGGGACGCTCGCTCCTTTAATGGAATCTTTAGGTGAACAAAAAGATACTAATATTAAATTTGTTCAAGTAAAACATGAAGAAGTTGGCGCAATGGCAGCCGTAATGCAACGTAAATTCGGTGGAAAAATGGCTGTTTGTGTTGGTTCAGGTGGTCCTGGAGCATCTCATTTAATCAATGGTCTTTATGATGCAGCCATGGATAACACACCCGTTTTAGCTATTTTAGGATCTCGCCCTCAAAAAGAGTTAAATATGGATGCGTTCCAAGAATTGAATCAAAATCCAATGTTCGCTAGCATTGCAGTATATAACCGTCGTGTTGCTTATGCTGAACAATTACCTAAAATGATTGACGACGCTATTCGTACAGCGATTTCTAAACGCGGTGTCTCTGTAATCGAAGTTCCTGGTGATTTTGGTTACCACGAAATCGATAGTGATGCATTCTATTCTTCAGGTCATAGCTACCGTGATTACGTATCTCCAGCGCTTAATGAAACGGATATTGATGCGGCAGTTGAATTATTAAACGGTGCCAAACGTCCTGCAATTTACGCAGGTGTTGGAACAATGGGACATGGTCCAGCTGTTCAAGAATTATCTCGTAAACTTAAAGCGCCAGTCATTACAACTGGTAAAAACTTTGAAACGTTCGAATATGATTTTGAAGCGTTAACTGGTTCAACATACCGTGTTGGTTGGAAGCCAGCTAACGAAACAGTTAAAGAAGCAGACACAATTTTATTTGTTGGGTCAAACTTTCCTTTTGCAGAAATTGAAAATACTTTCTCAAATACTGAAAAATTTATTCAAATTGACAATAATCCAACAATGCTTGGTAAGCGTCATAATGCGGATGTTGCTATTCTTGGAGACGCAGGCGAAGCCGTTAAGTCTTTACTTGACAAAGTAGCAGCTGTTCCAGAATCAGCTTGGTGGAATGCTAACCTGAAAAATATTCAAAATTGGCGTGACTACATGACTAAGTTGGAAACTAAAGAAGCTGGAGCGTTACAACTTTATCAAGTATACAACGCAATCAACAAATACGCTGACGAAGATGCGATTTATTCAATCGATGTTGGTAACTCAACTCAAACATCTATCCGTCACTTACACATGACACCTAAAAATATGTGGAGAACGTCTCCATTGTTTGCAACGATGGGTATCGGACTGCCTGGTGGTATTGGTGCTAAGAATGTATACCCTGATCGTCAAGTCTTTAACATAATGGGTGATGGTGCGTTCTCAATGAACTACCAAGATATTATTACTAACGTACGTTACAACATGCCTGTTATAAACATCGTGTTCACTAACACTGAATATGCATTCATTAAGAACAAATATGAAGATACAAATACAAATACTTTCGGTACTGATTTTACCGATGTAGACTATGCTAAAATTGGGGAAGCTCAAGGTGCAGTTGGCTTCACAGTAAGCCGTATTGAAGATATTGACCAAGTTATGGCTGATGCTGTTAAAGCTTATAAAGAAGGTAATACAGTTGTAATAGATGCTAAAATTACTAAAGATCGTCCAATTCCAGTAGAGACACTGAAATTAGACCCAGCCTTATACAGCGCTGAAGACATCAAAAATTATAAAGAAAAATATGAAGCTGAAGAATTAATTCCATTAAGTGAATTCTTAAAAGCTGAAGGTCTTGAATCAAAAGTAGCTAAGTAATTTCTCTCATATATAATCTATCCTGAACAATTCATACTTTTCGTTGAAACATGTGCCAACTGCCTAACGGCAGCTTAAATTTACTTTTTCATTTTCACCTGTTAAGTGATGAAAAAAGAACCCCATTCTGATATGGTAAAGGTGTCTAAACCAACCATAAGAAAGGAGTTCTCTTCATGATTAGCTTACACAAAAACCAGGTAAAATTCAATTCAAACATCATCATTTCGCATACAGGTGGTCGTTTATCGAGTGATTCGGGTTTAGTCTTAGTTAAAGAAGTAATGGATACCTTCAAGTTTTCTGATTTGGCAAAATCACTTCTGGACATTAAAGATAACCGTGCTTACTACACGCATGATAATTTAGCGATATTAGAACAGCTCATTATGCAACTGATTGCTGGTTATTCGGCAGACTCGTCAGCTAATCTGTTACGACAGGATCCAGTCTTTCAAATGGTGTTAGGCAGAAAACAATTAGCCTCACAATCGTCAATTTCA
>NZ_FNYW01000007.1 GCF_900109085.1 Alkalibacterium gilvum | reverse complement strand
TCTTTAGAAAATTAACAAGATTATAAGCTAGGACACTAATCATCATTCTGACTTGATTTTCTAAGAAGCGTGGACTGTCGGTTTTGTCAAAATAAAAGCCTGCTTTAGCTTCTTTTATATAGTTTTCCATTGTCTCTCGTTTACTGTATAGAGAGAAGAGGGTTTTAGGTGAAACATTTTCTGATAGATTAGTCACAATAAACGTATGGTTGAAGAGCAGCTCTCCTCCTTTGCGAACGGAGCGAATGCAGATACGACGAGGTTTCGACCATGATTGAGCTTGGTAAGACAGTGAAAAATGCTGGACTTCTCGCTCTTCCCAATTTTGATTATATCCATACAAGATGGATTGTTCAGCCAGCAGACCTAAGCGTCTATTGTTCTTTAATCGATTTAATCGAATCACATAGTGACTATGATTGGCTTCACAGGACTCATATACCTCTGGTGTGGCGAATCCGCTGTCCCCTCTAACTAAAATATCGGTATGAGGCAAAGCCTTAGAGTAGTGATCAAACAGTGGGTCTATAAACTTCTTTACTCCTTTGGATGTGTATTGGTTACCTGAACGTAGTTCAGCTTTTAAGAAATCCCCAGTTAGTCCATCAAAAGCAATGAGAGGGTGATACCCATAAGTTTGATAATGGGCATTATAATCTGTTTGTTCTTGACGACCATAGGTATCTGAATGAGTCGAATCGATATCGATGATTAACTCGGTGTCATTGCGAATCAGCCGTGCTTTGTCAATTAATACTAGATTCAATGATTGAAATTGTTTCATATTCTCTTCAGTAAAACGATCGAGGAATCTTGAGATTGACGACTGACTGTGAGGCTAATTGCTTACTGCCTAGCACTATTTGGATTGAATTTAACTTGTTTTTCTGTAAACTATCCATGAGAAGAACTCCTCTTTCTTATGGTTGGTTTAGTCACCTTTACCATAGCAGAATGGGGGTTTTTTTGCCTCACTTAACAGATGGGAATGCGATCTTAAATTTAGTCTATTATTAAGCAATTCTTAGTAGATTTTGTTAATTTTACGTATTATTCAGGTTATTAATATAACTATTTCATTACGTAAAAGGTTGAAACATTATGCATATTTATCTATATAATTGTTTTATAACGTGGCTTTTATTTTGAGACTCCCTTCTTTTTTGTTGCGGTTGATCTAACAGTTTCTTGAAACTAGACTTTTCTGTTTTACTTTGATCGTTAACCTGTTTCATTTGGTACGAATGCAAACTATCTTTTGTCGCAACGAAATAATCGGCTAAGCTTACATTTTTCTCACTCAACTGTTTCTGAATCATGGGAGCCTTAGTAAAAGCCTCTAAGACCTGGCCGTCTGTTAGTTTTGTCTCTTTATTTAAGTAAACAATATGGTGACTAGCTAACGTCTCGGCTTTATCTACAATAAGGGGTAGTTTTCCTCCCTGTTCTGAATTTGGAAAAATAAGAGTACTGTCAATAACTGCCATCTGTTCATTCAAAAAGACCACTATTTCTGCCTGGTCATAATGTTTGTATAACGTATCAATGTAGTGTTTAAACGCGTGAGGATCTGTTAAGGTAACGGCATTCTCTTGTTCCAACTGTCGCTCATTGTAGCGATCTACAATTTGCTCGATCATATCTTTCGTTGTGGCTTTCACCTCTTCCAGGCTTTGTACATAAACGTCTGGTTCGATCGCTTCTTTAGACGTCCAACTTTTTAAATAACGCGTCGAATAATCTTCGGTGTCTAAGTTGAATGACGAACTAATCAAATAGGCCGTCATTTCGGCCTGATATTCAATGATACTGCTCGAACGTAAAGCACTCTCTTTGTCTTTCATTTTATCAACCGTGTGCATTTTTGCATGTGCTAACTCATGCAACAACACTTTCGCTTGCTCCTGCTTGGTTAAACCCTCTCTTAAGACGATTTTATTTTTTAGAGGGGCATAGTACCCTTTACGCACACTGTCACTCATCACGCCATAAGAAACCGGGATTTGTTGCGCGTCAGCGTAATCTCTAACCGCTTGGTAGAAGTGGCTAAACTCCTGGTCAGTTCCTTCAAACGTAAAGTTTTGCGGACGATTGGGATATAAATTGGGGTAATCCTGCTCTGGGCAATCCGTTTGTGTAATATCAAAGACCGGAACAGGCACATAGCCTCTCAAGTCCTTTTTTATCACGGTTAATTGTTTAGCCTGTATCTTTTGTTTTTGCACTTGCGTGGCATATTTAAGTGGTTTTTTTACCTTTTTTCATCAATAAACATGTCCTGCAGCTTTGGGGCTAATACACGAATGGCTGTCTGTCCTTTTTGAACGTGATAGCCTTTTTCTTTATGCTCTTTGTATGAAGCAACTCCTATGGCTCCCTCGTATTGCGATTCAATCAATAAAGCATTCTTCAAAGAATACTTATAAAACGTCCGAATGTAGTTTAACAGCTCCAATTCGTCTTTTGGATTCGTTCGGTAGTCTTTGAGGCGCTCATTCATTTTTTTCGTCAACGTATCAATCATTGTTGTGTGTTTAGACATTCAAGTCCCCCCCTTTCTAATAAAATAACGGTAATCGATCGTCATCGGGCATACTGACTAGCTGGTTTGATGCTGTATCGTAAAAGACAAAGGGATTCAAAGGATTCTCGGTCTGTAAATACTCGGGCAAGTCGCCATCCGTCGCTTCGTCTAACATCTCCGTATAAAAGTTTTGATCTTGTTTCGTCAGATTAATAACAAACGTTTCCTTATTTTTATAGTCATAAAGCGTGGTACGTCCGTGTTCGATACGCTGTAATTGGCAAGGAATGATCATGGTTTTAACCTCTTTCTAGTGATAGGCTGGGTGAGACAGTTCGGCTTGATTGTCGTTTTTGGGTTTCATCTTATCGATCATGGCTTTAGTTTCTTCAAGAGATAAATCTTTGTCGTTTTTGACAAAGTCAATAAATTGAATGATTTCATCGAACGTCAGCTGACTGTCATCTACAGATAAAGTTCTATTTAAATTCATCAGGCTACGCTCAATTACGCGTCGTTGTTCCTCTTTTAAAAGTTCTTCTTGTTCAGCGAGTTGAGCGTTCATTTTTTTAATGTCTTGTTTCAATTTATCTATCCGTGTTTCGCGTTTAGTCATTGCTTTTGCTTTCATGTTTTCACTGATTAAATTTTCCATTAGAGTCCCTCTTTCTGTTCGTTATTATTTAGCTAAAAACCCAAAATACTTAAGAGCCGTGTATCCAATCGCTCCAATAATTACGGCACCAATACCAACCATTGATGACAAACTGAGTCCGGATTCCTCTGGTTCAATCTGTTCGCTGCCTGTATTTTACTCTTCCTCGTTTGTTACGTCAGTCGCTTCTGGATCGACGGTGTCGCTCTCTTCTTTTAGTAACGCATTCGGCTTGCTTTCTTTGACTTCAATCACTTCAATATCAAAAAAGACTTTTTCATCAGGAAAAACAAGCAGTTTATCGTTATGCTTAAAATCGTATGTCTCGTCATAATCCTTGTCCAGTAAATAAATCTCTTTAATCGTGTAAGTCCCTGCAGTAACTCGTTTATCATTCTTGCTGTCGCTGTAAGGCAAAATGTAAATCGTGCGTTCTGTTCCGTCTTCATCTTGAATCACCAGATAAATATCTGCCTGTAAGTCAGCGCCAGTGGTTTGGACTTGGAGTTGTCCCGTTTCATCGGAATAAAGCGTTGGACTCTCATTAGTCTCGTCGACGGTTTCCAGAGCCTTTTCTTCCTCATTCTGTGCTTGATTATCGTTTTTCTGTTCTTCTTCCAGCTGTTCATTGTCTATATTCTCTTCGTTTTCCTCTGCTTGAACCGTTAAGGAAAAAACGTGACCGTTTGTTAGATGACTTGGGTAAGCTAAACTAACGGCCAGCAACAAAAAGAGCTCTTTAGACATGGGCCTAAAGAGCTCTTAAATAATTTATTTAATTTTTAAAGCGTAAATTCCTCTTCTTTTAAAGGTTCGACTACTAAATAACGGTGAGGGTCTTTACCTTCTGAATGTGTTTGTACTCCACCAAATCTATTTAAATAACGATGAATTTGCTTACGTTCGTGTGCAGGCATCGGTTCTAAAATAACAGGTCGCTTTGTTCTCTTTACTTTCTCAGCCGTACGCGTCGCCAATTGCTCAACTGTCTTTTTACGACGATCACGATAATTCTCAGCATCCACTTTAGCGTACAGTTTATTATCTGCTTCCTGATGCATCTGAATCTGTGCTAAGGTCTGTAAACTATTCAAAACTTTTCCATGACGACCAATAATTAAGCCAGCATCTTTTGTCTCAATCGAGAATTTCACTCGATTGTAATCGCGCTTTACGTTGACAGAAACATCATCGACTCCCATCTTCGTAGCGACAGTTTTCAGATATTTTGAAACTTTTTTAACAGCCGCTTCATCCTGCTCATTAAATTGATCTTCCTTTTTTGTTACTTCTACCTTTTTAGTTTCATTCTTTTCGGTTTCATTCATGCTCGAAGCTTTATTGATTTCTTTTGTTTCATCAATAGACTCTGTAGTATCTTTTTTATTTAACGCTGCATCATCTTTTTTTAGTGTCTTTTTCTCTTCTCGTTTTTCGGAAGGTTTTATAGTTGATGTTTCTTCTTCACCCAGCATCACTTCTTTAGATAATAATTCCTCAACAGCTTCTTTAGTATTAGTCTTTTTTACCACAACAATCGCATCTTTTTGTCCAATTCCTATGAAGCCCTTCTTCCCCTCTTGTACGACTTCTATTGTTGCATCTGCTTTATTTATACCTAAAGCTTTTAGTCCTTTTTCAATAGCTGCTTCCGTTGTAGAAGCTTGTGCAGTATATTTATCATTCATGAATTCTATCCTCCATTCCAAATTTTACTCATCTATATTTTACCAAATAAATAAGCATAAGTCAGATGAATTTTATTTCTTCACATTTCTTCTTTGCTTTTGTGCTTTTTTCAATGCGCGTCTACGCTGACGCTCTTCTTCCCGTTCTTTTTCTTCTTTTTCCTGGCGTTCTCTTCTCATTTTAAATGGATTTTGGAAGAGTAATGTCTGTACAACAGCAAATCCGTTTGAAGCGGTGAAATACAGAGCCAGAGCACTCGATAAGCGCAAAGTAATAAATACAATGAACAAAGGCATGACATAAGTTATTATCTTATTGCCCGCTTGTGCTCTTCCCATACTCATTAAAACAGAGTTGCCTAGTGTAAATATCCCCGCAAGAATAGGTAGAAGGAAATATGGATCGGGCTCTCCCAGGTTCACCCATAAAAAATCACCTGTTGCTAGAATAGGCGTACGGTTAACAGCTTGATAGAGAGAGATAAAAACAGGCATTTGTATCAGCATTGGTAGGCAACCCATATATGGATTGACACCAGCATTACTATAAAGACGCTGTTGTTCTTCCCTTAATTTTTCTTGTGTTTCAGGATCTTTTGCTGAGTATTTATCTCTCAATTCTTGAATTTGAGGATTGATTTCATTCATTTGTTGCATATTTTTTTGTTGAAAATGTGTAAATGGAATAAGTAATGCTCGAATAATAATTGTAACAACGATAATCCCTATACCATAATTTCCACCAAATAAATTTGAAACCCAGATAATAGCTCGGGCAAAATTATAAATAATTACCCCTTCCCAAATACCTGTACTTTCTGATGTTACTGCATCTGTTCCACACGCTGATAAAAAAACAACTAACCCTAGCATCGATAGCGCTAAAAGCAATCGCTTACGTTTCTTCAAAAAATTCACGTACTTCTCCTCTTTTCTCAAACATCTTTAAATTTTATTTTTAAAATTTCTAATTTAATTTTCTTTCTGTATATGAGCTCGCTTCAATACATGCAAAAGACTCTTTTTTATTTCATGATAATCCATTCTACTAACCGGCGCTCTAGCAATAATAATAAAATCTAGTTCAGCTTTAATTAAATCCTTTTGATCGAATTCTATCAGGCAATGTCTTATTTTTCTTTTGATTGAATTTCTTTCAACCGCATTTCCTAATTTTTTTCCAACCGATATTCCAACGCGAAAGTGAGCTTGCTTTTCTTTATTCAGGCTATAAACCACAAATTGGCGGTTAGCCATTGACTGTCCTTGATGAAAGACTTTTTGAAAGTCTGCTTCAGTTTTTACACGATAAGCTTTTTTCATTAATGTCCCATCTCTTTCTATTAACTAAGTAATTTCTTTTTTTACATAAAAAAAAGGCAACGCGCTCTCACCCGATATTCCAGCAAGAAGCTTCCGTCGCCTAGCGTCATTAAGCAGAAATTCTTTTTCTTCCTTTACGACGTCTGTTTTTTAATACTCTACGTCCATTTTTAGTACTCATACGTTTTCTGAATCCGTGTACTCTTTGACGTTTACGTTTTTTTGGTTGATATGTTAATCCTTGTGCCATTGGCAAACACCTCCGTAATCTTTCCTTATGTCTTCTGTACTCATAATAAGCAATATCAGACTATTACTTTAAACTATATAGACAGACTCTATTATTTTAGAAAACATTTCACTTTTTGTCAAGTTTATTTCACTATAAATCTATTCATTCTTCTCCCACGTTCACAATTAAAAGAAAAAGTTATACCAAAAAGATATCCACATGTGAAGTATAAGTCTTCTTTACTATTTTTTATCCACGTAATCTTTCACAGAATATCCACAGTTGCACACGGTGTTAATTGAAGCTGCACACAAGCATATACAGGTTGTGGATAACCGTTGTAAAAAGCTCTGTAGCAATACATTTAACATAGTAGTTATCCACATTTCATGTGAATAATAGTTATTTGAAAATGTATATCCACATTTATTTTATTGCTGTGGATATCTTTTTTTACATGCTGTGGAATTTTTATTAACAATTTCTCTCATTTGTGGAAAACTGATTCAAAACATGATAAAATGAAAAAAGTAACTTCAGGGCGAGGAGGAAAATAATGGATAATATACATACAGTCTGGACATATCTTCAGGATAAATTTAAAGAAACTCTTTCAAAAGTTAGTTATGACACATGGATTCAAAGTGCCAGCCTCGTCAGACTCTCTGATAATTCAATCACAATTGAGGTCCCTTCCACTCTGCATAAAGAGTACTGGAAAAATAACCTTTCTACTAAAGTTGTTGAATACTTATATGAATATCTAGGACGAGAAATTTCCCCATTATTTGTTACAGCAGATGAACAGGCCACTTTCATGGAGCAAGATACAAATGAAAAAGTTGATCCGTTCACTTCTGAAAATAAATCAAGTACTTTAAACAGTAAATATACGTTTGATACGTTTGTTATTGGTAAAGGAAATCAAATGGCTCATGCTGCTGCTTTAGTTGTTGCAGAAGAACCGGGGACAATTTATAACCCCCTCTTTTTCTACGGTGGCGTTGGTTTAGGGAAAACACACTTAATGCATGCAATCGGGCACCAGTATTTACAGATCAATCCGAATGCTCGGATAAAATATGTTTCCAGTGAAAATTTTGCTAATGATTTTATTAATTCTATTCAAAATCGTACGCAAGAAAAATTTAGACAGAATTATCGAAATGTCGATTTATTATTAGTCGACGATATTCAGTTCTTTGCTGACAAGGAAGGAACGCAGGAAGAGTTCTTCCATACATTTAATGCACTCTATGATGACCGCAAGCAAATTGTTTTAACGAGTGATCGTTTACCAAATGAAATTCCAAAACTTCAAGAACGTTTGGTTTCTCGCTTTGCGTGGGGACTTTCAGTAGATATCACTCCCCCAGATCTTGAGACACGTATAGCGATTTTGCGTAAAAAAGCGAATGCTGAAGGTTTAGAAATACCAAATGATACCTTAAGTTATATTGCTGGACAGATTGACTCAAATATACGAGAACTAGAAGGTGCACTCGTTCGTGTCCAAGCTTACTCTGCGATACAACGTAATGACATAACAACAAGTCTTGCTGCAGACGCCTTAAAGAGCATGATTAAAAACGATGGCAAACAAAATATTTCTATTGCTTCCATTCAACAAAAAGTTAGTAAATATTACCAAATCTCTTTAACTGATTTAAAAGGGAAAAAAAGAGTTAGACAGATCGTACTTCCGCGCCAAATCGCTATGTATCTTTCAAGAGAATTAACTAGCACCTCTCTTCCTAAAATCGGAAAAGAATTTGGTGGTAAAGATCATACAACAGTGATTCATGCACACGAAAAGATAAAAAAATTATTAAATGAAGAAGAAAATGGGGAAATGCGAGAGCAAATCGAAGAAATTAAGAAAAGTCTTTAATCATGTCCTGTGGATAAACGGTTAAGTTAAACACAGACTTATCCACATCTTATTCACATGTGCAAAAGCTTTATTTCTAGACGTTTTTTCTGTTTTCCACAGTATACACAGGGCCTACTACTATTACTAAGTATTTATATTAATATATAATACGTATTAGGTTACTAAATTAAATAATGGAGGATTACTATGAAGTTCACCGTCAATCGTGCAACATTCTTAAAAAAATTAAAAGATGTTCAATTAGCTGTTTCATCTAGAGCAACCATTCCAATCTTAACTGGAATAAAATTGATGGCTGACTCTGAAGGAATTAAAATGACTGGGAGTAACTCTGATATTTCCATCGAAACCCTTTTAACTGTCTCAGATGAATCTGCAGACCTTTCTATAGATACACCTGGACAAATCGTTTTACAACCTGCTCGTTTCTTTAGCGATATTGTTAATAAATTACCAGATGAAAAATTTACTGTTGAAGTAACCAATGGCGTACAAACATCTATAACATCAGCATCTTCTGCTTTTGTTATTAATGGATTAGATGCCGTTAATTACCCAAGATTACCCGAAATAGATACAAAAGATGCCTTCACATTACCTGTAAACTTACTTAAAAAAATTATCAAACAAACAGTTATTGCTGTTTCAACGCATGAAAGTCGTCCTATTCTTACAGGAATACACTTTACTATTAAAGAAGGAAAATTAAGTGCGGTTGCCACAGATAGTCATCGTCTAAGTCAGCGAGTTATTCCAATTGAAGGAACCGAAAATATTTCGCATGATTTAGTTATTCCAGGTAAAAGTTTGCAGGAATTGACACGTTTACTCGATGATAGCTTAGACGAAATTGAAGTGATCGTAGCTGAAAACCAAATATTATTTAAAACAGATGATACTTACTTCTATTCGCGTTTACTTGAAGGAAATTATCCGGATACAAATAGGCTAATACCTGATAATTCGTCCACACAACTAACACTTGAAGCTAATACGTTACTTGGCGCTGTCGAACGAGCTAGTTTACTGTCACACGAAGGTAAAAACAATGTTGTCAAGCTCACAGTAAAAGATAATAGTGTAGAAATAACCGGTAATTCACCAGAAGTCGGGCGTGTGAATGAGCAAGTAATCTTTAATGAATTAAATGGAGAGGATATCGAAATATCCTTTAATCCAGATTACTTGAAAGCTGCATTAACAACATTTGGCCCCGTAGAAGTGACATTGAAGCTCATTTCAACCTTACGTCCTTTCGTTCTTGTACCAAGTGAAGATAACAACGAATTTATTCAGTTAATCACACCTATTCGTACATCCAGCTAAACATATTAATAAACAGACAAAAAAGACCCATATGGGTCTTTTTTGTCTGTTTTAGAGTAAAAAATTATGTCAAATTTTATTTTTGATATATTTAAATTCAATTAAAAATTCATTTCTAAGCTAATTAGAGTATAAAAAGCTATTTTAGTCAGATATCTATTAAAATCGATTAGAATGCTTATTTTACTATATAAATTTGTTTTAAGCACATATTTAAGGTATAATATGAAAGGAAACGAGTGTAAATGAAAGTTTATTCATATTTTTACTTTTAAGGGGTCGAAAATAATGTCTGAAACAATTAAGATCGATGATAAAATGATAAATTTAGGTCAATTTTTGAAACATGCCAATATTATATCAAGTGGCGGAATGGCCAAGCCATTTCTATTAGATTATAAGATTTGGGTCAATGATGAACTTGAAAACCGTCGAGGCAGAAAATTATATCATGGTGACACAATTAAAATTGAGGAATTTGGAACGTACACAATAAAAGCAATTACTGACGGAGAATAAGGATGCTTTTAAAAGAAATTTCTTTAAAAGGATATAGAAATTACGAATCAGCAGCTGTAAATTTCTCTGAAAATATCAATGTTTTTCTGGGTGAGAATGCTCAAGGTAAAACAAACATGATGGAAAGTATATATGTTTTAGCTATGGCACGAAGTCATAGAACAGCCAATGACAAAGAACTTATTGGGTGGGAACAAGATTTTGCTAAGGTAACTGGGAAAGTAGAAACAGGTAAAACATCTTATCCACTTGAAATAGTGTTGTCAAAAAAAGGGAAAAAAGCCCGGCTGAATCATCTTGAACAAAAAAAATTAAGTGCCTATATCGGACATTTGAATGTGATTTTATTTGCTCCGGAGGACTTGGCCTTGGTAAAAGGATCGCCATCAGTGAGGCGGAAGTTTTTAGATATGGAAATGGGCCAGATGAGTGCTATATATCTGTACCATCTTGTGGAATATCAAAAAATTCTAAAACAACGAAATGCTTATTTAAAACAAAATCGTAAAAATATAAAAATAGATAAAACATACTTGTCTATTCTAAACGAACAATTAGCGGCAGAAGGTGCTGAGGTACTTGCTGAGCGCTTTTCTTTTGTTAAACGTCTGGAAAAATGGGCACAGCCTATTCACTCAGATATTAGCCAGCAAAAAGAAGAATTAGAGCTGGAATATGCCTCAACTGTGACTTTGCAATCAGAAAAAGATAAAGATTTGATGATGCAGGATCTACTTAAACAGTACGAAAAAAACGAGCGGAGAGAATTGGAGCGGGGAACAACGCTCACTGGTCCACACCGCGATGATGTAAGGTTTTATGTGAATGGAAAAAATGTTCAGACTTATGGGTCACAAGGGCAACAGCGAACATCAGCGCTAAGCGTTAAGCTCGCAGAAATTGAGTTGATGAAGGAAATGACAGGGGAGTATCCTGTTTTACTTTTAGATGATGTGCTAAGCGAACTGGATGATGATCGACAGACACATTTATTGAAGTCTATTCAAGACAAAGTACAGACATTTTTAACAACGACAAGCTTAGATGGAGTAAAAAAAGAATTACTCAATGAACCACGTATTTTCACCGTTAATAACGGACAGATTGAAATGGAGAGTGAATAGAGTGGCTGAAGATAAATTAACACCAAAAGAAATTGAAGAATTACGCGAAGAGTATAATGCAAGTCAGATTCAGGTCTTGGAAGGGCTAGAGGCTGTTAGAAAGCGTCCAGGAATGTATATTGGGACCACTGGACCTGAAGGCCTTCATCACCTTGTTTGGGAAATCGTCGATAACTCCATTGATGAAGCTATGGCTGGACATGCTGACAATATCGATATCATTATCAAACCTGATGATATTATTGAGGTTAGAGATAATGGACGCGGAATACCCATAGATATCCAGGAAAAAACAGGACGGCCAGCAGTAGAAACGGTCTTTACAATACTTCATGCCGGCGGAAAATTCGGTGGGGGCGGTTATAAGGTATCAGGAGGACTACACGGCGTAGGGTCTTCGGTTGTTAACGCTCTTTCTGAATTCCTTGAAGTGGACGTATATAAAAACGGTAAAATCCATAATATGACATTTGAACGTGGTGATGTCGTACAAGAACTTCATGAAGCAGGAGATACGGATGAATCAGGAACCGCTGTACGTTTTAAGGCAGATAAAGACATTTTTACTGAAACAACCAGCTATGACTTCAATAAACTAGCCACGCGTGTACGTGAATTAGCTTTCTTGAATCGTGGGCTAGCTATTTCAATTGAAGATCAGCGTGGGGAAGAGCCTAATCGTCTAGAATATCAATACAATGGTGGGATTAAGAGCTATGTTGATTACTTGAATCAGAGCAAAACAGTTCTATATGATGAGCCTATTTACCTTGAAGGTGAACAGGACGGTATTGCGATTGAAGTTGCTTTACAGCATACAGATGGCTACCACACGAATATCATGAGTTTTGCTAATAATATCCATACTTATGAAGGTGGAATGCATGAATCAGGCTTTAAGACCGCTCTCACACGTATTATCAATGATTATGCCAAGCGAAATAAATATTTAAAAGACAATGAAGAGAATCTCAGCGGTGAAGATGCTAGAGAAGGTCTGACAATCGTTTTAAGTATTAAACATCCTGATCCTCAATTTGAAGGTCAGACCAAGACTAAATTGGGGAATTCAGAAGTTAGAACCATTACTGATAGGCTGTTTAGTGAACACTTTAACCGTTTCTTGGTTGAAAATCCTCAAATTGGTAAGAAAATTATAGATAAAGCTCTATTGGCGGCTAAAGCTCGATTAGCTGCAAAACGAGCACGTGAAGTTACACGTAAAAAAAATGGGCTTGAAATCAGTAATTTACCAGGTAAGTTAGCCGATTGTTCTTCTAAAGATCCTGAAAAATCAGAAATTTTTATCGTTGAGGGGGATTCAGCTGGAGGATCTGCTAAACAAGGCCGATCTCGTTTATTCCAAGCTATCTTACCGATCCGAGGGAAGATATTAAATGTTGAAAAAGCTACAATCGACAGAATTTTAGCGAATGAAGAAATACGTGCACTTTTTACTGCTATGGGGACAGGTTTTGGCGAAGAGTTTCAGATAGATAAAGCCAGATACCATAAACTGATTATTATGACAGATGCTGACGTTGATGGGGCACACATTAGAACCTTACTACTAACGTTATTTTACCGCTATCTGCGTCCAGTCGTTGAAGCAGGGTATGTTTACGTAGCAATGCCACCCTTATATCAAATTAAACAGGGTAAAAAAGAGGTATATGTGGATTCTGAAAAAGAATTAGAAGAACACCTTAAGTCTATTCCAGCGTCGCCTAAACCCTCTATTCAGCGTTATAAAGGTTTAGGTGAAATGGATGCAGAACAATTATGGGAAACAACTATGAACCCAGAAAATAGACGCTTGCTCCAAGTCAGTGTTGAAGATGCTATAGAAGCGGATTTAGTGTTTGATATGCTAATGGGAGAAAAAGTTGAGCCACGACGCGTGTTTATCGAAGAAAACGCCCAATATGTAGAGAATATCGATATCTAATTAAAGCTAAATTAGTTTTAAAAGTTTAAATAATCAGTTTTATGTCTGAGGAGGAAATGACTTGAGTGAAGAAAGAGAAGCACGAACGGAAAAAATAAATTTATCCAGTGAAATGAAAAAATCTTTCTTGGATTATGCGATGAGTGTGATTGTCGCTCGTGCTTTACCTGACGTACGCGACGGATTAAAACCTGTACATCGTCGGATATTGTATGGAATGAATGAATTAGGAATGACACCTGATAAAGCCTTTAAAAAATCTGCACGTATCGTCGGAGATGTTATGGGTAAGTATCACCCCCATGGTGACTCTGCTATTTATGAATCAATGGTGCGAATGTCTCAGGATTTCAGTTTCCGTAATCCACTCATCGATGGTCACGGTAACTTTGGGTCAATCGATGGAGATAGCGCTGCTGCCATGCGTTATACTGAAGCAAGAATGAGTAAAATGGCTTTGGAAATGCTACGCGATATAAATAAAGATACCGTTGATTATCATGATAACTATGATGGATCAGAACGAGAGCCAAACGTACTTCCCGCTCGTTTCCCTAACTTACTTGTAAATGGGGCTTCAGGTATTGCGGTTGGTATGGCAACGAACATACCACCACATAACTTAAGAGAAGTTATAAATGCCTGTCGTGTAATCATGGAAAATGAAGAGGCAACCGTTGCTGATCTAATGGAAGTCTTACCTGGACCTGATTTCCCTACAGGAGCAATGGTTTTAGGTAAATCTGGTATAAGAAAAGCTTACGAAACAGGTAGAGGATCCATAAAAATAAGAGCTAAAGTGAGAATCGAAGTTCAGCCAAATGGGAAAGAGCGCATTATCGTGGATGAAGTTCCTTACTTAGTGAATAAGGCTAGACTAGTAGAACGAATAGCTGATTTAGCTCGCGATAAACGTATTGAAGGCATCACTGATTTGAATGATGAATCGGATAGAGATGGCCTTCGAGTAGTTATTGACGTTAGACGAGACGTCTCAGCAAGTATTGTTCTAAATAATTTATACAAGATGACACCTTTACAAACATCTTTCGGATTCAATATGCTTGCCATCGTGAATGGTGTACCAAAAACGCTCGGTCTTAAAGAAATTTTAGTTGAATACCTTAAGCACCAGCGTATTGTTATTCGCAGAAGAACGGAATATGATAAGCGCAAAGCAGAAGCACGTGCGCATATTCTGGAAGGATTGCGTATTGCACTGGATCATATTGATGAAATTATTTCAATTATCAGAGGGTCTGACACAGCAGACATTGCTAAAAATGCACTGATTGAACGGTTTGGCTTAAGTCAACGTCAGTCACAAGCTATTTTAGATATGCGTATGGTCCGTCTAACGGGACTAGAAAGAGACAAAATTGAAGGAGAGTATCAAGATCTCCTAACATTGATTAGTGATTTGACAGACATTCTATCTAATCCTCAGCGTGTCCATGAAATTATAGCAACTGAACTAGAAGAGATTGCAGAGAAACATGGTGATGACCGCCGTACAGAATTGCTTGTCGGGGAATCTCTTAGTCTTGAAGATGAAGATTTGATAGAAGAAGAAGAAATAGCAGTGACTCTTTCTCATAATGGTTATATGAAGCGTATGGCTATCTCTGAATTTAAGGCACAGCACCGTGGAGGTAGAGGCGTTAGAGGTATGACAACGAATACGGATGACTTCGTTGAAACGCTTATAACCTGTTCCACACATGATCTACTTCTGTTCTTTACAAATACAGGAAAAGTCTATAAAGCTAAAGGTTATGAAATACCTGAATATGGTAGAACAGCAAAAGGAATACCAGCTATTAACTTCTTAGGTATTAACAATGATGAAAGCATACAAGCAATCATTAGTACAAGAGGCGAAACGAAAGAATCGGATCATCTCTTCTTCACAACCCGGATGGGAACGGTGAAACGAACAGCTTTCAGTGAATTCGAAAATATTAGAACGAGTGGTCTTCGTGCGATTGTTCTTAAAGAAGATGATGAACTGATAAACGTTGCTGTCACAGATGGCTCGAACCATATTGTTGTAGGAACACGCCAAGGATATGCCGTGAGCTTCCATGAAGAAGACGTCAGAAGTATGGGACGTGCAGCAGCGGGTGTTCGAGGTGTACGCTTAAGAGACGAGGATTACGTCGTAGGAATGGATATACTTGATTCTGACTCAGAAGTCTTGGTGATAACTGAAAACGGCTATGGTAAACGTACATCGGCATCAGAGTATGCAATCAGAGGTCGTGGAGGTAAAGGGGTCAAAACCGTAAATATTACCGAGAAAAATGGACCATTAGTAGGCCTTAAAACAGTTCATGGTGAAGAAGATATCATGATGATCACTACAAGCGGTGTAATTATCCGGTTCCATGCGAAAAACATTTCTCAAACTGGACGCGCAACACAAGGTGTAAGGTTAATGAGATTGGAAGATGATATATTTGTGTCAACACTAGCCAAAGTTGAACCTGAAGAAGATGAGGAAGAACTAGAGCTAGAAGAAAGTGAACAGAGCATTAATGAGAATGAAGAGAACAAAGAAGAATAACACACGTTAATTTATGTTTAATAACAAAAGGAGTGGCTCTGCTTGGGGCTACTCTTTTTTTATAGTTTATATTGAAAAGAAACCTTGTATTCTGTGTGTGCACATGCTATAATACTTCGGAGTGAGTACTCTATATAGAATACTCTCCTTGCTCTTTCAAATGAAGGGGCCAAAGTCCATAAGGAGGTGACAGTCAAAGATGAGTCAATCAGCTAAATACGAAATTTTATACATTATCCGTCCTGATCTTGATGAAGAGGGTAAAAAAGCCTTGGTAGAACGTTTTGAAACTATCTTGAAAGATAATGGTGCTGAAGTAACTGAATCAAAAGACTGGGCGAAACGCCGTTTTGCATATGAAATTAAAGACTACCGCGAAGGAACATATCGCTTAGTAAACTTACAAACTTCAGATGCAGCAGCTATCAATGAATTTGAACGCCTAGCACGTATCAATGACGATATTTTGCGTCATATGATCGTTCGTCTAGAAGACTAATGTTTCACGTGAAACATTACCATTAATTGTCTTTTAAGAAAGGAGCAACCTTGATTGATCAACAATGTCGTGCTAGTTGGTAGATTAACTAGAGATGCTGAACTTCGTTATACAGGTAGTGGAATAGCCGTAGCATCCTTTACCGTGGCTGTAGAACGTCCATACACTAATGCACAAGGTGAAAGAGAAACAGATTTCATCAATTGCGTAGCGTGGAGAAAAACAGCTGAAATTATTTCCAACTATACCCGTAAGGGATCATTAGTAGGAGTAACCGGTCGTATGCAAACGCGAAACTATACGAATAATGAAGGTAGAAAAGTTTATATTACAGAAGTTGTATGTGAAAACTTCCAAATGCTTGAACCAAAATCAGTCACTGAAAGACGTGCACAAAATGATGGCTCAAGTTCTAATTCAGGATTTTCTAATAATTCTTCTAATAATAAAAATTATTCTCAGAATACCAATCAAGCTCCAAAAAATAACTCTAAAAGCAGTTACGCAAATTTTGATGAGGATCCATTTGATACAAACAATGATTCCATCGATATTTCCGATGACGATTTACCATTTTGATTCAAGTATAAAAGGAGGATTATAACATGGCTGGACGTAAAGGCGGAAGAAAGCGCCGTAAAGTTGATTTCTTTGCAGCTAATCATATTGAATACATCGATTATAAAGACATCGATTTATTGAAACGTTTCATTTCAGACAGAGGTAAAATTTTACCACGTCGTGTAACTGGAACATATGCTAAAAACCAACGTAAATTAACGAAAGCAATTAAACGCGCTCGTATCATGGGCTTATTGCCATTCGTTACTGAAGACTAAAAAATAGTTAGAAGCTGTGGCAGAGATACTGTTACAGCTTCTTTTGTTTTAAATGTTTCACGTGAAACATTTAAAGAGTATTAAGTATAGAAGTAGTTTTCTAAACATGTTAAAATATAAAAAAATAGTTTTATAATGTCGATGTTAAGAGGAGAAAATATGAATAATAAGTCTCAGGAAGATAATCTTCCTAAACTACTGAATCATCCATATTTAAAACGTATGCTTTTATTCGCAGTGGCCGTTCAATTTGTTATGACGGCGCTCAGCTTCTTTGCTCATATATGGTTAGGCGTATTGATGCTCATTTTATTTCTCATTACGCTCGCAATTATATGGCAATTTAGCAATGAATATAATGATGAGCTGAATAATTACATTCTTAACTTGTCTTATCGGATAAAGCGTGGACAGCAGGAGGCATTAATAAAGATGCCTATGGGAATCATTCTACTTAATGATGAAAATCAGATTGAATGGATTAACCCTTACATGCAATTACAGCTACCATCCGAACAACAGTTATTAGGCGAGCCAATAAAAGAAGTGAATCAAAATCTATCTGATTACTTTGAAAATGATAAAAGAGAAGATTTTAATTTAGTGGAATGGAATGAGAAAATTTATAAGGTTTCTCTCCAAAAGGATATCAATGCCCTATATTTACTGGATATCACTGAATATGCTACAGCTACAGAGGAGTACGAAAAAACACGCCCGGTTGTAGGCTGGTTATTTTTAGATAACTATGATGAGATTACTCAAGGACTGGATGACAGAGGCATATCTGGCTTTGATAGTCTGTTAACGACCTATTTCTCCAACTGGGGGAAGCAACACGGGATTTTTTATAAACGAATCTCTGATGACCGCTATTTTCTTCTGCTGGATAGAGAAAAGCTTGATCGTTTGGAAAAAGATAAGTTCAATATTATTGATAATGTTAGAGATCGAACCTCGAAACGTAATTTACCGCTAACAATAAGTATAGGATTGTCTTATGGAGAGGCGCCCTTTGATAAGTTAGCCGATCTTGCCCAAAGCAATCTAGACCTAGCTTTAGGACGCGGAGGAGACCAGGCAATCGTGAAGGCAGTCGACGAGGAGCCACGTTATTATGGTGGGAAAACGAATCCTATGGAAAAAAGAACGCGTGTCCGCTCTCGTATGATTAGCCAGGCTATGCAGAAATTGATGAAAGATAGCGATAAAATTTTTGTCATGGGACATAAAAATCCTGACATGGATTCAGTTGGCTCATCTCTTGGTGTTGCTCGTATAGCTATGATGTTGAAAAAAGAAGTTTACGTAGTGATAGATGAAGATGATATTAATAAAGACGTAGCTAAGTTGATACAAAAAATTAAAGAATATAAACAATTAAATGATAACTTAATATCTTCTAAAGAAGCAGAACGATTAATAAATCCAGATGACTTGGTTGTATTGGTTGATCACCACAAACCAGTGCTTTCTATTGCTCCGAGTTTGTTAAGAAAATCTAAGCGTAATATGGTTATTGACCACCACAGACGTGGAGAAGAGTTCACTGAGAATCCATTACTTGTTTATATCGAACCCTATGCTTCATCAACAGCAGAATTAATCACGGAACTCTTTGAATATGTATCAACAGATGGCGAGCCAATTAATCGAATAGAAGCAACAGCTATGCTTGGTGGTATAGTTGTTGATACAAACAACTTCAGTTTAAGAACAGGTTCTCGTACTTTCGATGCAGCAAGTTATCTTCAATCCGTTGGAGCTAATTCCACTATGATACAAAGACTTTTAAAAGAAGATCCTAAGAATTATCTTAAACGTAGTGAGCTAATACAGACCCTTGATTACGTAATAGATGGTGTAGCCATTGCTCATGGAAAGAATGACGAGGTTTATCCATCCGTGACAGCTGCTCAAACAGCTGATACAATGTTAAGTATGTCTGGAGTTGAAGCTGCATTTGTCATAACACGACGTTCAGAAGAAACTGTAGGTATAAGTGCGCGAAGCTTGGGAAAAATTAATGTTCAAACCATTATGGAGAAAATGGGTGGTGGCGGACATTTATCTAACGCTGCGACACAGATTGATGACCGGAGTATTTCTGAAGTAATAGAAGAATTAAAAGAAGTTATACATTCTCAATTAGATTAAAAGAGAGAGGGAGTTTAAACTATGGAAGTTATTCTATTAAAAGATGTTAAAGGAACAGGGAAAAAAGGTGAAGTGAAAAATGTGTCTGATGGCTATGCACGAAATTTTTTAATAAAAAAAGGTGTAGCAAAAGAAGCCACGTCTTCAGCTAAAAAAGAATTAACAATGAAAAAGAAAGCACAAAAAAGAGAAGAAAAAGAAATGTTTGAAGAAGCCAAAAGTGAAAAAGATATATTAGAAAAAAATCCTATAGAGATTAAAGAAAAAGCGGCAGAAGATGGACGTTTATTCGGATCAGTAACGACGAAACAGATTGCAAAAGCTATTGAAGAGCAACTGGATATAAAAGTTGATAAAAGAAAAATTAATCAAACAATACCTATGCGTTCATTAGGTAGTCAGAAAATGGATATTAAACTTCATAAAGATGTAGTAGCAGAGATAACAGTAAGAGTACTAGCTAAAAATAAATAAATATAGATAATAAGTTAGGCAAAATAGCTAGAGCTAGCATGCAAAAGGATAGAATCCTAAAAGTATGCTAGCTTATTTTGTTTCATGTGAAACAATTGAAAGAATATATGTTCCCTTGTATACTTTTAAATTCAAGTAAGGTACAATATAGAGACAGTGAAAGTTACGAAAGGAAGTTAGATATCAAGATGGATATTATAGGTAATCGCCTCCCGCCACAAAACATCGAAGCTGAACAATCTGTTTTAGGATCGATTTTACTTGACCCTGAAGCCATTATTTTAGCTATGGAATTTGTAGAAACGAATGATTTTTATCGCCGTGCTCACCAGCTTATTTTTCAATCTATGAATGAATTGAATGAAAAAAATGAAGCAATCGATGTTATTACAATAGCCAACAATCTAGAAGCCAGGAACCAGTTGGAAGATGTTGGAGGTACCCCTTATTTAACTGAATTAGCGACGACAGTGCCTACTGCAACTAACGTGGGGTATTATGCTAAGATTGTTGAAGAACGTGCTATACTAAGAAATTTGATTCAAACAGCTACTGAAATAGCATCAAAGGGATATGAAGAGACTGATAATCTTCCTAATTTACTTGATGAAGCTGAAAGAAAAATTTTAGAAGTATCTGAGAAGAAAAGTAGAAGTGGCTTCGTAGATATTGAAACGGTACTACGAAATACAATCAATAATATTGATGATCTCTTTCAAAATGATGATGATATCACAGGAATATCTACTGGATATAAAATGCTTGATCAAATGACAGCTGGACTGCATGAAGATGAACTGATTATTTTAGCTGCTCGACCAGGTGTTGGTAAAACGGCCTTTGCATTAAATGTAGCGCAGAATATTGGAACAAAGACAGATGAGAATGTAGCAATTTTCAGTTTGGAAATGGGCGCTGAACAACTAGTTAATCGTATGTTATGCGCTGAAGGGACAATCAATGCAACGAATTTACGTACAGGGCAATTGACAGAAGAAGAATTCACCAAATTATTTGTTGCTATGGGGAGTTTGTCTAAGGCCAACATTTATATTGATGACACACCGGGTATTCGAACAGCTGAGATACGCGCTAAGTGTCGTAAACTCAAGCAAGAAAAAGGGGATCTTGGTTTGATAGTTATTGACTATCTTCAGTTGATTGAAGGAACTGGACGAGAAAGTCGCCAACAAGAAGTCTCTGAAATTTCAAGACAACTAAAAAAACTAGCTAAAGAGCTTTCAGTCCCTGTTATAGCCTTATCCCAACTCTCACGTAGTGTGGAACAAAGACAAGATAAACGTCCAATCCTCAGTGACTTAAGAGAATCAGGTTCGATTGAGCAAGATGCTGATATCGTAGCCTTTTTATATAGGGAAGATTATTACCGAGGTGAAGACGATGAAGAGGAAGAAGAATCGGCAGACGAAAACGTAGTGGAAGTTATTCTTGAAAAAAACCGTTCAGGAGCAAGGGGAACAATAAAATTACTATTCATTAAAGAATATAACAAATTTTCTTCATTATCTTACTATCCTGAGAGTGAAATACCAGGTTAAATAATATAAATGCAGCAAAATAAAACAGTAGCCAACAACTATTTAAGCGTTGGCTACTGTTTTTTATTTTAATTGGTCTGTATAATCTAAATGCTCAAAGGTTTCTGGTTTACCTATCGCAACAATAAAGCTCCCAGGCTTGATTTTTTCTTCAGGGGGAACGTTGATAGCGAGTTTTCCATTTGGATCAGATTTCATACCGATTACGTTGATTTTATATTTCTTCCTAAGGTCCATTTCTTTTAAACTACGCCCTATCCAGCGTTCAGGAGCAGTAAATTCAATGATTGAATTTTCATCATCAAGTGTGATGACATCCAAAATGTTATTGCGCATAATGTTTCGAGCGACTTTATCTCCCATTTGTTTTTCAGGTCGGATAATTTCGTGTGCACCCATTTCTTGCATGATTTCCATGTGTGTTCGATTTTTAGCTTTAGCAATAATGCGCTTAATACCAAGCTTTTTACAGTTCATAATTGCCATGACGCTTGCCTCAAGGTTTGAGCCCGTACCAATTACAACTACTTCACAGTTAGAAAAACCAATACTTCTAAGTAACTCAATATCTGTAAAATTACCTTGGACCGCCTGGACCACATACTCTTCTACACGATTCACATCGACTAAGTCTTTGTCAACGGCAATAACGTCATAATGCTGTTCGCCAAGTTCAGTAGCGATGGTGGAACCAAACACGCCGAGTCCCAAAACTCCTACAGTTTTAACCATTCTAAAACACTCCTACCCAATTAATATATTTCCTGTTGCATAGCGGATATCTTTATTTCTTCTATTTCTATTTCCTAAAGCTGTAAAGATTGTAATCGGTCCGATTCTTCCAATAAACATACAAAACATAATGACAACCTGACTCTGCCTAGAAAGAGACGCAGTCAAATCGGCAGATAAACCGACAGTACCGTAAGCAGAGACCGTTTCAAAGAGAAGATACTGCATTGGAATCTGTTCATCAAATATAGTTATTAAAGCCAATGCAAAGAAATTGAGTAGAATAAACATAACAACGATAACTAAAGCACGCTTAATAATATCCATTTCCAATGTTCTTTTTTTATAGTTCACATTTGTTAAACCTCTAACTTCTGCAATCATAAGTTTAACAACAAGAGCGACAGTAGACGTTTTTGCCCCCCCAGCAGTTCCTCCGGGAGAACCTCCAATAAACATAAAGACAGTGAAAGTAATAAGTGTAAATATATGGAATTCAGAAAAATTCAGTGTACTGAAACCTGCTGTTCTAAGTGTAACAGCTTGAAAGAAAATGGCCTGTACTTTACCAGAAAAGTCCAATGAACCTAATGTTTGAGGATTAGTCCATTCAGCTAAAGTGAAGATAACGCCGGCTGACAGGATCAATCCTAAAGACCATTTAATGACGAGACGGGTGTGAAGTTTCAACCTTCGATAAGTTCCTTTAAAGTCGACCCAGCTTCTAGAAGCACTGAATTGTTTAAAGTGCTTGGCAACATCAAACCATACAGAAAAACCAATACCTCCGAGAATAATCAAGAGAGGGACAACAATATTTATAATTGGTGAACTGACAAAATTTTGTAAACTCACTGTTCCTAAATTATCAAAACCTGCATTGTTAAATGAAGAGATAGATAGAAATATAGAATTAAAAATGCCTGCCCCCCAGCCAAAATGTGGAACAAATTTAAACATAAACAAAAGGGCACCGAGGGCTTCAAATAACGTTGTGTATTTGACAACATTAAGTAAAAAGTGTCGAAATCCTTTCATATCACTTCTATTTAAAGCTTGCTGTAAAGTGATTTCTTCTCTCATACTTACCTGACGACCGAATTGCATAACGATAGCCGAAACAATCGTAATTAAACCTAAACCACCTAATTTAATCAAGATTAGCGTAATAATTTGACCAAAAATATTGTAAGTCTCAGCTATTGGGACGGTTGCTAAACCAGTAACCGCAACCATTGAAATAGCACCAAATAAATGATCAAAATAAGTTGCTTCCGATGATTCAAGCTGGCTGATAGGCAAGGCAAGAAAAAGCGACCCCAAGACAATAACAATAGCAAAACTGAAAACTATCTTTATGGGGATGGGCCAGTTAGAAAAATGACGTATTTTATTAATCATAAAAACAACCTTTCATAGATAAAAAAAGATTCAGATTTTTAAAATCATGAATAGATAAAGTTTACTTGATTACAGGGTTAAAAACAACCTAGAGAGCGTTGAAAATAAATCTTTTTCTGCTATGATGAATGGAGGTTCTAAAGGAACTCAAAGGACGTAAGGAGGCTCTTAATGTGAAGATTGTAATAGCTGGTGGAGGTAAGGTAGGAGAAACCTTGTGTAGAGAACTCTCACTTGAAAATAATGATGTTGTATTGATTGAAAAAAAACAATGGCGACTTGAGCGTGTAATCTCAAAAACTGATATCACAGGACTCGCGGGAAATGCGGCGAGTTATGAAACCCAAGTAGAAGCAGATGTGGGGAAATGCGATATCTTTATTGCCGTAACTCCAGAAGATGAGATAAATATTATAGCTGCTATTATAGCCAAGAAGCTAGGAGCCACGTATACAATTGCCAGAGTCAGAAATCCAGAATATGCTAATCATATGGGATTCATGCGAGAAGGCTTAGGCATTACTATGATGATTAACCCTGAATTGGAAGCGGCTAAGGATATCACGCGAGTTATAAGGTATCCAGAAGCTCTAAGTGTCGAGCAATTTGCAAACGGTCGGGTAAATATTGTAGAAATAAATGTGTCAGAAAATAGTCAACTTGCTCACACTTATTTGAGCGAATTTAAACATAAATTTGATAATGTTAATGTCTGTGCCATTTCACGGAACGATTTTGTCTTCATACCAAGTGGTGATACAAAGCTTGAAGAGAATGACCATATCTTTGTTACAGGTGGTAAAAAAGATTTGACCAAACTTTATAGAAAATGTGGTTTGGAGCAAGGGAAATTAAGGTCTGCCTTAATTGTTGGTGGAGGAAGAGTGGCCCATTATCTTATTGATATGCTCTCGGAAATGCGTATGGAAATAAAAGTTATTGAAACAAATCATAACGTAGCAAAAGAGTTGAGCTGCCAGTTTTCACGAACCGTTGTCATCGAAGGCGACGGAACAGACCAGGAGTTTCTTAAAGAAGAACGCATTGAGCTTTATGATACGGTGATTAGTTTGACTGGGGTAGATGAGGAGAACATCCTAATTTCTCTTTTTGCTTTATCAGAAGGTGCTAAAAAGGTTATAACGAAGGTAAGTCGTACAGATTTATTGAAGTTATTGGACAATGTTGGCTTGCAGTCCATTGTGACACCTAAAAGATTAATCGCAAATGAAATCATACGTTTTGTACGGTCACTTAATTCCAATGACGGGTCCAATGTTGAGGCTTTGTTTAGGATTGCCGATAACCAAGTTGAAGCCATACAATTTAGAGTACCAGAAAATTCTAAAGTAACGCATCAAAGAATTCAGGACATGAACATGAAAAATAACTTACTGATTGCCTATATAGTAAGGGATAACAAACTTATTTATCCCAGCGGGAGTGATACGATCGAATCGGGTGATCAGGTAATTATAACAACAACAATAAAATCACTCGAGAATATTGAGGATATTTTAGCATAGGGTGGGGTAATTTGAATAAAAAAATGGTCGCTTACACTTTAGGGAGACTGCTTCAGATTGAAGCGATACTTTTAATTGTCCCTTTAGTTGTTAGCCTTTTATATAGAGAGCCGATGAGATATTCGGCAAGTTTTTTGGTCATTGCCGTGCTCACAGGGAGTATCGGTTATATGTTTACTAAAAAAATACCGAGAGTGAAGACTTTTTATGCAAAGGAAGGTTTTGTTATTGTATCATTATCCTGGCTTTTGCTGTCGTTCTTCGGTTCATTACCATTTGTGTTAAATGGAGACATCCCCTCGTTGATCGATGCTTTTTTTGAGACGGCTAGTGGTTTTACAACCACGGGGGCGAGTATTTTAACAGATGTAGAAACTTTAGCGCACTCAAGTCTTTTCTGGCGAAGTTTTACTCATCTGATTGGTGGAATGGGGGTTTTGGTATTTGCGCTAGCTGTTCTGCCACAGATGGAGTCTGAAACAGTACATATTATGAAAGCGGAGGTACCTGGTCCGACATTTGGAAAAATCGTTTCTCGGATTTCGCATTCTGCTCGTATACTTTATTATATGTATTTAATATTCACAGCTGTTGTGATTGTACTGCTGATAATAGCTGGAATGCCTATCTTTGATTCATTTATTCATGCCTTTGGGGCAGCTGGTACGGGTGGTTTTGGTATGAAAAATGGTAGTATTGCCCCTTATAATAATGCTATGATAGAGCTTATACTTGGAATAGGAATGCTTGTATTTGGAACAAATTTCAACTTATATTTCTTGATTTTTACCCGTCATTTTAAAGACGCATTCAAGAGTGAGGAGTTACGATGGTATTTAGGCTTTATAACCGGAGCAATCATATTGATTACCACTCAGTTAACTCTGTCATCCGAAACATACCACAACGGCTTAGAAGCACTAAGGCACAGTTTTTTCAGTGTAATTTCTATTATGACAACGACTGGATTTTCTACTGATAATTTTAATAACTGGCCTTTGTTTTCTCAAATGATTTTAATTTTCCTGATGTTTGTAGGTGGGATGGCAGGATCGACAGGCGGAGGAATGAAGGTCTCGCGGATAGTAATACTAATTAAAACAGCATTTTCTGAGTTGAAACGAAATGCTTATCCCAACCGTATTGTGAGTCTACATTTCGAAAATAAGCCAGTTGAGGGTCATATGATAAAGGCAATCGCAAACTATTTGATTGTTTATGTTGGTATTTTTGTTTTATTGCTTTTACTTATCAGCTTTCAACTTGATGATTTTACCTCAGCATTTAGTGCAGTAGCTGCTACATTTAATAATATTGGACCGGGTCTAGGGCTTGTAGGGCCGGACTCTTCATACGCTTTTTTTAATTCTTTTAATAAATTAATATTATCTCTAGCTATGATTATGGGACGTTTAGAAATATTCCCGATTTTAATATTATTCTCACCAAGTATATGGCGAAAACGTGCATAAAAATAGCGCATCAGATAGCAGTAACATTCGCTGTCTGATGCGTTTTAAGCTGTTATCTTTGTAATAAAAAGAGATCGATTGTAAAATTATAGGATACAGTACAAAGTGAATAGCTGTATTAAAAGTGGAGGGAGAAAGAAAAATGAACGGGACGATGATGCAGTACTTTGAATGGGATCTGCCAAATGATGGCAAACATTGGCAGCGTTTGAAAGAAGATGCAGCACATTTGAAAGAGATAGGAATCACGTCTGTTTGGATTCCTCCATGTTATAAAGGTGTAGGACAGGCTGATGTTGGTTATGGTATTTATGATTTGTATGATTTGGGTGAATTTGATCAAAAAGGTACCATACGAACGAAATATGGAACAAAAAAAGAACTTTTAGAAGCTATAGATGCCTTACATCAAAATAACATTCAAGTATATGCTGATGTCGTATTAAACCATAAAGGTGGCGCTGACGAAACGGAAACATTTAAGGCCACACCGGTTAATGAAAATAATCGGCATGAAGCAATAGGCGAAACACGTGAAATAAGCGCTTGGACACAATTTAATTTTCCAGGAAGAGATGGGAAACATTCAGATTTTAAATGGCACTGGCATCATTTTTCTGGTGTATCTGACGATGAACAGACTGGCGAGAATGGAATTTTTAGAATTGAAGGCGAAAATAAAGGCTGGGCGCCAGATGACAACGTATCGACAGAATTTGGAAACTATGATTATTTAATGTTTGCGGATATAGATTATAATAATCCTGAAGTGATTGAGGAAACAAAAAAATGGATACACTGGTTTATTACAGAAACATCTATTGATGGTATCAGATTAGATGCAGTAAAACATATCGATAGCGTTTTTATGAAAGATTTAATTGAGGATGTTAGGAAAACGTATGGTGAGGATTTCTTTTTTGTGGCTGAATATTGGCACCAGCGATATAAATTACTTGAAGAGTATCTTGAGGAACATGATTATTCGATTTCAATGATGGATGTTCGCTTTCACTATGCCTTGCATGAGGCAAGCAAGCAACACAGTTCTTTTGATCTCAGACGTCTTTTAGATGGAACGCTCTATAAATCGAATGCAGAACAAGCGGTCACGTTTGTTGAAAATCATGATTCCCAACCAGGTCAGTCACTAGAGTCGTACGTGGAGCCCTGGTTCAAGCCGCTAGCGTACGGCTTTATATTATTAAGCTCGTATGGTTATCCTTGTGTTTTCTATAGCGATTACTATGGATACAGTGGCGAGGTGGACTATAACGGCTGTCAGCGAGAGATAGATAAGTTGCTTTATGTCCGTCAAGACTATGCATATGGCAAACAGAATAACTATCTGGACCACAGTAATTGTATTGGATTCACTCGGATGGGGGATGAGAAACACCCTGAGGGGTGCGCAGTTATTATGTCTAATGGTGATGAGGGATCCAAAAAAATGTATGTAGGGAAATTGCACGCTGGAGAAGTGTATAGCGATTTAATGGAAAATCGTGAAGAAGAAATCATGATTGATGAAGAAGGGCACGCAACCTTTACCGTCAATGCAGAATCACTTTCTGTATGGATAAAAAAATAATTTAAAAAATTAAAAAAGGCTGAGATGATTATCATCTCAGCCTTTTAAAAATAGCTTTACTCATTAGGGTTTACTTTAAGTGAAGCCTCTTCTTTACCTTCAGCTTCTGATTTGTTGATTTCAAAATCTTCATCATCTGATAAATAATTATCATGTAAAGCTTCATCCACTTTATCTTTAGGGATAGCTTGGTCTGTTTCAGGTTCAAATGCTGTTCCTTTTACATCACCTAATTTATCGTCTTTGTAGACAGCTTGGCTAGCAGTAACAGCATCTGTTTCTTGTCTTTCTGATTCACTTAATGCAATATCACGTTCAATTTCTTGAATCGTTTGTGCTAATTTTGCTTGTTTTGCATCCAATTTTGCTTGCTCAGATTCTAATTCTTTTTCTGCTTCCATGTATGATGCTTTGAAATCATTCACCAGTTCATGCGCTTTTTCTTCACCGGAGTCTTTCAATTTCATTGCGCCATCTTTTAAATCTTCTCTAAAGGCTTCCCCTTTTTTTGGCGCAAATATCAAAGCAGCAAAGGCTGATGCTGCACTCATGAGTACGGCTTTTGTCAAACTTACTTTTGGCATATGTTAAACATCCTTTCAAAAATCATATTATAATGAGTGTGATGTGTTATTCTGATGACGCTGTTTTTGCTTTTCAATTGTCTTACTAAACGCGCGCTTGAACGTTTTAGCTAAACGAGGACCGTCAGTCTTCACTTCTGTATAGGCATTTTTGGCAATACCTTTGGAATAGTCAGGACCATTCTCTTTTAGATACAAGAGTGAATGTGAGAGACTAGATGCATAATCAGAGAGTTCATTCATTCTTTCTAGATTGACTTGAGCGACTTCTTTGGTATTGTCGACACGCTTCATGATAAGGTCGACTTTCTTTTGCATCACATCGGCTTCGTTATTAAAATGTTCAATCTGATCCTCTACGTTCGTTTGTGTCTTTTGAATATTTTTTAAAGTAGGCTTCATTTTTTTCATAGCATAGATTCCTGATCCAATAAGGAAAATCAATGCTACGCCTAAAATAATGAGCGATATAAGGTAACCAGATTCCATTTTTTTGCCTCCTTTATTGTTCGATTTTTTGATAATGACATTTGTATTATAAGGATACCATGAAGTATATATTACGCCAACTAAAACGCTAAAGAAAAGATATTGCTTGAAAGAGCTTTAATTGTTAGAATAGTAGCAACACAATAGGATTCTTATACGCTGAAAACAGAAAAAGAATATCATTTATAAAGGAATAGGTTGAGTCAATGAAATGACTGATACTCTGTCTTTAGATTTTAAAATCTGTTTTTTAAAAGGAGAAAATAATGACAAACGAATGCACTGGGGCTAATCATCAACAAGGTGAAGATAAATATGAGACAGAAGAAATAATTTTAAGTGCTGTTACAGATGGAGAAATTATTCCTGTTGAACAAGTAGAGGATGATTTGTTTTCACAAAAAATGATTGGTGATGGTTATGCAATTAAGCCAACATCTGAGGTGGTCTATGCTCCTGTTTCTGGCAAGTTGATTGAAGTAGCGGATGCAAAGCATGCTTATTATATAGAAACAGATACGGGTTTGAAAATTTTGATACACATTGGTATTGATACAGTATTGATGAATGGCCAAGGATTTCAGACATCACTTGAGAAGAATGTATGGGTAGAAAAAGGTGATCAACTGGCTACTTTTGACAAGAAAATGATTGAGGATGAAGGATATAATACAGTCATACCTGTCATTGTTTTGGAACATAGCTCTGTTGTATCGCTGGAGACGTTGACCAATAGAGATGCCACAGCAGGGAAAACAGAGGCCTTAAAAATTACGTTAAAAAATGATTAAATGCTTTTTTGACGGAAAGATATAACAGATGCTTTATAATCAAGATAGAACCAAAAGATAAATAATCAGTAATTATATATATCAAAAAAGTTCTGAGGAGGAACACTGTTGAAAAAGATACTAGTTGTTGATGACGAAAAACCGATTTCCGATATCGTTAAGTTTAACCTTGAAAAAGAAGGATTTGAAGTAATCACTGCCTTTGACGGAGAAGAAGCACTCGAAAAGGCGAATGAGGAAGACCCTGATTTAATTATTTTGGATCTCATGTTACCTAAAATGGATGGCTTGGAAGTGTGTCGAGAAGTTAGAAAAACAAAAGATACACCCATTATTATGGTGACAGCTAAAGATCAAGAAATTGACAAAGTTTTAGGACTGGAGCTTGGAGCGGATGATTATGTTACGAAACCATTCTCCAATCGTGAATTAGTTGCTCGTGTAAAAGCTAATGTTAGAAGACAGGTATCTTTGAAAAACACTGAGTCAGCTAAAGAGGAAAGTAATGATATTGAAGTAGGCGATTTAACCGTACATCCGGATGCTTATATTGTATCAAAGCGTGGAGAGTCAATTGAATTGACTCATCGAGAGTTTGAACTCCTGCATTATCTAGCACGACATATTGGACAGGTTATGACGCGTGAACATTTACTTGAAACCGTATGGGGCTATGATTATTTTGGTGATGTTCGGACAGTAGATGTAACAGTAAGAAGACTTAGAGAAAAAATTGAAGATAGTCCAAGTCACCCAACATTCCTGGTTACACGTCGGGGAGTAGGCTACTATCTAAGAAGTCCTGAACAACAGGAGAAGTAGTGTTTTATGAAAAAAAAAATTCGGATTTATCAATCCATCAACACAAAAATAGTATTAGTCATTGTCTTATTACTTGTGTTTGTTTTGCAGTTGATTGGTGCTAATTTTATTACTCAAATAGAAAATCAACTGATTACGAGCTTTCAAGAGGATCGGAAAGTGCAGATGGATTTCTTAGAGAGCACCATTACTTCTTCACTTGAAATTGAAGAAAGTGGGGAAGGAAGCGAAACAAGCCCTGAACAAGAGATCAGTAGTTTGCTAACTGAATTTTCAGGTAGCGGGATTACTGACTTACAGGTGGTTAATTCTGAACTAATAGTTATGGGAACAAGTGATACGACCCAGCAGAGTACAGTTGGGCAATTATCCGATGATGTTGACTTGAGACAAGCTCAAATAACGGAAAATTCTATTACTAGACAAGTCATTGATTCTATTACACAAAACAGGCGCTGGAAAATTGTTGAGCCTGTTTTTTCATCAGGTGAAGATTCCCAATTCTTGGGTGCCATTTTAATGGAGAGTAATATTGAATCTGTATATGATCAAATTTCCCAAATCACTTGGATATTCTTACAATCCAGCGCTGTAGCAATCATTTTGTCCTTAGTCCTTGCCAATATGCTCTCACGTGCACTAACTAAGCCAATTAAAGAAATGCAACTTCAGACACGTGAAATTGCTGAAGGCGATTATTCTGGAACTCTTAAAGTTTACGGGGAAGATGAGTTAGGGCAACTTGCTAGCCTAATAAATGACTTAAGTGATGATGTTGCAGAAGCGCAGGAATCTATTGATGCTGAACGACGCCGTTTAGACAGTGTGTTGACACATATGACAGATGGTGTTTTAGCAACGGATAGACGAGGTAAAATTATTATTATAAATGAAATGGCCCAGTCTATGTTAGATATAGATCAAGAAACGGCCACAGAAAAAAATCTTTTATCTATCTTAGATGTTGAAGATGACGTCACGCTACGTAGTATCTTGGAAAAACAAGATGATATTTTAGTAAATAGCAGACAAAATGATATTCCAATCATTTTAAGAGCATCGTTTTCATTGATTCAAAGAGAATCCGGCTTTATTAGCGGACTTGTCTGTGTGCTTCACGATGTAACAGAACAAGAACGCATAGAAGAAGAAAGAAAACAGTTTGTTTCCAATGTTTCTCATGAACTACGTACACCACTTACAAGCATGCGTAGTTATATCGAGGCGTTGGCGGATGGGGCTTGGCAAGATCCTGATTTGGCGCCTCGCTTCTTGGAAGTTACTCAAAACGAAACAGATCGTATGATACGAATGATTCAAGACTTACTTCAACTGTCTCGCATCGATTCAGGGAAGAGTATGCTAAATCTTGAGATTGTAGATTTAACTGAAATGCTTGATCATGTTTTGAATCGTTTCGATATGATGATTCATTCAGCAGAATACGAAGATAAGAAGTATCAAATAAATAAAGAAATACTGGAACAATCGATTTTCGTTGAAGTCGACCCAGATAGAATGATACAAGTTTTAGATAATATTATGAATAATGCGATTAAATATTCACCTGATGGCGGAACAATCTCAGGTAAGATGGAAAAAAGAGAAGATACTGTACTCATAAGTGTGCGAGATGAAGGTATGGGAATACCTAAGGCAGATATTAATAAAATATTTTCCCGTTTCTATCGTGTAGATCGTGCTAGATCACGTGCCATGGGAGGAAGCGGGCTAGGTCTGGCTATTTCCAAAGAAGTGGTAGAGCAACACGGTGGACACATATGGGCTGACAGTACAGAAGGCAAAGGGACTACCTTTTATCTCTCCCTTCCTTATTTCCCCTATGAAGAGGAGGAGTGGGAATGATATGGTCTAAACTCAGACAAATACTCCTGGTTTTTTTAATTGGTTTAAGTGCATTTTTAAGCTTTCAAATTTGGACAACAGGCGTGCAGCAACGTGAACCAGCACCAAGTGGAGGCAATCCTCTTCCAGCTTCATTAACTGACCGCTCTTTTGTGGAGGTGTTTTCACCTAAAAAAGTTATTTGGCACCGTAATACGGCTGGTGAAACACTGGATATTAATACCTTTTACACGAATGAATGGTTTGAAGATTATTTACCTGAAATGACTTTTGGAAGAGTCCAGCTGCCTGAGAAACTCGGTCTCTCTGCATACCAGGACTATTTAAATAGTGAAAATTGGGTCGAATTTATTTTTGATGCACCTGTTCCTTTTGGAATATTTGAAGATGGCTTCGATGATTTACCCACGGACTATCAGAATCGAACATTCACTCATGTAATAATGAATAAAAAAAATCCAGGTAAAACTGCTTTCTATGATTCACAAGAAGAATTATTTTACCGGGTAGAGGGTAGTGAATATACGGAGGAAGTAATCAACAAGCTCCTATATTCACCAGACAATCAAATGACAGATGTTAAGGCTTTTGATATTACTGATCGCTTTATTTACCTCCCAGTAAAAGAGAAAGAAGTCGAGTATCGGGATTACCTGGTTGAACGTCTACCAAATAATCTATTTATCTATCAATTTTTCTCAGACCCATCGGAAATAGATGCGAGACGTACAGGGAATACAACACGTTATCTCGATCTTACAACAGAAGTTAAAATCAATGATTCACTGAATATGTTGAATTATTTGAGACAACGATCAGATATGGATGAGATGACCTTTAGTGATCGCTTACGTAATAGCTACGATGTGCTGAATCAGATTGAAAACTGGACAGAAAAAGTACATTATCAAGGCTATTCACCTAAAACAAATGAGGTAATCTTCCAGCGTTATGTACAAGGTTATCCTGTATATAGCTATCAGCAATTTGAATCGGTTATAGAGATTGCAGTGGTTGAAAGTGGCTTGACAAGTTTGCAGGTTCCCATTCGTGTTGCGCAAACGTCGCTATCATTAACAGGTGAAAAAGCTAAGACACTCCCTAGTGGAGAAGATGTGTTGAATCAAATAAAAGAAATAAATCCGGATCTATCCAATATCACAGACATAAGAATCGGCTTAACATGGACGGAAAGCAAGGAAGATGAGCGTGTCGTGCATTTTGAACCTGATTGGTATGTAGAGAGTAAGGGTAGTTGGATAGAAGTCACTCGGTTTATTGAAGCACAGGAGGTATCCATAAATGGATTTTAAAAAAATTGAGAATATCTTCCTGGTTACCTTTTTGCTTTTAAATATTTATCTTCTTGTCAGTTACTTTAATCGAAGTGATATTCAACAAGCGACAAGTACACCTGATCAAGTTAACCTGATTCGAGAAATGCAACAGATTGGTATAGAGTTGCCAATGTTTGTAGAAGAGAAAAGAGAAATATACTATGTACAGGCCGACAGTAATGACTTACTGGAAAAAAATGTAGATAAACTAGAAAATCAGGCTGGATCAATCGGTGATGATGGGACGCTTTACACAAGTATTTTATCTGATCCTATCGAACTACAAGGCAATCCTGAAGAAGGATTTACTGAAGGGGATTATGAAAAGCTTGACTCTTTTATATCAAATGGCTCAGTACTTTTCGGCGAAGAGTATGACTTTCTAAGGTATGATCGTAGTCAGAACCGTTTTGTGTATATTCAAAAAGTTGAAGAAATTCCAGTGGCAGATGGTACCTCAGAAATCTCGCTTTTTTATGGTGGGGATGGAAATATCATTTCTTATCAGCAGACATACGCAGGACCGATGATACCGCAAGGGGCAACCCAGCCGACGATTACTGATAGACAGGCTGTCGAGGTTCTCTTTACAAATAATGAAATCAGTTCTAATTCAGTTATTAGTAAACCAATACTCACCTATTATCGTACACTCCATTTAGAGGATTTAAGCATGTATGGACCCGTGTGGTATGTTCCAATTGAAGATACAAATGGTGAACGTATCCTACGAGTGGATGCTCTTGAGCGTACAATCATAAAAGAACCTGCAACACCGCTTGTACCCGAAGAAGAGGAAACTGAAGAAACAGAAGATGAGAACTCTGAAGCCGATGAAGGAGAAGAGTAATTGAAATCTTTAGAAGGATAGAATAGAGAAAAGTAGTCTTGCTAATAAGAGGAGTCTTGTTGTAAGATAGTTCATGAATGCTTGCAAGGAGAGGAATCAATGTCATGATGCAATCAGAATCATCCGGCTTGCGTATCAGTGTTTTAGCTAGCGGAAGTACCGGTAATGTCACTTACATCGAAACGGATCAAACAAAACTATTAGTTGATTGTGGATTTAGTGGCAAAAAAACAATAGAAATGTTAAATAAAATAAATCGTCGTCCACAAGACTTGGATGCTATACTTGTGACTCATGAGCATACGGATCATATCAAAGGAGTCGGGATTTTAGCCCGAAAATTTGATTTAGATATTTACGCAAACCAAAAAACATGGCAGGCGATGGAACCCAAGCTAGGTAAATTAAAGGTAGAACAGAAACATCATTTTGGAAAAGAGAAAACATTGTCTATCGGTGATATTGATATACAAAGTTTTGGAGTCTCTCATGATGCTGTCGATCCTCAGTTTTATGCGTTTCAAAAAAATAATAAACGCTTTGTAGTGCTTACAGATACAGGCTATGTCAGCGATCGTATGCGTGGGCTCGTTAAAGACGCTGATGCCTATCTCTTTGAAAGTAATCATGATTTAAGCATGTTGCGTATGGGGAAATACCCATGGTCGCTCAAACAGCGTATTATTAGCGATAAGGGCCATTTATCTAATGAAGATGGTGCATTAGCCTTATCGGAAATTATTGGTGACAACACTAAGCGTATCTATCTCGGGCATCTAAGTAAGGAAAATAATATCAAAGAGATTGCTCATCAAACGGTTGAAGATATTTTGTTAAGAAAAGACACTGGCGTAAACGAGCAGTTTCGATTGTATGACACAGATCCAGCAGAACCGTGCCCATTATTTATTTTATAAACAAAATGAAGCGTCCATTACTTGCAGTACTCTGCAGGCGGTGGACGTTTTTGTTATTTCTAAACAGACAAAGTTTGAATAAAATCATAAAATACTCAAAATTTCTTCAAAAAGCTTAATAATACGATAAGAAAATGGATTATGGTAAAATTATATCATGATATAATTAATCAAAAGACATAAAAATGTCATGAATAACAAGTAAAATAGATAGTGTAAATAAGATCACTGGGGGAATAACTCATGAAAAAGAATGTATATAAAATATTGTTAGCATTAAGCTTATCGGGGGCTGTATTAGCTGGATGCGATACAATTGATTCGAATATAGGAACAAATAATGAGGAAAATGTTGAAGAAAAAGCTAATGAAGAAGGAGATGTTCAAATATCAGAAATACGTGTAGACGTAACGTCTGATATTACAGATGCTGTAAAAGAAGTAGACGAATCGGTCGTTTCAATCATAAACATGCAGAAAGTAGGGCAAAACCCGTATGGATGGTATGAAGGCTCACAGCAATCTGATGAAGAACAATTACAACAAGTAGGTACAGGTAGTGGTGCCGTTTATAAAATAGACGGTGATACAGCCTACATCTTTACTAATAATCACGTTGTTGATGGCTCAGACGCGATTGAAGTATTATTTAAAGACGGATCTCGCGTTGAAGCATCTATAGTAGGTGCCGACTTATGGACCGATTTAGCCGTTTTATCTATTGATTCAAAAGATATATCAGCCACTGCAGAATTTGGAGACTCAGAGAATTTAACTGTGGGAGAGCCAGCAATAGCTATAGGTTCACCGTTAGGCACTAACTTTGCCTCCTCAGTAACGTCAGGTATTATCTCAGCTACCGGCCGAACCGTTCCGGTTGATACAAACATGGATGATGAAAATGATTGGGAAATGACGGCTATTCAAACAGATGCAGCCATAAACCCAGGAAACTCAGGCGGGCCATTAATAAATATTGCAGGCCAGGTCGTAGGGATAAACTCAATGAAAATCTCGTCTTCATCTATTGAAGGTATGGGCTTTGCTATACCAAGTAATGATGCAGTAGATATTATTAGTCAGCTTGAAAAAAATGGTGAAGTTATAAGACCAGTTATTGGTGTCTCTATGGTCGATTTATCTCTCGTTTCACCACAACAGCAAGAAGCGATATTGAATCTTCCAGAAGACGTCAAAGGCGGAATCGTAATCGCAGAAGTACAATCAGATGGTTCAGCAGCAGAAGCAGGACTAGAAACCAATGATGTTATTGTTTCATTTGATGGAGAAGAAGTGGCGAATGGTATCGAACTAAGAAAAGAAATTTATGATACAGAAATCGGAAATGAAGTTGAGATTGAATTTTATCGTGACGGAGAGTTACAGAAAGCAAGGTTAACAATGCGCAGCACAGCGGGTGAAACAATATAATATCATTACTTACGCACAGTCTATTTTAGATTGTGCGTTTTTTAAAGAAAAGACGGGATGTTCGTGTGTGGATAACTATTTTTAAAATGTGATAACACCAGTAATTGTATGGAATAAGTTATGCACATCGCTTAAAAAAGATGTGCATAACTTATTTGAATAAAAATAATGTAGTCTTTTAAAGGCGTAGGTAAAACGTTTCTTTTTATTTTTAAAAAAAGAATAGCTTGTTGAAAACTGTGCATAACTTTTAGTAAGTACAAAGAATAAATGCGCAATAAGTCAAGCTTTCATAATTTGAATGGGAACAAAGGAGCTGTGGATATGTGCATAACTTTGTGGATAACTGTGGGAATGTGTCGGCGAACAAGGAAAAAACCTTATACACAAGCAAAAAATATCTTGTGGAGACTGTGAATAAGTTAAATGATGCTATATTTATTTATACGCAATAAAAATTATTATGCGTTGTATGAACTTTAAACAGAACTTGTTATAATAAGTAAAAAGAGGAGTGAACGAGGTGACTAAAGATATTTTGAAATTAAATAATCAAATCTGTTTTCCTTTATACGCAGCATCAAGACAGATTACAAAAATGTATCGTCCATTATTGATGAAATTAGCTTTAACCTATCCACAATATTTAGTGCTGCTTGTCCTGTTTGAAGATAAGATAGTAACGGTTAAAGATTTAGGCAAGCGCTTATACCTAGACTCTGGGACATTGACTCCTATGCTTAGACGTATGGAAGAACACGGTTTAGTGAAACGTACACGTTGTAACGAAGACGAACGTGTTGTAAAAATAAGTCTCACAGAAAAAGGTCGGAGCATTGAAAAGCAAGCTGAAGAAATCCCGAATCAATTTTCCAAAGAAATACATTTAGAGTCCGAAGAATTTGACGAACTAAAACGATTATTAACGAAGGTACTTGATCAAGTTTAAGCAAAGGAGTCCATTATGGATATCACCATTTTATCGGTTGGTAAATTAAAAGAGAAATACTTAAAAAAAGGCATTGAAGAGTACACTAAACGCTTAGGTGCCTACACAAAAATAAAGGTTATTGAAGTACCTGATGAAAAAGCACCAGAAAATCTGAGTGAAGCAGAAATGGAACAAGTAAAAGAGAAAGAAGGCGACAGACTGCTCTCAAAAATTCCCGATCAGGCCTATGTTTTCACACTAGCTATCCAATCCAAAGAACGCACCTCCGAATCCTTCGCCAAAGAAATCGAACAGCTCATGATCCACGGTAAAAGCAAACTCGTCTTCGTCATCGGCGGCTCACTTGGTTTGAGCAAAGCCGTCATGGACCGCAGCGATACCACTATCTCATTTGGAAAGATGACCTATCCCCACCAACTCATGCGACTCATTTTGGTTGAACAGATCTACAGAGCATTTCGGATTATGCGGAATGAACCGTACCATAAGTGAATGAGCCTTTTAATGCATTCATTTTAGATTGAATGCGATAATTAAGGAAAAACAGGAGAAAAATCATGAACCCAATTATTGAAGTGAATAACTATACTAAAAAATATGGAGATTTTACAGCAGTGGATGATGTTTCGTTTGAAGTAGAGGAAGGTAGTATATTTGCCTTCTTGGGACCAAATGGAGCGGGGAAGAGTACTACAATCAATACATTGTGTACGATGATGGAAAAAACATCCGGGACGTTGCTCATTGATGGGAGAGATGTCTCGACTGAAAAAGATGCTGTACGTGAAGCAATTGGAGTCGTTTTTCAATCGCAAACATTGGATGAAAAGATGACGGTAAATGAGAATTTAAAGATGCACTGCGTTTTTTACGGTGTTCCCAAGCATGAGGTTAAAGAACGTATTGATTTTGTGTTGAACCTTGTTGATTTACAGGAGTGGCAGCATAAAAGAGTATCTAGCCTTTCAGGGGGAATGAAGCGGCGTGTTGAAATAGCCCGTGCATTATTGCATTATCCAAAGGTTTTGTTTTTAGATGAACCGACAACTGGTCTGGATCCGCAAACGCGAAATAGAATGTGGGAATACATAACTAGACTACAAAAAGAAAAAAATATTACTATTTTTCTAACGACACATTACATGGATGAAGCAGAAATTTGCGATCATGTGGCGATTATGGATAATGGGAAGATAATGGTTGATGATACACCAGAGAATTTAAAACGTCTTTATACGAAGGATAAAGCCATTGTTAGTGTTAAAAACCCAAGGGTATTTGAAGAAGCCTTGAAGAAGGAGAATCAAACGTATAAAAAAGAAAAAGATACCTTTTATATTCATATTGACGCTGTTCAAGGTTTTCTTCAGTTCATTGAACAGTTCAAGGATGAGTTGAAAGATTTGGAAATAAAAAAAGGAACACTGAATGATGTCTTCTTGGAAATCACAGGTAAAGAGATTAGGGAGGAGACTGCAGAATGAGAACAATTACTGCGCTATGGCTAAGAAATATTAGAGGGTTTGTCCGTGATCGAGTCAAACTCATCACATCAATAATTATTCCTTTTTTCTTCCTATATATTTTTAAATCAGTTTTCAAAACAGATCAAGTAGAAGATCCCACCGCATTCTTGCTTGCGGGGATCATAGTGGCAACAGTATTCCAAACTTCTTTGAATATTGCGACCTCAACAATCGATGATACTGTTTCAGGTTATATGAAAGAAATATTAGTGAGTCCGACAAGCCGTTTCAAAGTTGCTTTAGGACAAATTTTGTCAGCTGCTACAATAGCAAGTACACAGGGGATTTTAATATTAATCATTGGTTTCTTTACCGGCTTGAGCTTTGATCATTGGTATACTGTTATTTTTGTCTTATTGACTTTGATGCTCGTTGGCCTTGTCTTTTCAGGACTGGGTTTGTTCTTAGCTTCAATGGTCAAAAGTTCTTCCACTTTTCAAGTGGTACAACAAGCCATCGTACTTCCCTTTACTTTCTTATCCGGAGCGTACATTCCACTTGCTTTTTTACCTGATGCGCTTCGATTTATTGCGTATTTCAATCCCATGACTTATACGACGGCCTTCTTTAGAACGATTATGTTAGAAAAAGGCGGATTGACACAAACAGAGTGGGTAGAACTGGGCTTGGCCTTTGAGTTGAATGGTTTTGTTGTCACGCCTTGGATGAGTGGGCTTATTATTACAGCTTTTGGTGTATTATTCTTATTCCTGGCTACGAATTCCTTTATCAGAGCAGACTTTAATAAGATATCCCGTAATCCATTAGGCGGGGAATGAAAATGAATGTTCACTGTAAAGTATGTAAAATAACTTGAACTAGAAGATATAAACTCAGATGTATAGTTACATGGTAAGGTGTTATAATCAAAAAAAGCATAGTGATAGAAAAAAGGAGAGAATACAAAAAATGTATTCTCTCCTTTTAACTAATTTAAACGTTATTTTTTACGTTTTACTTCAATACGGTAACCATCAGGGTCAGTCACAAAGAAATAACTTGGTGTGCCGCCTGAAAGACCTTTTAACTCACCTGTTTTGTATGCAGAATCTTTACAAACATCATGCATTTTTTCTAAGTCATCAACAGTCACACCTAAATGACTGAAGCCATCTCCGATAGTGTAAGGATCTGCATCATAATTATAAGTAAGCTCAATTTGTACAGAAGACTCTGGAGAATTTAGATAAACTAAATCAAATTTCTTTTCAGGAAATTCTCTACGGCTGGCCACTTCAAAATCAAATAAGTTAGTATAGAAGTCCAATGTAGCCTCAAGATCTCTAACACGTAAACAAATTTCAACAAGTTCTTGGTTCATAATATCATCCTCCAATAATTTTCTTATATTCATTCTAGCATGAATGAACAATCGAATCATTTTTTTGATATCATACTATTCACTATATTTTATCCATTTACTTAATAAACAAAAAGCAAAGATATTAAATTTTCATAGCGTAAACTTCTTTGAAAAAAACGGAATAGCTATCACATTTAGTATTTATTATTTATATAATGATTATTTTAGAGTGTTAAATCTTATAAGAAAAGCGTTCCAAGGCATCAATTGCTTGAAAAAACAAAAAGCCAAGTAGCGCAATGCAAAAGATGCCTGCAAACATCTCAGGATAATCCATTTTCATCCAGGCACTCAGGATAAGGTATCCTAGCCCATAAGTGGTGGCATAATTTTCAGCAAAGAAAAGAGAAGCTAGAGCAATACCTATACTGACACGTAAGCTAGCAAGAATATTTGGGAAAATAGCCGGTAAAATTAAATAGCGAATGTTCTGCCAAGTGTTGGATTGAAAGTTTGACATGATGCGTTGATAGTTATCAGGAATGCGGTTTGCCCCATCTCTTACTGAGATAATTACTTGTAAAATAATAATAGAAAAGAGTAATAGGATTTTGGAAAAATTTCCTAATCCAAAAAAAAGCATAAGAACGGGCAAAAAAGCAACTTTTGGTAAAGGATATAAAAAATACAACAAAGGTGAAAGTAGCCGGTCAAATTTAGGAAACATACTCAAAAAAATACCGAGTGGTACTGCAAAAATAGTAGCCAATAAAAGTGCTGTAACAATTCTTAAACTACTAGCAAGCGTATGGAGTCCCAGTAAATATTTAATCTCCCACATTTTCTCTAGAGTTGTAATTGGGCTGGGAATAGCATGATTATTTGAAAGGATAAAAAGTAAGGTCCATATGCCTAGATAAGACAGCACGCCCAAGATGAATGAATGGAAAAATGATGCAGATGATTTTTTCATTTCTGTCTGACCTGCTTTCTTAATTGGATACAAAATGCATAAAAATCAAGAGACTGACGACGGTTTTTCTCTCCAAATGTTGGATTAACAATTTTTTTTAATTGCTTATTAGTGACAAGAATAATTTCTTGACCAAGATAAGCCGCTTCTTCAATATCGTGTGTGACAATAATCATAGTGTTATTCCTCTTACGTTGTTCATTTATCAGGTGATCCTGTATTTCTTCTTTAGATTCTTGGTCCAGTGACGAGGTAGGTTCATCTAGTAGAAGTAATTTTGGGTTAAGTGTTAACCCTTGAGCGATAGCTACGCGCTGAAGCTGCCCACCACTTAAAGCGTGTGGTCTTTTGTGAGCGAATGTTTCTAATCTAAATGTTTTTAAGAGCCCCATTACTCTGGAATTTATCTGTTTTTTAGAAACATTATTAATTTTTAACGGGAGAGCCAAGGCTTCAGAAACGGTTAACCAGGGAAAAAGGTGATTATTTTGAAAAATCGTCAGTATTTCTGATTTATGTATATTTTGATAGAGAATATCACCTGAGTGAGGATGTTTAACCCCTGTTAACAAATCGAGCAATGTACTTTTTCCAATTCCAGACGGTCCTACTAGGGTATAAATTGTGTTATCTTCAAAGTGAAAATTAGTCATTTTAAACAGCTGATTCTGTTCATAAATAAAATTCAAGTCCTTAATAATGATTCCCATAATTTATTCGCCCTCAATCTAAATTTACTTAGTTTAATACTACACAATTATGGTATACTATTAAAGGAAAAAAGGAGGATAATAAAATGTTTACAACATTAGTGTTTCATGAAGTTCGTCCAAAAAGCGAAATAGCTTCCGGTCAAAGGGCTATTTCAGTAGCGGATGGGTATCAGGATAGTTTGCCTATGCCATTATATAATAGCCTTGATTATTTTTGTGAAATATTGAACGAATTGAAAGGGACAGGCTATCATTTTCTGTCGCTTGATGAAATCAAGGGCTTTTACTATGAAAATCGAGAATTACCCAAAAAATCTATCTTGATAACATTCGATGACTGTTATCAATCGCAGAAAAAGTACGCTTACCCGATACTTAAAAAAATGGGGATCCGTGCAGTGTCTTTTGAACCAACTGGATGGGTTTATGGTGAAGAAAAAGCGTATAAAGAGGAGAGTTCTGTAGTACTGAGCTTCAAAGAATTGGAAGAAATGGGGGACGTTTTTACCTATGCTAACCACACGCATCATTATCATCAGCGTGAAGGGGTAGAAAAGAGTCGGATAATGTGGGAGTCAAAAACATCGTTTATGCAAGATCTAAAGAAATGCAATCAATATGTTGAAGCGAAAGATGTTTTTGCATATCCCTTTGGCATTTATAATCAATCAAGTGTTCAGACATTGAGAGAGTCTGATTTCAAGCTAGCTTTTACGACTGAACCAGGGATTAATACTAGAGAAACACCGCCATTGGAACTACATAGAAATATTGTGATTGAGGATTTACCGATTGAAAAATTTAGAGATATGCTAGGAGAGAAAAAATGAAAAAATTAAGAATGGGGATACTTGTCTTTTTTTTAGCAGGAAGCTTAGCTGCTTGCGATACACAAGACGATGATAAAGAAGAAACTGGATCACAAAGTGAAGAAATGGTGACGGGGGAGTCTATTCGATTTGGTGTTTTACCAGCTGAGTCAGCTATTCCTATTATAATAGCTAATGAGAAAGGTTTTTTTGAAGAAGAAGGAGCGAGTGTAGAAATAGAATCATTTTCTTCCCCGAATGACCGAAACATCGCTATACAGTCAGAAACTTTAGATGGTGCAATCAGTGATGTGATGACCGAAGCCACCTTTAAAGAAAATGGCGTAGATATGATGATTACTTCAGGTATTTTAGAAGATTTTAAAATTTTAGCATCTCCTCAATCAGGTATTACAGAAATCAAAGAGTTAACTGATAAGAAAATCACTCTGGTACCAAACTTTATTTTAGAATATATTATGGATAAGTTTGCTGAAGAAGAAGATTTCACCTATGAGGTGGTTAATATTCCATCATTTGCAACGCGTTCTGAAGCTTTATTAAAAGGAGAAGTGGATGCAGCAGTTTATACTGAACCACAAGCCAGTATGTTAGCTGAACAAGGTGCGGTCATTTTGGGGAGCTCAAAAGAGGCTGAAATCATAGGAGGAACAATCCAATTTATGGATGATATACTGGAGGAACGACCTCAAGATATTAAGGCATTTTATATTGGGTATAATAAAGCAATTGATTATATGAATGAACATGAAGCGAGTGAATATTCTGACATTTTATCAAAATATCAATTCCCAGATGCTATGAGTACGTATTTGGATACCCAAGACGAAATTTATCCATATGCTCAAGCAGTCGAGAAAACTCAATTTGAAGAGATTATTGAATGGGCGAAAAGCAAAAAGCAAATTAATCAAGACTATGCATACAATACTTTGACAGACTTTAGTTATATAGAAGAGTAAGTTAAAAAGAAGTTTTTAAAGTAAGTTAGCGATCCTTATCATCCTAAAAAGTGCCCAATTGATAATTGTTGATTGGGTGCTTTTTAATTTGTTCTGTATCTTATTATTGAAATGGGAGATCTTTGTTACTGAGTGAAGCGGTGTTCAATAATTTATAAAAAATAATTAATAATGAGATGATATCTGTTATAATTACTAAACGTAGAAAAAGAAAGCAGGAGAATAGTATTAAGCAATCATTTGAAACATTTGGGATTAGTCCCGAAATAAAAAAGGCATTAACGAGTTTGCGTTACTTCCACCCGACAGCGGTACAGGAAAAGGTCATTCCATGGGCCTTAGAACAACAGGATATTTTAGTTGAGTCTCAGACTGGTAGTGGGAAAACCGTTGCATTTGGCCTTCCACTTTGTGAGCAAGTTGAGTGGGAAGAGAATAAACCGCAGGCTTTGATTTTAGTTCCAACGCGAGAATTAGCTCTTCAAGTCAAGAATGACATCATGAATGTCGGACGTTTGAAGCGGATAAAAGCAACAGCTGTGTTTGGGAAAGCTTCTTTTAAAACCCAAAAGTCTGAACTGAAACAGAAAAGCCATATCGTTGTTGGGACGCCGGGACGAATCTTAGAACATTTAGAAGAAGGCACACTGGTGGTAGATAAAGTTGATAGGTTAGTATTGGATGAGGCTGATGAAATGCTTAACATGGGCTTTATTGATCAGGTAGAAAATATTATTGATTACTTACCAAAAGAACGTCAGACAATGCTGTTTTCTGCTACAATGCCTACAAAAATTGAGGAATTAGCTCATTTCTATATGAGTTCTGATCGTGTATCTGTCAAAATGGAACAATCAGAGCAGAATACACCAAAAATCTCTCATGCATATATTAATGTGGATGAAGCGTCTAAAGAAAAAGTATTGTTAGACTTACTAACTATTGAAAACCCGGATGCGTGTATTATTTTTTGTAATACAAAAGATGTAGTGGATGCGATTGAGACACAATTGAATAAAGCTGGATTGCCAATCGATAAACTTCATGGTGGAATGGATCAGGAGGATCGTCTGGATGTGTTAGAGGACTTTCGTTTTGGGAAGCTTCGTTATTTAGTGGCAACGGATGTCGCTGCCCGCGGGATAGATATTGATAATATAACCCATGTCATCAATTACGATGTACCGTTTGAAAAAGAGAGCTACACACATCGAACAGGGAGAACAGGTCGAGCTGGAAAAACAGGCTTGGCTTTAACAATGGTCAGTCCGTCGGATCAAAGACGCTGGGATGAAGTTCGTGGCTATAGTTTTGATGGAAGCCAGGAACTTACAGAAGTGTTTGCACCTAATGAGCGCCTGGTTAATCGTTCAAAAGCTGCGTTTGAAAAGAAAATAAATACTCGGATGAAACCAAAGATGGCCCGAAATAAAGAGTTGAATAAAGACATTACGAAGGTTTACTTTAATGGTGGTAAAAAGAAAAAGTTACGTGCCATTGATTTTGTTGGAACATTGACGAGTATCAAAGGTATATCAGCTGAAGATATCGGTATTATTACGATACAAGAAAACGTTACGTATATTGATGTTTTGAATGGTAAAGGACCTTATGTCATCTCACAAATGAAAGACCGAACAGTCAAAGGGAAAAAATTGAAAGTTAATAAGGCGCGTAAGTAAACGATCATAAACTATAATAAAGAACCCCCTCCTTTAAATATAATCTTAAAGGAGGGGGTTTTGAGAAGATTAAATGATGTTGATTGGAATCACTTTATAAGTATTATAAGAACTAGATTTATTTTATTATAAAAACATTCTAGGTCATCAATAAGTGGTAGATAATTAATTAAATAAAGGAAAATATGTTGAAAAAGCTTTAATTAGACACCAAATCTTCAATAATTTAAAGTGCTATTTACCTAAAGATGCAGTATAATGTAGAACACACCCCCGATTTTGTAAGGGATTTAATACTGGAGGAAAGTTATTTGATCAAGATTATGGCGGATTCAACGTGTGATCTAACTCAGGAGTTTGTAAAACAATATAATATTGGTATTGCAGCTTTAAATATTGAAATAGAAGGCATCAATTACCGTGATAAAATAGATATTACTTCTGATCAATTCTTTGAACGCTTACCTGACATGGAAAAATTACCTAAAACAGGAGCCCCTAGCCCGGAAGCTTATTTAAATATTATCGAAAAATCAGTAGATGAAGGATACACTGAGTTTTTATGTATTTGTATGTCTAATGGAACCAGTGCATCTTTTCAAACAGCTAAGATGGCAAAAGATTCTTTTTATGAAAAACATGAAGACACTGAAGTGAAGATCCATGTCGTTGATTCTTGGTCAATGAGTCATGGAAGTGGGTGGTTGATATTGAAAACTGCTCAATTGTTGGAAGAAGGGTATCGTTTCGAAGAGTTAGTTACCTTTGCTGAAACACGTAAAAAATGCGTGAAACACTTGTTATGCGTGGATGATTTATACAATTTAACTAAGAGTGGACGTATTTCTAACACTGGCGCACTGATTGGCAACTTGCTGAGAGTGAAACCCATCATGTCGATGAAAGACACAAAAGGCGCAATTGTTGCTAAAGTGAGAGGGACTAATAAGGCGTTGAAATATTATGTTGAAGAATTTCAGCAGCGATACGATTCAAAATGGACTAATTTCATCATTATTGGCTATTCAAACGATAAAGGTATCGCCAATGATTTGAAAGAAAAAATAAAACTAAAAACAGATTTCCTAGGAAAAATCCATATTATGCAGATGGGTGTTGCAGTTGGTACACATGTCGGCTTAGGCGGTCTGTCATTGTTCTTTATGGAAAAAGAAAATATGTAAATCAATCGGAGGCCTTCAGATTAAATTCTGAAGGCTTTTTTGAACAACCATAAACTTACAAAAAAACTAAATCGCTAATTGAAATATCAATCGCACTGAGTCCATCACTAGTTTTTCGTTAAATATTGTAATATTGATAGGAAGTTATTTATAATAAGTGTTAAGAGATCAATGTGTAACATCCATTATTTATATTGAGGTGATAACTATGGCTCGTATACTAGACGAAGCGCTAATTTATGAAATTTTATCAGTAGTCGAGGAGATTCCTGAGGGGAAAGTAGCGACTTATGGTCAGATCGCCAGGTTAATCGGTCGGGAACGTAATGCCCGATTAGTTGGTCGTGTAATGAGTATGGCTGAATTCTACGGCAGTTATCCTTGTCACAGAGTTGTGAATCATGCCGGACGTCTGGTTCCAGGCTGGGATATGCAAGGCGTATTGTTGGAAGATGAAGGTGTAGTTATGAAGAAGGAAGACTATGTCGATATAAAAAGATGTCAATGGAAAATTTAAGCTGGCTAAATGAGGGGAAAAAAGGAAAGCGTCTGAACAGACGCTTTTCATCAAATTAAAGCAATGAATAAGGTTTATCTTAATCAGTTTTACCTAAATTATAAGCAACTGCTTAAGGTAACTCTCTTTCTGAAGCAGTGAGACCAATTGAGAGATGTACTTCTTACGAAAACTAATCAGCTTAAGAAGTTGCGTCTGTTTCTGTAGTAACTTCTTAAGAAAAGAGAAAATTCCTTACTTTTTCATGAATATACATCTTTTATTACAAAAAAAGGCCCCACGCAGAAACAATCAACCGTTTCTGCGTGGGGCCATTACCATTTTAATAATCCAATGCTTTTAGTTCTTCAATCGTCACGTCCTGATCCTCGTAATTATCAACCATGAAGCCACTTAAGTTTGAGAACTCTTTATAGAAGAGATCATAGGCTGTCTTATCGGTATTAAAATTTTCTTCGTTCAATTCTTCGATCAATACCTTCGTCTGCGCCTGGGTGTCGCTGTCGAGTTCCCAGCTATCTGGTCTCAAACGTCCTTCTTTGTCGTATTCAGCATTTTCACCATAGATCATATCCCGGTAAATACGGTCCATGTGCATAATTGGGGTTTCGTGCGTTCCTTTTTCGGTCATCACTTTATAGAGTCCAACGCAGTAGACTGGGAAGAAGGGGATAACTGAGCTGGCTTTAGTGGTTACAGCTGTAGCAACAACGATCTGCGCTTTACCGTTGATATCTGCCAGCAAACCATTAATGGCATCTGCTTTGATATCGCAGTCGGCTTTGGCGCGGCCCAGGGTCCCGTTTCCATAGTAAGGATGATTCAGTTCTGATCCTAAGTAGGAATAGTTCGTTGTCAAAACGCCGTCAGATAGAACATCGGCTTCTTTCAATGCTTCCATCCACAGTTCCCAATCTTCTCCACCCATAACTTTGACAGTATCAGCAATTTCCTGTTCAGTTGCAGGTTCAAGCGTTTCGGTATAATAGTCCTCTTTTTGCATGTTTATATTAGGCCCCACCACAGAATCACCAATGGCTTTAATTGATGAGGTGTAGGTTTGACCCGTATTTGGATCGGTACGTCGACCACTCGCGAGGCTGTAAACAACCAGATCAACTTTTCCACCAAACTCATTTTTTATATATTCAATGACTTCTTGTTTTATTTCATGACTGAAAGCATCCTGCACAAAGTTCTTAGCAGTCAGCCCTTCTTTTTCAGCGGCTTCTTTGAAGGCAATATTATTATACCAGCCCGCTGTGCCTAGATTACGTTTGCTTTTTGGACCTTTTTCGTAAGAGATACCGATTGTGTCCGCACCGGCGCCGAATGCCAGACTGATTCGTGTAGCTAAGCCGTAGCTTGATGATGCACCAATGATCAAAACTTTTTTGGGCCCTTCATAGCTGCTTTTATTTTTTATATAGTTGATATGATTCAAGACTTGTTGTTTACGTCCAAGTGGATTAACGCCTAAAGCAACGTTTCCCCGAATATTTTGTTTAAAATTCATAATGATTTTCCCCCAATGAAATAGTTATAAGACTATAATAGCAGAAAAAATAATTGTTTTGAATATCAAAGTATTTTTAATTAAAAAAACAACGTCATTTAATACGCTAATCAAGATAAGTTTAAGTATCTAAGAAATCTGCTATACTAAAGAAAGTTAGTAAAAACTAAGATAGAAAACTAAATGGAACATATTAATTTTATTAAGCATTATGGTGGTAAGTCAAGAACAAAGATTAAGAGATTTCAGTAATATTCGATAAAAAAAGCCGCACTCAACTAAACCGTCACGTATCCGAAAATACGTTCGGTTTAACTTTCGGATATCCGCCCTTAAGAAAACACTTTTCTTAAGACTCTATCGCCTCCGATCTGGCGATATAGAGTTGGTGATTGCTTAGGAGTGCAAACACCAGACGCACAAATTTTCGTGCTGTTAAGACGAGGGCTCGCTTGTGCTGGGCTTTTGGTACTTCATTGTACTTTTTATCGTAGTAGTCTTTATACTCAG
>NZ_FNYW01000003.1 GCF_900109085.1 Alkalibacterium gilvum | reverse complement strand
CGTTCCAACGAATACTTCTTTTATAGCTGCTTTCAGACCAGCGTGAGCATCCGAAATAATCATATCTGGCGTTGTCAAACCACGTTCTCTTAACTCTCGAAAAAAAGACATCCAGGTTACTTTTGATTCGCTATTTGCGACCTTAAAACCAATAATTTCTCGTCTGTTATTCTCATTGACACCTTGAGCGATATAAACGGCTTTACTGACGACTTTATGATCTTCTCTTACTTTAATATACATGGCATCAACGTAAACATACCTGTAGGTATGTTCTGTTAAACTACGTTGTTGGAAAGCATCAATCTCTGGATCTATCTTCTTCATAATGGAAGACACAAATGATTTTGAAACCATTTCACCACAAAGTTGTTCAACTATATTTGTGACTTTTCGTGTTGATACACCGTTAATAACTGCTTCGGTCATGCTTAAGACCAGGGATTGGTCCATGCGTTTATATCGTTCAAACAGGTAAGTAGAAAATTCTCCTGAACGGGTACGGGGAACATTTAGTTTCAACTTTCCAATAGATAGGGTATACCCACGAGAATAATAACCATTACGTGAATCAAGACGCGCTTCGCTTCTTTCGTATTGTTTTGCCTTAATATGTTCGTCTCTTTCAGTCTCCATGTACGCATTCATAACTATTACAGCTAGAGACTTCATCATACTATTCATATCACTTTTTAAAATAGCCTCTGTTAATTCTTCGAAGTTTATATTAAAATTTAGTTGGGTCATATCAAATTTCCTTTCTCAATGTTTGTCTGGTAACTACATTGTACCAAGGTTGATATGACCTTTTCTATTTTACACAATTATACGGACATAACACGTTATCTTTACAAGTTTCACCTAGCGGACCAATAACTGCTTAACCAAACACATTATCTTCATCAGTTACACGCAATCAAACAGTAACTCCTCAAGAAAACCCACACACCAACCCCCCTATAAGGCAGATTTTGTCAGGTCCTGACAAAACCACCATCATGAAGGTCTTGTTTTTATTATTGTTAAAGGTCAAGAAGAAAGACAGATAACTGGTTACGAAAATTTAAAATAAAAATAAAAGACAAACGGTACTCTAAATGAGAAAAATATGATAGAGTTGTAGATGAATGATTAAGAAAGCGCTACAAAACAATTAATTAAGGAGGGATGCATAAATGAAACACCTGGAGTACTTTCATAAGATAGAAGAGCAATTAAAAGAACAGATTAAAGAAGAAGGTAATATAGAAAAAGCGGCACAGTATTGTGCAGAATCGATCCGGGCTGGACGGTTGGTTCACGTTTTTGGAAGTGGGCATTCACAAATGATGGCCATGGAAGTTTTTTATAGAGCCGGTGGCATTGTCCCAATTAATGCATTGTTACTGCCACAATATGCGCTGTTCCCCCATGCAGAATTAAGCACACACCAGGAAAGAGTTGAGAACTTCTCAAATCACTACCTTCATATGGAAGATGTTGATGAAAGAGACACGATGATTGTGGCTTCGGTATCTGGTAGAAATGCAGGCGTTATAGATATGGCATTGGAGGCAAAAAAAGTTGGTATGCGTGTTGTAGCATTGACATCCTTATCATTTTCTAAATCCGTTACTTCTCGTCATTCGTCAGGGAAACTTTTAAAAGATGTCGCGGATGTTGTGATCGATATTAAGTGTGATCCGGGTGATGCGGCCATGTCGCTTGAAGGGGTCAATACGAAATTTGCGGCCACATCTAACGTTTTAGGCGTAACGGTTATGGAAAGCATGATGGCAAGAACCATCGAAATCAATCAAGAACACGATTTTGACACACCTATTTTTTTAAGTTCAAACCTTAATGAAGGCGATGAAACTAATAGCAAACATATCAAAAAGTACAGAGCGATGCTTTCTAATCTATAATAAATAAAAACAAGCCAGACTGGCTGTAAGTTGTACTCTTTGATTAAAAAAGTTACAGTTGATTTTAACAATAGGAAGGTAGATTACTTATGGATAAAAATAATAAAGTACCCTTGTATCTGCAATTAGTGGATGACTTGATAAAAAAAATCGAGAACAACACCTATAAAAAAGATGAAAAACTGCCATCAGAGCGCGAATTATGTGAGATGTATGGGATGAGTCGGATTACTGTCAGAAATGCACTCCAGGAACTTGATAGGGACAATTACATTTACAAACTGCACGGCAAAGGAACATTCGTGTCGTCGAAAACATATAAACAGAATTTAGTTAATCTATATAATTTTACAGACGAAATGAAAAAGATCGGAAAAACGCCGCAGACGAACGTTCTGTCATTCAAAACAATCAAAGCAGATAAACGATATGCAGAACGGTTGCAAATCGAACCTGGGGAAGAAGCTTATGAAATCAAGCGATTAAGATTAGCCGATGATGATCCGTTTATTTATGAAACGTCATACTTACCTAAGTATAAATTTCCAGATTTAACTAAAGAAGACTTGGAAAATAGTCCCATGTATAAAGTTTTTAATGAAAAGTATGATGTCAGTGTTTCTAAAGCCACTGAACAATTTAGGGCAACGGGACTCCGCAAAGAAGAAGCAAACTACCTCAAGCTTGAATCTAACCAGCCGGCCATGATGATCAAACGTTTTGCATATAATGAGGATGAATTAATTGAATATACAGTCAGTATTATAAGCGGGCAGAAATACTACTATACTGTAGAATTATCCTGATTCTATAGCTTTGAACTAACTGGTTATGACGACATTACCAGTATGAAACAAGTAAAATTAAAGTACTCATACTGTTTAGAAGTTTAGATGAAATAAAGAGCCTTCATTAGAAGGAGATGAGATGAAAAACAAACTTGTTATAACCAGTTGACTTTTGAAAGGACACCGTTTACACTATAGATGACTGGTCATAACAAGTGCGTGGGAACTGGACAGTTGAAATAAAGTACTAAAAAGTTTAAAACGACGAATAACAATGATTTTTTAAAAAATAGGAGGAGAAACATGTTTAATTTGACAGAAAAAGAATTAGAGCAAAAGGATGCACTTAATACAACAAAGGAAATAAAGCAGCAGCCTGAACTTTGGAAAGAGACACTTGCTAATTATAAGGCGAAAAAGAATGACATTGATGCTTTCATAGATAATATCAAAAAAAATCATGAAAGACTCAGAGTTATTTTTACAGGAGCAGGAACATCTGCTTACGTGGGAGAAACGGTCACACCTTATTTGAGGGAAAAATATAAGAATACGGCTATCGAAATAGAAAGTATTCCTACAACGACCCTGGTATCGAATCCCTATCAGTATTTTGAGAAAGAAATTCCAACTCTTTTAGTTTCTTTCGCTAGAAGTGGGAACAGCCCTGAAAGTGTTGCTACTGTTGATACAGCTTCTAAAATGATCGATGATTTTTATCAGTTGACTATTACGTGTTCAAAAGACGGAAAACTTGCCCAGAAAGCGCAAGGTGACGCTAAGAATTTAGTTTTATTGATGCCTGAGAGAGCAAATGATCAAGGCTTTGCTATGACAGGGTCATTTACAACCATGACTTTAACCACATTGCTGGTATTAGATACAATAGAAGAAACAGAAAAAGAAAGTATAGTTGGAGAACTCATTAATCTGGGTGAGAGTGTGATCAGTCGCGAAGATACGATCATGGAAATTGCAGAAAAAGGATTCAGCCGTATCGTCTATCTTGGTTCTGGCAGCCTGGAGGGTTTGAGTATAGAAGCTCAGCTTAAAATGCTCGAGCTGACTGCAGGTGAAGTGGTCACTGCATATGAATCACCTTTAGGATTCAGACATGGACCTAAATCAATCGTGAATGAAGACACAGCAATTATTGTCTTTAATTCTACAAATGCATACACAAGACAGTATGACCAAGATTTATTAAAGGAGCTTCACGCAGATAAGATTGCTAAAACGATCTGGTCATTGACAACAGATGCGAAAGATCACTTTGAAGGCGACTCATTCTTATATGAAAAAACATCAGAAGTCGATTTACATGATGCTTATCTCGCATTACCTTATGTTGTCTTTGCCCAAACGCTGGCACTTATGACGTCAGTAAAATTAAACAACAAACCGGATAATCCATCACCAACAGGTACTGTCAACCGAGTCGTTCAAGGCGTAACAATTCATAATTATAAATAACTGGTTAAAGGAATGAAAAAAATGATATTAACGATAACACTGAATCCTTCAGTTGATATCAATTATCAACTGGACACCTTGCACATTGACGATGTGAACCGGGTGTCGACCGTATCAAAAACGGCTGGGGGTAAAGGTTTGAATGTAGCCAGAGTCTTGTCACAGCTGGATGAGTCGGTTACGGCCACAGGTCTTTTAGGTGGAACGATTGGGGAATATATCAAAAATCAACTGAACGATCAGGAAATACCAGAACGATTTATGCCGATTTCCCAAGAATCCAGGAACTGTATCGCTGTCATTCACGATAGCGGCAAGCAGACGGAAATTTTAGAATCCGGTCCGGTTATTTCCAAGGAAGAAGGCGACAACTTTTTAAACCATCTGGAAACACTTTTAGATGAAGTCGCTGTTGTAACGATATCTGGAAGTCTGCCAAAAGGTTTGCCTGATGATTATTACGTCAAAGTCATAAAAAAGTGCAAGGACAGAAACATCAAAGTTATCCTTGATACAAGTGGTAGCGTGTTAAAAAATGTAATGGATTCAAAAGTAAAACCATTTGCCATAAAGCCGAATATAGATGAACTGAAGGGTCTGTTTTCTGACTCCGACTTCACATCAGAGAAGGCAATCAGGGAAGCACTGCAATCTGAAAAATTCAGCGGCATTGAATGCGTGATGGTTTCAGATGGGTCCAAAGGCTCTTACGTTAAGTGGGAAGAAAATAGTTACAAAGTCACTATTCCAAAAGTAGACGCTGTCAATCCGGTAGGTTCAGGAGATGCTACAGTTGCGGGGCTTGCGTCTGCTTTAGAAAACAAGCAATCAGTTGAAGAAGGCATTAAAACAGCGATGACCACAGGGGTTCTCAATGCTTTAAATGAAAAGACGGGATCCATCGATGCGACAGATTTTGATGCCATTTTCGATCAAATAACGGTTGAAGCACTAAATTAAATTTAAGAGGAGATATCAATGATGAAAACAATCAGCAAAAATAAATACGAAGCAATGGAAAGATTATCAACAAAAGAAGGCGTTATTTCAGCCCTAGCGATCGATCAAAGAGGCTCTTTGAAGAAAATGATCGCCGAAGGTTCGAAAGAAAAAATTGGGGACGAAGGAATTATTGAATTCAAAAAACTGATTTCCAAAGTACTGACGCCTTATTCCTCTTCAATTCTTCTAGATCCTGAGTACGGGATTCCTGCTACGAAAGAAAGAGACAGTGAATCAGGATTACTTCTGGCCTATGAAAAAACAGGCTACGATGCAACAGAACCTGGACGTTTACCGGATCTTCTGGAAGAATGGTCAGTGAAAAGACTGAAAGAAGCTGGCGTAGATGCAGTGAAATTCTTGCTTTACTATGATGTGGATGAAGATGAAAAGATCAATGAATTTAAACACGTTTATATGGAACGTGTGGGTTCTGAATGTATCGGCGAAGACATTCCATTCTTTTTAGAAATCGTTACCTATGATTCCAAAATTGACGATGCCAAAGGAAAAGACTATGCTAAAGTGAAGCCACACAAAGTCATCGAAGCAATGAAAGAATTTTCTAAACCCCGTTATAATGTTGATGTTTTGAAAGTGGAAGTACCTGTTCATATGCAGTATGTTGAAGGGTTTGCTGAAGCGGGAGAAGAAGTTTATTCCAAAGAAGAGGCTCAAGGCTACTACAAAGAACAAAGTGAAGCCACGGACTTACCGTTTATCTTCTTAAGTGCAGGTGTTTCTGCACAAATGTTCCAGGAAACATTGAAATTTGCACATGAAGCAAAATCAACATTCAACGGTGTACTTTGTGGACGTGCCACATGGAAAAACAGTGTGCTTCCTTATGCATCAGAAGGAAAACAAGCAGGTGAAGACTGGCTGAGCGATCAGGGCGTACGCAATATCACTGAATTAAATGACGTGGTCGATGTGACGGCCTTGTCATGGAAAGAAAAAATTAAACAAGCTTAAAGCAATTAATCAAAAGCAGTTACCGCATTTTAAATAAAGCGTAACTGCTTTTGAACTATAAAGATAAGATAGCAGATTGGAGGCAGAAGGTTGAAAGATAAACCCAATATCATATTGATGATGGTCGATCAGCTCAGATTTGACAGTATCGCGGCAAATGGTCATCCCATCGTTTCATCGCCCAACCTGGATATGATGGCTGCTCAAGGATATAATTTTAAAAATGCTTTTACAGCAGTACCGAGCTGTATCCCATCAAGAGCAGCTTTAATGACCGGTCTTTCTCAAAAAAACCATGGTAGAGTAGGTTATGAAGATGGTGTAGACTGGGCTTATGACCGCACGTTGGCTGGAACGTTTTCTTCTTTAGGTTATCAGACAGAGTGCATAGGAAAAATGCATGTGTATCCTGAAAGAAATCGACTGGGGTTCGATCATGTAATGCTGCATGACGGTTACTTGCACGAAGCTAGAAAATACAGAAAACCGTACCGCTCTCAGTTTGAAAATGTAGATGACTACTTGATGTGGTTCAAAAGAAAAAAAGGCGTGGACGCCGATCTGATGGATATTGGTCTGCACTGCAATTCCTGGGTCGCTCGTCCTTGGATGTATGAAGAAGAGCTGCATCCGACCAACTGGATCGTTTCAGAGTCGATTGATTTCTTGAAACGCAGAGATCCAACAGTGCCGTTCTTTTTGAATATGTCTTTTGCCCGTCCGCACTCTCCACTTGATCCGCCAGAATACTATTATAATATGTATAAAGACATCAGTGAGGATGCACCCGAAGTTAATACAGGAGACTGGATATTTGAGGAAAAAGAGGCACCGTTATTCTCTACGACTGCGCTGAAAGGAAACTACAGTAAACAGGATATGGACAGAATGAGAAGGGGCTATTATGGTTCCATCACCCATATCGATCATCAAATCGGTCGGTTTCTTATTGCGCTGGAAGAACATGATCTAAATAAAAACACAGTCATCCTGTTTCTTTCGGACCATGGGGATCAGCTGGGCGAACATCACTTGTTCCGCAAATCTTATCCTTATCAAGGGAGTACGCACATTCCTTTTATCCTGTATGATCCTGCTGATTTACTCGAAGGGAAAGTGGGAACCATTGATGAACTTGTTGAGTTAAAGGATGTTTTCCCGACTTTAGTGGACATTGCTGCTGATGAAAAGGTAGACGGAGTTGATGGGATTAGCTTAAAAGAAAACCTTAAGCGACATCATACAGTTACACGAGACTATATCCATGGCGAGCACAGCTTCAAAAAAGATTCCAATCAGTTTATCTTAACAAAAGAATGGAAATATATTTGGTATCCCGTCAGAGGAACCGAGCAATTATTCCATTTGTCTTTAGATCCCAAAGAAGAAATAGATGAGTCGAACAATCCAAAGCATAATGAGATAAAAAGGCAGCTGAAAAATCACTTGATTGATGAGCTGCGAGATCGAGAAGAATCGTTTGTTGTCAACGATGAACTGGTTCAGCTTGAAAGAACGAAATCCACGTTATCGTTTTTGAATAAAGAACAAGAAACATAATATAGGTGGATAGATAGTACTAAAATGACCAAAAAGGCCGAGTCATGCGGCTCAGCCTTTTTGTGTCTTGAAATATTTTATAAAGCATTTACTTACAAGTCTACGACACTTATTGGATCAAATCAGCTTGTTGCTGTTCCCGATATTTGCTTGGAGAAACAGAGGTCATTTTTTTGAATCGCTGGGAGAAAAATGACTGAGAAGAAAAACCAGTAAAACCGGCGATATCAGAGATAGAGTAATTTGTACTTTCAAGAAGTATTTTAGCATTTTTTATACGTGTCTGATTCAGATAGTCTATAGGTGAAAGACCCGTTTCATTTTTAAAGGTGTGAGACAGATAATATTTATTTAAGTGACTAATATTTGCCAGGTCATCCAGTGTTATCCACTCGCTGTAATTGAGGTCTATGTATTTTATGAGTTCATAGACATTACTCTTTATTCTCTGGTTGGAAGATTCCTGAATCTCTACATTGTGAAATTGATTGATTTTCAAGATGATGATTTCTAAAATATTCCGGCTTATGTGAAAGGCTTGATCCTGATTCTTTTTCAATTCTTTTAAAAGGAAATCAACTAGAGAAAAAATTTCCAGAAGAGTGTCTTCGTAAATAATAATGGTTTCCTTGATGTTGTTTTTGTTTTTACCAAAAGTTATCCCGTCAAACCCTAAAGTAATATACTCTAAAGAGTCTTCATTTGAGGATTTTTCTGTATGACTAACATTAGCATCAATAATAACCAGCTGATCTTTTTCGACATGATACTCACTATCGTTTACCACAAAAGCTCCTTCACCTTTAACGATATAGAAAAGCTCAACAAAATCATGGGAGTGGGGTCTGCTGTGCCATCCTTTATCATACGAGGAATGTGTAACGTAGAGTAGACGGACGGGAAGTCGTTTGATCTCATCTTTTATTTTGTGAATTTCATAGGCCATTGCACATACTCCTTTGGTCGTTTATTTTATTTTATCTCTAATTTAAAATGATAGCAAGATATATAATAATCGGAGCAATATTTTTATGGTGAAAGCGTTTGTAAAAAAGTAAACTGAACGTACAAATGAATTAGGAGGAAAATATAATGACTAAAGAAAAATTAATGAAATTTGGGCTGGCATCATTCATGACTCTGTCTCTCGCTGCGTGTGGCACCACAGACGATGCTGAAGATACAGATACAAGTTCAGAAGAAACCACAGAAGAAACAGATACTTCTTCAGATGAAGCAGTGACGTTGAATGTAGCAGCGTTAACATCCGGTTACGGCGAGGAAATGTGGAATGAAATTGAAACCGCTTATGAATCAGCTAATGAAAATGTCGATATCGAGCTGACTCTTGCAGCTAATCTGGAAGAAGTGATCCGTCCGAATATGCAGGCCGGTGATTACCCTGACGTTGTTCTTTTGAGTGTATCTAGAGAAGAAGCACTAACAGAAACATTGATTAAAGAAGATGGTCTGGAGAACTTGACCGATGTATTGGACATGAACGTTTACGGTGAAGATGTCAAAGTGTCTGAAAAACTCCTGCCAGGCTTTACCGATACAATGGTAACAAACCCTTATGGTAATGATGAAACATACCTGATGCCAATGTTCTACAGTCCAACTGGTTTATTCTACAACAGTGGACTATTTGAAGAAAAAGGCTGGGAAGCACCAACAACTTGGGATGAAATGATGGCTCTTGGAGAAACGGCTATGGAAGATGATAAATACCTGTTCACTTACCCAACCAGTGGCTATCTAGATACGCTTGTCGGTTCAATGTTGTATGCATCCGGTGGTTCTGACTTCTTCGAATCAGCAATGAGTTATGAAGAGGGCGCATGGGCATCAGACGAAGCGACAAAAGTATTTGAAACAATTGGAGATTTAAGTCAATACGCACATCCAGATACTACTGCGAATGCAAATCCGAACGACTTCACTCAAAACCAGCAGTTACTTTTAGATAATGAAACGTTATTCATGCCAAATGGTACATGGATCGTTGGAGAAATGGAAGAAGCACCAAGAGCAGATGGATTTGAATGGGATATGATGGCTGTACCAGCCTTTGAAGATGATGCGGACCGTTATGCATTCACATTCTTTGAACAAATCTGGGTGCCTTCTGAAGCGCAGAACATTGACGCAGCTAAAGAATTTGTAACCTATATGTACGCTGATGAAGCTGTGGATATCTTTGCAGAATCTAACGCAATCCAGCCAGTAGAAGGAAGTACAGATCTTCTAACAGGTCAGAACGAGAAATTCTATGCTATCTATGACGAAGGTGTATTGCCTGCCATGGGTGGATTTGCAGCAACTGATCCAGTCCCTGGTGTAAGTATCAGTGATGAATTATACGGAAAAGTGGATAGTGTAATGTCTGGTGATGTATCTGTTGAAGAATGGCAGAACAGCGTAATAGAAGCTAGTGACCAATTACGCCCTGCATTACAATAATCAGGAAACTTGCTTTAAAAACGGTGAGTATTTACTCACCGTTTTTTTAAAAAGGATTTAAGCTTGTTTTACTAGAAATGAAAGGAAGAAAAATATGAATAGAAAGAAAAGAGAACGACTTTTCATTATGGCTTGTCTTTCACCGGCAGTGATTTTATTTCTTATATTTATGGTCTGGCCGACTTTTGAAGTTTTTAGAATGTCTTTATATCGATGGGGAGGATTTTCAAATACTCAAACGTTTGTAGGACTGGAAAACTTTAAAATATTATGGAATGACAGCAATTTCTATCGGTCATTTCAAAATACGATACTACTTATTGTTGTCGTTACAGTAGTGACCTTAGCTGTCGCCATATTTTTCGCAAATATTTTAATAAGAGAAAAGTTAAAAGGAAAGAATTTTTTCAGAGTTATTTTTTATATCCCAAATATCTTGTCAATCGTTGTTATTGCAGGTATTTTTTCAGCCATTTATAGACCCAGTCAGGGACTTTTGAATAATACATTGAGTTTAATAAATCTGGAGAACCTTCACCAATTATGGCTTGGCGATCAGAAAATCGTTATCTACAGTCTTATTGCTGCTTTGATCTGGCAGGCTATCGGTTACTATATGGTTATGTATATGTCGAGTATTGCCAGTATCCCTGAGAGTTTTTATGAGGCAGCGGCTTTAGTCGGTGCAAATAAATGGGTACAGTTCAAAGACATTACCTTGCCTTTGCTGTGGAATAATTTAAGAACGACACTCACATTCTTTATCATCAGTACGATAAACCTCAGTTTTTTGCTTGTACAGACAATGACTGGCGGAGGTCCTGATGGCTCGTCTCAAGTGTTCCTGTTTTATATGTACAATCAGGCCTATACAAATTCAACGTATGGGTATGGTATGGCGATCGGAGTCGTCGTATTCTTGTTCTCATTTATCCTTTCAGCGGTATTGATGAAAGTGACGAAGAGAGATGTATTAGAATTTTAAGAGGGGGTGGCATTCATGAAAAAGAAAAAATTAAGTCCTGAAGCACTTTATAAACTGTTTATTTATGTTGCTATGATTACTTTGGCTATTTCGATCATCGTTCCAGTTGCCTGGGTATTTATGGCATCAGTCAAAGAAAATGCTGAATTTTATGGAAACCCATGGACGTTACCCCAGTCATTGAATTGGAGTAACTTTATCGAGGCGTTCCAAGAAGCCAATATGGGGACCTACATGTGGAATTCTGTTTTGGTGACAGCGCTGGCTCTTGTCATTTTACTAGCTGTCGCTTTACCGGCAGCTTATGTACTGTCGCGCTTCAAATTTAAAGGATCGCGGTTTTTCAAAACGCTTATTCGGTCAGGCTTATTCGTTAATATCAGTTTTATCGTTGTTCCTATTTTTCTCATGCTATTAGAATGGGACGACACATTAAGACTAGCTATGGGTAGTGGGTTCTTTCTTAATAACCGCTTTGTTCTCGCATTGGTTTACGCTGCTACAGCATTACCTTTCACCATATTTTTATTGTCAAGTTATTTTGAAACACTGCCACACGATTTTGAAGAAGCAGCCCATATGGATGGCGCCGGCTACTTTAAAACGATGACAGTCGTTATGATCCCAATGGCTAAACCAAGTATTATAACCGTCATATTATTCAATTTCCTGGCATTCTGGAATGAATATATTCTGGCATTGACTTTGATGCCGGGGGCGAATAAGACATTACCGGTCGGTTTGATCAACTTGATGGCTGCAGAAAGAGCAGCTGCCAATTACGGACGACTTTATGCAGGCATGGTCATTGTTATGTTACCGACGCTCGTGCTTTATATCCTTGTTCAAAAACAATTGACTCAAGGGATGACAGCCGGTGGAGTGAAAGGATAAATGATATATCGGAGGACAGTTAAATGAAGAATAAAGGTCGAGTGACTTTACCAACAGAACAAAATTTTTTAAAGGAAACAAAGGAATTAATTGATAAATGGGGCGCAGATGCCGTTAGAGATAGTGACGGGACTGAACTGGATAAAGGGATTATAGAATTAGATACAAAGGTTTATAAAACCTATTTTGTAGCCCGAGGACATAATGATTTTATCAAAAAGCATTTAGAAGAAATGCAGCAGCTGTATCTGATGTCAAAATTTAATACCGCAACGGATAAGACGCTTGAAGTGGCATTAATGGACGGCTATTATGAAGAACAAATCGAGCCGGATTATCGTCATGATCCCAAAAAGTGGTGGGAAGTGATTGATCGTACAACAGGAGATGTTGTAGCCACAGAAAACTGGTCAGTGAATAAAGAAGATCATACAGTCAACATCAATAATGTTGAGCCTTTCCATGAATACACTGTTTCCTTCCTTGTTTACATGAAATGGGATCCAACGCATATGTACAATCACATTACGAATGACTGGGGAGACGCACCTCATGACATTCCTTTTGATGTCAGACAGCCTAACTCTCAAGCCTATATGAAAGATTATCTAAAAAAATGGGTGAAAGAAAATCCGGAAACTGATGTTGTTCGGTTCACAACTTTCTTCTATCACTTCACACTTGTCTTTAATGACTTGGCTAAAGAGAAATTTGTTGACTGGTTCGGCTATGGGTCTACGGTATCTGTATCAGTACTCGAAGCATTTGAAAAAGAAAAGGGTTATGCTCTAAGACCGGAAGATATTGTGGATCAGGGGTATTACAATACGGCATTCAGAGTGCCAAGCAAGGCCTACCTTGATTACATCGATTTTGTTCAGGCATTTGTTGCAGAACAAGCCAAGGAACTTGTGGATATCGTACACGATGCTGGAAAAGAAGCCATGATGTTTCTTGGAGATAACTGGATCGGAACTGAACCATACGGAAAATATTTCGAAAAAATTGGACTGGATTCAGTGGTTGGAAGTGTCGGAGATGGCGCAACCTTAAGAATGATTGCGGACATTCCGCACATCAAATATTCTGAAGGACGCTTCCTGCCTTACTTCTTCCCGGATACTTTTAACGAAAATAATAATCCAGTTACGGAAGCGAATGAACGATGGTTAAGCTCCAGACGCGCTATGATGCGTAATCCTTTGGACCGTATTGGTTATGGCGGTTACTTGCATCTGGCCTATGAATTTCCGGAGTTTGTCGAGTATATAGGCAAAGTCACTGATGAATTCAGAGATATCATCAGCCATGTAGACGGATCAAAACCTTTGACCAAGTTGAAAGTGGCCTTTGTCAGTTCCTGGGGCAAATTGAGAAGCTGGCAGTATTTCATGGTATCGCATGCTCTCTGGTACAAACAGATCTATACTTACCAGGGGATATTGGAATCATTAAGCGGACTCCCCGTGGATGTGGACTTTATATCTTTTGATGAGATCAAAGAAAATGGTGTGCCGGAAGATGTATCTGTCATCATCAATGCCGGCGACGCAGGTACGGCCTTTTCTGGAGGCGACCACTGGACCGACCCTAAACTTGTTGGAAACATTAGAAAATGGGTACACAATGGCGGTGGCTTCATAGGCGTAGGAGAACCCTCAGCTGTTTCACATCAAGGAAGATACTTCCAGCTAGCTGATGTTCTGGGAGTTGACAAGGAATTAGGTTTTTCACTGTCATCAAATAAATATTTCACTGAGACAACTACGGGTCACTTTTTAAACCGTAACCGAACTGATTTCGATTATGGTGAAAGCATGAAAAATATTTATGCAACATCTAAAGATACAACGATTTTAGATTATTCAGACGGGGAAGTCCATCTATCTTCGTCAACCTATGGCAAAGGACGTTCCGTTTATATGGCGGGATTACCATTCAGCGTAGAAAATACACGTCTGCTCTATAAAGCAATGATGTACGCAGCCAACAAAGAGGACGAATACACAACATGGCACGTCACAAATGCGAACTGTGAGGTTAATGTTTACCCAGAAAAAGGCTGGTATGCGATTATCAATAATTCAATGGAACAGCAAAAAACTGATGTGTATAACGGGGAAGGAAAAGCCCTGAGTTACACTCTTGAACCTAGCGAATTGAGATGGGAGAGAATATAATGAGTGATAAATTAAAATTCATATTGAAACTTATTATCTTTATCGGCTGTCTGGTTCTGGTTGTATATGGTCATCAGGCAACCGGGAAGATATATCTGTTAATACAGCTTGTCGGTTTAGCAGGTCTCATTTCACTTCTATGGAACTACAATAGAAAATATGTATGAGGTTTATAAGGAGTGGCATAAATGAACTACGCAATTGCCTTAGATATAGGCGGGACCAAAATAGCAGCAGGATTGATCAATGAGCTTGGAGAGGTATCAGCTTACGAAAAGTTGCCCAGCAAGACTGGTGATAAAGAGAGCATGTTTAAACAAGTCGTCGCGGCAATTGATGCAATCTTCGCTCAATCAGATGCAGTAAAAGAAAACATCATCGGCATAGGTGTTGGACTGCCGGGAAAAGTGGACAGGGAAAACGGTGTGGCCGTTTTTCAGAACAACTTACCCTGGACAAACTTCCCACTTAAAGAAAGACTGCTGGAAGTATATCCAAAGTTGGCTATCCTTATCGAAAACGATGTGGCGGTGGCAGCCTACGGAGAATATTTCTTGAGTAAAGTTGAAACAGGTCAGCTCTTCACGTATATCACTCTAAGTACAGGGGTTGCTTCTGCCAGCATTTTGAACAATGAGCTGATCAAGGGTAATGGCTTCTCTGGTGAACTGGGTCTGATCCCGGTTCAGGCTGGATTAGAAAACAATGAACTGAGAATCCTGGAAAAGTGTACATCTGGTGTTGCAATCGAAGAATATGGCAAACAGTTTTTCAATGATCAGACAATAACTACAAAAGATGTGTTTGACAAGTTTTATGACGGAGATGAGACAGCAGAGAACATACTTAATGAAGTAGCGCGCTCACTGGCTATCGGCTTTACGTCAGTCATCTCACTGCTTGATCCAAATAAAATTGTCGTTGGCGGGAGTGTTGCCGTACATCACCCTGCCCTGGTTGAATTAGTGAAAAAAAAGTTAGCCAATTATCTGCTTGAAGCTCAGCATGATGCTATTAAACGAATCACTGTATCGACTAGTCCTGATGCCGCGCTTATTGGCTCAGTCTCACGTTTGTTCGAATAAAGTTTGTCGTTGAGTAGTTATTTGAAGGTTATGAATGAAATAAGTTTATAAGTAAGTGTGTGACGATCTAGAGTTCACTTCAATGGGTTCTAGATTGCAACGCTTATTTATTGTATTACTTTATGATGATAAAACATCCTCAATGTTTAGTTTTGATAAAATAATGACACTACTCGCCTTGGGATTATAAAAATCCTTGGAATATAAATAGACATCCGTAGATTAACTAATTTATACACTTATTGTGGGGTAAACCTATGAGAAAACATCAAAAAAAGTTAAAATTCTTTAGCATATTAATGATTATTACAGGGATATTTCTATTATTAAAAAAGCCTTTACAAGATCAGAGTATAGCGTATATAAGCCAAAAGTACTCTGAAGAAGTCGTTACAGCTGAGGTGGTTGAAAATAATAATGAAAAGGAAGTCTCATTTGATTTTGATATTATAGAGGACTTGGATGGAGAAGCTGTAATTAAGGCTATGAGAGAACATAAGGATCTACCTGTCATAGGCTCATTGAGTATTCCAAGTGTTGACTTGTCTCTGCCTATCATAAAAGGGGTTTCCAATGCTGGCTTAGCAGTTGGAGCAGTGACACTATCAGAAGATCAGAAAATGGGGCAAGGTAACTATGCACTTGCCGGTCATTATATGACTAATCCGAAATTGCTTTTCAGACCAATCTATCGTATGAAAAAAGGACATCTGATGTATCTCAATGATGGAGATCGTGTTTATGTTTATCAGATGACAGAAAGCAAAACAGTTGAGGCAACAGATTTAAGTGTGTTGGAAGACTCGCTGGATAAATCGGTTATTACGCTTATCACTTGTAATAATGAAGGTGAAACAAGGTACATTGTTAAAGGCGAATTAGTCGAATCCAAAAACATATAATGGTATAAATTATTTTTTAAACAAAATGACAGCGTTACACAAAAAGTGATTTCGCGCAAAGGAGGTGAGAAATAGCGTAGATTTACTGCCAATTTAAAAATAACAATAAAATCTGATTGATTCATAGGAGGATAAAATGGTAGGTAAAAATAATGAGGTAGAAAAGCAAAAGTACTATGGTATCAAATCATATCGTTATGTTCTTAGAAAAACACAAATGGGTTTGATTTCTGTTATCGGTGCTGGGTTTATCGTCTTTCCTGGGCAAGGGCAAGTGGCATCAGCAAATGATATCGATGACAGCCAGTCCGAAACAGTCGTTTCTGAAATGGAACAAGAAAATACTGAATTGCCTAAAGATGCTATAGAACTCGATATTGACGAAGCAGGATCTTTACATAGTGAAGATTCAGCAGTAGAAGAAGCGTCTGTAAATAAAGATTCAGCTGAAACAGAAAAAGAAGTATTGGATGAAAAAGAAGACGCAGTTGAAGATTCTGTAAAAGAAGAAAGTCCAGAGTCGGTTGAAGTCGAAACGGTAAAAGAAGATGAAACTGCTTTAGAAGAGGAAAAACTAACTACTGAAGCATCTGAAGTTGAAGAATTGGTTGATAGTCAAGACGAAGATATGGCTGAAGTACCTGTTGAAGAAACGGCAGATGATAATGAAGTAGTTGAAGATTCAACACTAGTAGATGGGGTAGAAAGAGAAGAGACAGATCTCAGTGATACAACAGCTGAAGAGTCATTGGAAACAATAGAAGAAATGGAAGCGTCTGCATCACCTCGTTCGACATTCGCGCTGTTCCCTGAAGAAGAAACTGCTGGAACTGCATCGGCAGATACAGCAGTTTTAGCCGTAGCCGCTGAAAATACCGAAGAAGTCATTGACTGGACATCTACATCAGATCCAGAAGTTGTTGTTGAAGAGGTTATTGAAGATGGTGTCCGTTACAACGAATTGAAATCTGAAGAGGAGCATGCAAACAATACCAATCCTGCTACATTTGAGAAAGACGGTTTGAATGTTGATGAAAATGGGAACGCTACAATAAACATAGACTTTGTCGAAAAGTCAACACCTGACGAAGGCCGTTTCGGTGTTTTCCTGAACTACGGTAGTCCTGATGAGCATATTTTAGTTGGTTACGATAAAGGTGGCTGGTTCTGGGAGTATAAATCATCAGCCGAGAGCACCTGGTATAGAGGGACACGCGTACCTGCTCCACAAGTTGATTCAAAAAATCATCTGGAAGTCAGTCTGAAGTCAGATGGTCAACTGAACGCTAAAAATAATGACGTTGATCTATTTTCAACTGTGAATATACCAACAAACGTCATGGAAGCTCTAAGCCAGTATAATAAAGTGACATTGAAAGCAGGTTCTTTCAATACAGAACGAACATCTGTTTTAGTTGAAACAGATAACCAGGAAAATCTGCCGGAAGTGGATGATCAGCCAATCGAAAAAGGCGATCCGATCGAAGATCAAAATGCCGTATACGATACCATTCAGTCAGATCAGCTTCAGGCACAAATAGATACACTTTTCCCACGTATTAAAGAATACCAATTCAACGGGGATACATTACCAGGTCAAGAAAATTCAATTGATACGGTAAAGGTGAATGGTCTTGATGTTAAACCAACTGTCGAATATGAAAAGGTAGATGAAACGACTGCTGTATATACAATGGCATTAAGAGATGCTGACAACTTTGTCAATGCAGATATAAAAGTACAGCTGAAGATATTTGAAAATGAATTACACTTTGATGTCATCGACATTCTTAATCACAATGATATCACGCCTGGAGAGGAAATCGATGATGTAAGAAAATTGATTCAGACAATCGAATTCCCTGGGAACTATCTTGTTGCGGTATCAAGTGAATATGAAGATGCCAAGTTTGATGGAGCTCGCATGTCGACCAACACTCATCGCAACGGTGATGTTCATGTTGATGTAGAAAATCCGATGTCTGATTTAGGCAGCGAAGGTTATATGTATGGATTTGTATCAAGTGATAAAATTTCTGCTGGTGTATGGAGTAACTCTCAATTCAGTTACGGCGGAGGATCTAATGACTATACCAGGTTGACTGCTTCCAAGGAAACAATAGGAGACAATAATTATATCGGCTTAGCCAGTTCACCTTTCATATATCAACGTGCCTATCAAGGTTCTGATGTCAATAAAGTGTATGATGCACGAACCTTTATCAATCCAAGCGCAAAAGTAGTCTTTACAAACGACGCGAATGATGATGGTATTGTAGACTGGCAAGATGGCGCGATTGCTTACCGGGATATTATGAATAACCCTGAAGGACATGAAGATGTACCTGAATTAGTGGGCTACCGAGTCGTTATGAACTTTGGCTCACAAGCACAGAATCCTTTCTTGATGACTGCGGACAATTTGAAAAAGATAGCCTTGCATACAGATGGACTAGGACAATCTTTATTACTAAAAGGATACGGAAATGAAGGACATGATTCCGGACACTTAGACTATGCAGACATTGGTGAACGCATAGGTGGAACTGAAGACTTCAAGAAATTGATCGAGATCGCCAGTAAATACGGCACACGTTTAGGTATTCACGTTAATGCTTCGGAAACTTATCCGGAATCACAGTATTTCCAGCCTGATCGTTTAAGAAAAGATGCTAACGGCAACTACTCATATGGGTGGAATTGGTTAGACCAGGGTATAAATATCGATGCAGCCTACGATTTGGCACATGGACGCTATGAACGTTTTGAAGATTTGTATGAAGAATTAGGAGAAGGTTTAGATTTCGTTTATGTTGATGTGTGGGGTAATGGTCAGTCTGGGGATAATAACGCCTGGGCAACACATATATTATCTAATGAACTGAAAGATTTAGGTTGGCGACCAACGTTTGAATGGGGATATGCAGGAGAATATGACTCAACCTTCCAGCACTGGGCGGCTGATTTAACATATGGGGGCTATACACTTAAAGGAATCAATAGTGATATGACCCGATTCATACGTAATCACCAAAAAGATTCATGGGGCGGTCATTATCCATCATATGGTGGCGCTGCAGTGACACCACTACTTGGCGGCTATGACATGAAAGACTTTGAAGGATGGCAAGGAAGAAGTGATTACCAGGAATATATTCAGACCTTGTTCAAATCAAACATTCCTACTAAATTTATTCAGCACTTTGAAGTGACTAACTGGGAAGATGGCGAAGCTGTTCAAATGACAGATAATGGTGAAACTTACTCCTGGACACCGGAAATGCGCATAAAATTAAAGAACAGCACAGGCAGTAATTTGGTCATTGAACGCAAATCGAATGATGTGTCCTCAGCAGGTTACAACGAAAGACTGATGATGCTTGACGACCGTGTCGTTTATGATAATGATGCCTATCTCTTGCCATGGAACTGGGATGCTGATGGCAATGATCTGGAAGAAGACAAACTTTATCATTACAATGAAAATGCAGGAACAACAAGCTGGGAACTTCCTGAAGGCTGGAAGTTGGGGGATGTCTATCTATACAAACTAACTGATTTAGGAAAGATGGAAGAAGAAAAGTTAGAAGTCGTCGATGGTCGAATCACTTTGACTGCTGAAGCTAACACACCATACGTTTTATATCAGACAAAACAAACAAATCCGGAAGTATCATGGAGTGAAGGTATGCATGTTTATGATACAGGATTTAACAGTGGCACACTTGATCACTGGGATATCGATGGAGAAAAAGCAAGTGCCGATATTGAACGATCTCAAGGTGACAATCCAATGTTGCAAATCAAAGACAACACAGATACTGTGACATTGACTCAGCGTTTAGAGAACTTAAAGGCAAACACTCAATATGCCGTTTATGTTGGTGTAGATAATCGTAGTGAAACTAAAGCAAGTATCTCAGTTGATACTGGTTATAAAACGATTTCGAATTATACAAATCAGTCAATTGCTTTGAACTATATTAAAGCGAATGCACACAATACACTCCCTAAGAACGCAACAGTCGATGATAAGAGTTATTTCCAGAATATGTATGTCTTCTTTACTACGGGGGATGAAGTAGATGATGTTACGTTGTCACTCTCTCGCGAGGCAGGGGAACAATCAACCTATTTTGATGACATCAGAGTATTTGAGAATGGTTCTGAAATGTATGATGGTGCACATGACTTAAATAGTGGCGCCTTATATCAGGACTTTGAAGATGTACCTCAAGGGCTGTTCCCATTTGTTATCGGAGGTATTGAAGGCGTACAGGATAATCGTAGTCATTTAGCAGAGAAAAATGATCCTTATACGCAAAGAGACTGGAATGGAAAAGTTGTTTCAGACGTTATTGACGGGAATTATTCTGTTAAAACGAACGGCTTGACTGGCAGAAATCGTTTAGTTTATCAGACGATTCCACAAACCTATCGCTTTAACCCAGGTCAAAACTATCGTGTCAGCTTTGATTATGAAGCCGGATCAGATGATACTTACGCCTTTGTGATCGGCAGTGGTGAATATGGTTCGCCAGACACATTGACAAAGTATATGATGCCAGCAACATGGATCGATAGTGAGACACCAGGCAAAGCTTCATTCTTGGTCGAAGGTGACCAATCAGGAAAAACTTGGATCGGGATTTTCTCAACAACGAATGCAGCAGACACACAAGGAGATTCAGGTAAAGAGGCAACATTCAGATCATACAATGACTTTATGTTGGACAATTTGCTGATTCAGCCTGTTGAAATAAACTCAGAATTACTGATAAATGACTATAAGGATACAGTCGCACCATTAACCAATACTGATCGTTACACTGAATCTTCGATCAACGCGTACAAAGAAGCATTACTTTCTGTATTTGCAGTACAACCAGAAGATTTAACGATCGATGAGGCAAGGGCGCTCATTGAAAGCGTGAATGATGCAAGGAACAGTCTTGAAATGATAAGTGTAGCTATTGGTTCAGAGCACATCGAATCACTGGAGGCACCCGCACAACCCGGTGAAGGCTTGGAAAAAGCATTTGATAGAAGTGAATCATCTATATGGCATACACCTAGGTCTGGCGGTCATGTAGGCGAACCAGCGACCATTACATTAAATGGTCCAAGTGAAATCGCAGGCTTTACTTACTTGCCACGCCAGTCACAGTCTAACGGTATTTTCAAATCAGGCACACTTGAAATCGAAGATGCAGATGGAAAAGTTCATTCATTTGAATTCTCAGACTGGACGAATGATAATTTGCCGAAAGAAATAGACTTTGGTGAAGTTATCAATGCGAAAAAAATAACGCTGACACCAACAGCAACTTATGGTAATACAGCTGATACTTTTGCTTCAGCGGCTGAACTGATTTTCTCCTTAGCAAATGTTGAAGACCCAGCACCGTCAATTAATTATGAAGATATTAAAGAAGCATTAGCATCTGTAGCTGATATTGAAGATCTGGAAGCAAAAAATGCCTTCTTGGCAAAAATGACAGAACTCATTCCAGAACTTGAAAAATATGATTTACTGACAGGTGAACGTGCAGACGAAATATTAGCACAAGCTAGTGATATGCTGGAGCCGGTAAACGAGGAACCAACAGATCCAGAAGAACCAACAGATCCAGAGGAACCAACAGATCCAGAGGAACCAACAGATCCAGAAAAACCAACAGATCCAGAGGAACCAACAGATTCAGAGGAACCAACAGATCCAGAAAAACCAACAGATCCAGAGGAACCAACAGATTCAGAGGAACCAACAGATCCAGAGGAACCAACAGACCCAGAAGAACCAACGGATCCAGAGGAACAGGAACCAACAGATCCAGAGGATGATAAAGATACAGTAGTTCCCGGCGATTCTCAAGAACCATCAGATAAAGATGATTCACCAAAAGATAATGATGGTAATGAGACTGAACAAGATAAATTACCGCAGACAGGTGAAGCAAGTTCAAAAACTGTCTGGGGAGGGATGCTGGCCTTATTCGCTGGCGTAGGAACCCTGTTTGGAATCAGTCGTAAAAAGAAAGGAGAGAGAGAGTAAAAAAACTATAAAAAATATATTTTCCATGTTGTCTAAAGTCAAAATATGCTTATAGTTTGGAACGCCATTAATAAAAAGAAGTAAAAGTAATGAAGAGAAGGTACCAACCCCCAAAAGTTAGAGTAAATAATCTAACTTTTGGGGGTCTTTTTGTATGGCTAAATATAGTGCTGGATTTAAATTGAAAGTTGTGAAGGAGTATCAAAATGGGACGTTGGGATATAGATTATTGGCAAAAAAATACGGTATGCCAAGTTCCTCACCTATAGAAAAATGGGTAAATCTATATACTCACTATGGGGAAGAAGGGTTAATTCGAAAAAAAACAAAAGAAGTCTATTCTGTTCATTTCAAACTAGATGTATTACACTTTATGAAACGAACAGGTGCTTCTTATCAAGAAACGGCTAATTCCTTCGGAATAAGAGAACCCTCTATCATTGCGAACTGGAATCGAGCATTTAATAAAGAAGGTGTAGAAGGCCTGAAATCTAAATCTAAGGGGCGACCTTCTATGTCTAAACAACCAAAGAAAAAGAAACCAAAAGATAATGGAACTATGTCTAAAGAGCAAGCACTTGAACGTGAAAATGAGCTTCTCCGTTTGGAGAATGCTTACTTAAAAAAGTTAAAAGCTTACGAGGAGAATCCGAATGCTTACCTCGAAAAGCACAAGCAGCTGTGGCATTCGAGCTCAAAGAAGAAGGATACAAATTAAAGGATGTCTTTATAGTTGTAGGAATTCCAGAAGCTACGTACCATTACCATTTAAAGCGGTTGAACTCAGAAGACCAAGATAAAGATCTAAAAGATAAGATTTCAGAGCTCTTTTATCAATTTAAAGAACGCTATGGATACAAACGAATTACTAATGAATTGAATAAAAATGGACTGGTAATCAATCATAAAAAGGTTTATCGTCTGATGAAAGAGTTGGGCCTGAAGTGCATTAAATTCACTCGTAAGACTAGAAAGTACAATTCTTATAAAGGAACGGTTGGGGAAGTCGCAAAAAACTTACTAAACCGACGGTTTTCTACTCCCTTTGCATTACAAAAATTGGTGACAGATGTAACTGAATTTAAATGTTTAAATGATCAGAAACTTTATCTTAATCCAATTTATGATTTATATAATGGAGAAATCATCTCGTATGGTATTAGCAAACGTCCAACATTAGACCTAGTATTAGGTCCTTTAGAAGATGCCATTCAGATAGTAAAAAAGAACGGTACGGTTCGCACCACGATCCACTCAGATCAAGGATGGCTTTATCAGCATAAAAAATGGAGACAGCATTTGAAAAAGAACAAAATTTTTCAAAGTATGTCTCGAAAAGCTACCTGTTCTGATAATGCCGCAATGGAGAATTTCTTTGGTATTATGAAACAAGAAATGTATCATGGAGAGCCTCTAGTTACCTATGATCAACTCAAGAAACAAATCGAAGAGTATATCGATTGGTATAATACCGTCCGCACAAAACAAAAACTGGCAGGCTTAAGTCCAGTAGAATACCGAACTCAAACCAGCCAGTTGGCTGCATAATATTAAACTCTAACTTTTGGGGGTCAGCACCGTCTTATTTTATTTAGAGAGGATGTTAAAAATGGAAGAAATGGAACTGATATTTTTTGAAATTATCTCAACAGTAGGTACAGCGAGGTCAGCTTTTATTGATGCAATCGGTCTTGCAAAAAAAGGAGACTTCAAAGCTGCTGAAGCTAAAATCAATGAAGGAAATGAACACTTTTACAAGGACATAAATCGCACGCAAAACTGATTCAAAGAGAAGCCAGTGATGAAAAATTAGAATTTAGTTTAATCTTGGTGCATGCTGAGGATCAGATGATGAGTGCTGAAGCTTTCAAAATATTATCTGAGGAGTTTATAGACGTTTATAAACGAATCGAAGAAGGCGAGTAAATGAATAAGTGGGCGCTTTTTATCATATCAATCGGCTTTTTAATCCTAGCAAGCAGTCCCATGTTCACGAACCAAATTGTTTCTATACTAATGGGCGGGGTCGTTATATCTCTGGGCATTTACGTTTACATGAAAAAAGGAAAGGATGAGTGACATTTTAACATTTCCAAAAGATTTTTACTTCGGTAGTGCAACTTCAGCCACACAATCAGAAGGAACGTATGAAGGTGACGGAAAAGGCCAAGATATATGGGGCAAGTGGTTCGATATGGAACCTGAAAAATTCTACAACGAAGTAGGTCCTTATAAAACGACGACGATGTATAAGCATTATAAAGAAGATATCCAGCTCCTTAAACAAACTGGACACAATTCTTTTAGAACATCGATCAGCTGGGCGAGACTTTTTCCAGAAGGTCATGGTGAGATAAATGAAAAAGCCGTTGCATATTATAGAGATTATTTTGAAACATTGAGAAAGCATGATATTGAGCCGTTCGTTAACTTATTCCACTTTGATATGCCTGCAGCCTTGCAAGATATTGGTGGATGGGAAAATCGAAAAGTAGTAGACTACTATACAGAGTATGCCAAAGCATGTTTTGAATTATTTGGCGATGTTGTCAAAAAATGGTTTACATTTAATGAGCCAATTGTTCAAGTGGAGACGGGGTATTTACTTCAATACCAATATCCAATGAAAGTTGATGCTGCCCTTGCAGTAAAAGTTGGCTATCATACAGCTTTAGCAAGTGCTTGTGCTGTCAAAGAATTTAAAAAATTAGATACAGACGGGAAAATAGGTATTGTTCTAAACCTTTCTCCGGCATATCCTCGAAGCAATAACGAAGCAGATATGAGAGCGGCAGAAATAGCAGAAGCTTTCCAGAACAAGAGCTTTTTGGATCCAGCTATAAAAGGTGAATTTACACCATTACTTGTCGAATTAATCAAAAAACATGACTTAATGCCTGATTATGACGAGGAAGATTTGGATATCATCAAGAAAAATACGGTAGACTTTTTGGGTGTTAATTATTATCAGCCCGTTAGAATTAAAGCAAGAGACAGTGTTACTAATCCAGACGCACCATTCTTACCAACGTACTACTTTGATATCTATGATATGCCAGGTAAGAAAATGAATCCGTATCGTGGCTGGGAAATATATGAAAAAGGAATTTACGATATTGCCATGAACATTAAAAATGACTATGGAAATATTGAACGGATGATTACTGAGATCGGTATGGGTGTTCAAGATGAAGACCGCTTCAAGAAAGATGGTATGATCGAAGATGATTACCGTATCGACTTCTATAAAGGGCATTTGAAATGGCTTCACAAAGGAATCGAAGAAGGATCCAATTGTGTCGGTTATCAAGTCTGGACACCGATCGACTGCTGGTCATGGCTAAATGCTTACAAAAATAGATATGGCCTGATCGAACTTGATCTAGAAACGCAGGAACGAACGATTAAAAAATCCGGTTACTGGTTCAAAGACCTTCATGATAATAATGGGTTTGAATTATAGAAAGGGTGAGTTTGTGTGAATGATCTAAAAGTAGTCGTTATAGGTGGCGGTTCGTCCTATACACCTGAACTGGTCGAAGGATTTATCAATCGTTATGATGAGCTGGAAATTACAGAACTGCATTTAGTCGATATTGAGTCGGGAAAAGAAAAATTAAATACTATTTTTAATCTATCAAAGCGAATGATTGAAAAAGCTAATGTTGGCATCAAAATTTTTCAAACCCTTGACCGGCAAAAGGCACTTGAGGATGCAGACTTTATTATGACTCAAATTCGAGTGGGCGGATTGGATGCAAGGGTATTGGATGAACGAATACCTCTTTCACATGGTATTATTGGACAGGAAACCAATGGAGCTGGCGGAATGTTCAAAGCTTTGCGTACGATTCCTGTGATTTTAGACATAGTGGAAGATGTTAAAAAATATGCTAAAAAAGATGCATGGCTTATTAACTTTACAAATCCAGCAGGTATGGTTACTGAAGCAGTCAATCGCTACAGTGATTTTGACCGTGTTGTTGGCTTATGTAATATTCCAGTCAATATGAAGAATCAATTCGGCGAAATTTTCGATGTTGACCCAGAAACTATCGAATTAGATATTGTCGGGGTCAATCATCATTTCTTTGTAACAGATATCCTTTTGGAAGGGAAATCTTCAATCAAAGCATTGTTAGACATGTATGCATCCGGTGAATTACAAAACACACCAACAATGAATAATATTGAAAGCTTGCAGTGGTCTAAATCATTGATCAAGTCACTGGAAGCAATTCCGAACCCATATTTAAACTATTACTTTATGACTAAAGAACAGTTAAAAGCCGAACGGGAACAGTATGAAGAAAATAATGTTCGAGCAGAAGAAGTTAAGAACATTGAGAAAGAACTCTTTCAAGAATATGCTGATCCGGATTTAGATGTTAAACCGAAAGCATTAGAAGAACGTGGGGGTGCTTATTATAGTGACGCGGCCTGCTCGCTTGTTGATTCCATTGTGAACAATAGACACGATATTCAGTATGTAAATACATTGAACAAAGGGACAGTGAGCGACTTTCCGTATGAATCGGTAATAGAGACAGCATCAATCATTACAAGCGATGGACCGAAACCTTTAAATTACGGACAGATTCCGTATAAACTAAACGGTACACTACAAACGATAAAAACATTTGAACGTATGGTATGCGAGGCAGCTGTCAAAGGTGATAGAGACATAGCCATTGCAGCCCTCACTCTGAATCCATTAGTTGACTCAGATACCGTAGCAAATGACGTATTCGAAGAATTGTACCAAGCACATAAAACGTATTTACCTCAATTCGATTAGACTTTTTAAAGAAGCGAATAGAGAATTAAAGAAAACTCCTGAAGATACTTAGCTATCTTCAGGAGTTTTTGACTACTCTTAGAAACCCGTGAAGCCGATGGATTACGATGACGAGTTTTGGTTGAAATAACCGAAACTGGTGACGCAAACCGATTAGCGTCACGAGTTTTATAGATATGACTGAGAACTCATGAAGCAAATCTGTAACGTGGTCGAGTTTTGATTGAAACACCCCAAACTCAGCACGCAAATCGTTTAGCGTCACGAGTTCAGACTAAAACAGTCAAAACTCGTCCAGCAAAAGACAGCAAACCAAAGCTCGCGCCGACTTCCATAAATAAGAAATGATTTTTAAGATGACATTTTCGCCCCAGGGAAAATTTACGACTATCAAGAGAAGCTTAAAGAAAAAATGTAGCTACTCACTTTAATAGCGGATTGTGTTTTTTGCACAAAAAATAATTATATCTTGAAAAATATGACTATATAAAAGTAGTATACATTTAATAAAAGAGATGAGTAGTAGGACGTTAAATGCTATTATATAATGTTTATACAAGAAATTAAATTAATTTAATGATGTAGAAAAAACCTGTGTTTAATCAATTTTTTGTGATATACTCATTGGTGAAATAATTCACAAAAAGGAGATGTACAGATGAAAAAAAGAATGGTTTTAGCTAGTTTATTGGGTGCCTCTTTATTCTTAAATGGATGTGTCGGCGCAGATGATGCAACCTCAGATAATAAGGTTGAGGATACTGGAAAAGAAGATACGAAAAATGAAGAGGAAGACGCCACAACGTCAGCTACTTATCGAGAGTATACAGATATTTCAGAACTTGAAGATCAATATGATGTCATTATTGTTGGTTCTGGTGGAGCTGGATTATCAGCTGCAATCGAAGCTAAAGATGCGGGTGCTAACCCAGTTATTTTTGAAATGATGCCCGTTGCAGGTGGGAACACAAAAAAATCTTCAGCAGGTATGAATGCCTCTGAGACAAAATTCCAGGAAGCAGCTGGAGTGGAAGATTCAAATGAAGCCTTCTTCGAGGAAACAATGATAGGAGGGAAGGAAACGAATGATGAGGAGCTATTAAGCTATATGATTGATAATTCAGCAGATGCTATCAACTGGCTGGACTCTATTGGTATCACTCTGGATAATCTAACGACGACAGGTGGAATGAGTGTCGAGCGAACGCATCGTCCTTCAGATGGATCAGCAGTAGGTGAATACTTGGTCAATGGATTACTAGATAATGCTTATGAACGAGATATTTCATTGTTTGTTAACTCTGAAGTACAGACTATTCTTGAAGAGGACGGAAAAGTAACTGGAGTAGAAGTCCTTGTCAATCAAACGGAAGAAAGAACGATTAAATCAGATGCTGTTATTGTTGCCACGGGTGGATTTGGAGCTAATTCAGAAATGGTCGTAGAAAATGATCCGGCATTAGAAGGATTTGTTACTACAAATCATGAAGGAAGCACTGGAACAGGGATAGAAATGATTTCTTCATTAGGTGGCGATGTTGTAGATATGGACGATATTCAAATTCATCCAACAGTAGAACAATCTTCTGGATACTTAATCACTGAGGCAGTACGAGGTGAAGGAGCTATTTTAGTTTCAAATGAAGGCACGCGTTTTACGAATGAAATGAACACGCGAGACGTTGTGTCTGCAGATATTATTGCTTTACCTGAAAAGAAAGCTTATTTGATTTTTGATGACGGAGTTAAGGAAAGAGTCAAAGCAATCAATAAGTATGAGAGTGAAGGTTTTGTTGTAAGTGGAGACTCAATTGAAGAACTTGCGAACGAAATGTCATTACCAGCCGAAGCATTAAATGAAACAATCGAAACATGGAATAAATCAGTTTCTGAAGGAAGTGATAGTGCATTCGGACGAGACACAGCCATGGATGAAGATTTATCCAATGGTTCCTATCACGCTGTAGAGGTTGCTCCTGGCGTTCACCATACAATGGGGGGCGTTCATATAAATACATTCACAGAAGTAATAAAAACAGATGGGAATAAAGTTGAGGGTCTATATGCTGCTGGAGAAATGACAGGCGGTATTCATGGATCTAATCGTATTGGAGGAAATGCTGTCGCAGATATCATTATATTTGGTAGACAAGCTGGTAAACAAGCAGCTAATTATTTACAAAATTAAGTTAAATCTCTAAATAGAGCCAGAAGCAGGTGGATATTAAACCTGTCTCTGGCTTTTTTTATAAAATGTATGAAAATGAACCTCCATATCCGTATTATTGTTAATCTACCACTCATCTGTCATATAATGTGATTAAGTATAAATGAAGGGAAGTTAACTGTAAGAAAGGGGATTGCGATGAATACTTTGAAAGTAAAACAGTCTAAATGGATTTTGACAGAAGAAGGAACGGATCCTGAAATCATACGACAAAACGAAACGCTTTTTGCCTTATCCAATGGCCATTTTGGTACACGAGGAAGTTTGGAAGAGATCAACAGTCCTAGTAAATATAGTAATAGTGAAGCAACACTCGTAAATGCATTTTATGACAGTGAACCAATTGAGTATGGCGAATGGGCTTATGGTTATGCCAAAGAGCATCAAACGATTATCCCCGTACCAAACGGTAAAAAGATAACGCTCAAATTAGATCATGAGATTTTTGATTTGGAGGCTGGCAAGACAACTAAGCATAAGCGTGAACTCGATTTGAAAAAGGGTATATTGAAGCGAACCTTTACATGGGAAAATACTCAAGGTCATAAAATTGATGTAGAAATTATTCGGTTTGTTTCTTATGATCACAAAGAACTGCTAGCACAAAAAATTACAGTGACTCCCTATAATGATAACAATGAATTAGAAATCATAACGGAACTTGACGATTTGAAAGAGTTAGGAAGTAGAAAAAAAGATACAAGCAAGGATCCAAGAGTTAAGGAACAAGGAGAAAGACGTTTTCATTCAGAACGTTTTAAAAAAGATTCTGTCGATTTGTTGCATATAGAAACTAACCATACAAAGTGCCATTTAATTGTAGGAGAGAAAGATAAATTAAAGGGTTTCAAGAGTCCCATTTATAATAAAAATAATTCTGAAAAATTTATAGTTAAAACTAAAAAAGGTAAACCTGTTGTGTTAGAACGATTAGTTGCGTATAGCAACATGTTTGACGAAGAGGACAAACAAGAAGAAATCGCTCAAAAGACAGCAACAATCCTCAACGAAACATCTGTCCTTGGCTTTGAAAACCTTTTAGAAAAACATATAAAGCATATGGAAAAATTTTGGAATATGTCTGATATTGAAATTGAAGGCAATGATGAATTACAAGTTGGACTGCGTTTCAATTTATTTCATTTACATCAAGCGGCTGGTCGGGACGGCAAACGTAACATGTCTGCAAAAGGACTCACGGGTGAAGGATATGAAGGGCATTATTTCTGGGATACTGAAATGTACATGCTTTCTTTTTTTCTTTACACACAACCTGAGATAGCTAAGCAATTATTAACCTATCGTTACACAATACTTGAAGAAGCAAGGAATAGAGCACGCATTATGTCCATAGATGAAGGTGCGCTATTTGCTTGGCGTACGATTAATGGCAAAGAAGCGAGCCCTTATTATCCTGCTGGAACAGCACAAATTCATATCAACGGAGATATTGCTCATGCAATCTATACCTATATAAAAGTGACTGGGGACAAGCATTTTGGTATGAATGAAGGACTTGAGATCCTTGTAGAAACTGCACGCTTCTATGCCAATTGGGGGCATTATGATGAGAAGCGAGAAGGAGCCTTTGTACTAAATAATGTAACTGGACCGGATGAATATACAGCAATTGTTAATAACAACTATTATACAAACCTCATGGCAAAACATAATTTCAAGTATGCCATTGAGATGGTTGAAGCTACCCTCGAATCAAATGAAGAGCGAGGCAAAGATGTACTGGAAAGAATTAATTTCAAACATCCGGAATTAGAGAATTGGAAAAATGCTCAGAAAAAAATGTTTTTACCGTACGATGAAGAGCAAGGATTAACAATGCAAGATGATAGTTTCTTCCATAAAGAAGTATGGGATCTTAAACATACACCAAAAGAAAAGTTTCCACTCCTTCTACATTATCATCCTTTGACGATTTATCGCTACCAGGTAAATAAACAGGCAGATACAATCTTAGCTCAATTCATTTTCTCACATGCGTTTTCCCATGATCAAAAGGTACGCGACTATAATTATTATGAATCTGTCACGACTCATGATTCGTCCTTATCTCGGTCAGTTTTTGGTATGATGGCTAGTGAATTAGGGTTTATGCAGAAGGCGTATACGTATTTCATGGATACAGCATTGATGGATTTAAGCGATTTACAGAGCAATACGAGAGATGGTGTTCATGCTGCAAATATGGGTGGAACGTGGATGAGTATGGTATATGGTTTTGGCGGATTAAGACTTATTGGCGACAGGCTAAACTTTAATCCACGTCTACCAAAAGAATGGCAAGCGGTTACCTTTAAAGTGACATTCCGAGGACGAATCATAAAAGTCTCCATTAAAAAGGAAAAAACGGAATACAAATTGATTGAAGGGGAACCTCTTGTTATAAATCATTTCAATGAGGAAAGACAGTTAAAATAAATGAAAATAAAATAGGGATGTGAACATGCCAGTCACATCCCTATTTATGTGCTATATATAACGTTAAGAATAGATCAATGTAAAAAACTAGTTGTTTGGTGGTTGCAACAAAATAAGAAAAGACTGCTTTAGTTGTCTTTTTTAAGACAATAATAGCAAAAAAATTAGAAAGTTAAAGAGGTTGGGAAACCCCAACCTCTTTAACTTTCTAATTTATGTGATTTTTTATAACGATTTCTGGTACTGTAAGGTTTTTACGTGGTTTAACGTTCGCTAGAATAATATCAGCGACGTCATCTGGTTCCATTAAATGTGTGATTTCCTCTTCTTCATAAATATCATCCCAGAAATTAGTCTTCATGCCACCCATATAAGCAGCTAAAACATGAATATCTGTATCGGCAACTTCTTTAACCAAGCTTTCTGTGAATCCTCGAGCGCCAAACTTGCTTGCGCAATACACGGATTCAGTTACTTTACCGGTTAAGCCTGCTGTTGAAATAACTTGAATAATTGTTCCTGAATTTCTCTCTTTCATATCCGGCAAGACGGCTTGCGTACAAAAAATGGTTCCCTTTAGATTGATATCAATCATTTGATCGACAGCATCTTCGGAAATAGTTTCAGCTTTATCAAAAACACCCACACCTGCATTGTTTACAAGAATATCTACTGGCCCATTTTCTTCTTTGATATCTGAAAAGACTTTTCTAACCTCTTTGTTAGATGATACATCCAGCGTATAAATTGAAACGTTGTCTGACTCTATGCTTTCAGAAACCTTTTTCAGCTTGCTGAATGTTCGGCCAATAAGTGTAACGTGATGACCCATCTCTGAATATTTTAGAGCAAGGGATGAGCCTAAACCACTACCGGCACCTGTAATAACGACATGCTTTGCTTCCATTAATTATTCCTCCTTCGATTTCTATCTCTCACTATCAAAGTACCAGATATTTAGCTTTTTAGCAATTTTTAAAGATGATACATTATAGGAATACTAAGCAAAAGATAAAGGTTTAAAGAGACTAGGCGAGGAATCGGTCTGAGTATTTTACAGCTTTTAATCAATACGATAGTTACTAAATATATGGAGTAAAACTTCCATAAAATTAGAGCAATACATGATCCTCTTTTGAAAAAGTAAAAGTGAAATCACTTTAATAAAACTTCAATAAAGGATATAATACTTAACGTTCCATAGTAACGAAAAGGATCAACCAATATTAAAAGAGCAAACGATTTATTGAGGGGATTATAATGAATAAAAAGAGAAAGCCGTATAAAATTGGACTAATGCTCGTTCTTCTTGCCGGGCTGGCTTATTTTCTTTATTGGGGAAATAATGCTATAGAAGTTTCGCGTTACAACTATCAGAATGCTGAGCTCCCAGAAAATTTTAATGGTTATAAAATTGCGCAAGTTTCTGATTTGCATAACAAGGCATTCGGTGATGAATTGATTGATAGGATAGAAAAACAACAACCTGATATTATAGTGATAACGGGGGATCTTATTGATAGCAATCGTACAGATTTAGCTGTTGCAAAGGCCTTTCTAGAGGAAGCCAAAATACATGCGCCAGTCTATTTTGTATCAGGCAATCATGAAGTTGCATCAGGCAAGTATGACGAGTTGAAAAGAATTATTGATACTCTCGGTGTCGTCAATTTAGATAACGCAAACCAACTCTTAGAAAAGGATGGGCAGCAAATAAATTTAATTGGAGTGGCTGATCCACTTTCCATTTTTCAAGAAGAGATTGAAAAAGAAGGGTCAAAAGAAGCAATTATTCTTAGTGAAATTAATGAGGGAGTAGAGGTAGATCCTGAACTATTCTCCTTACTCTTAACGCATCGACCGGAGCTTATCGATGTCTACCAGCAAGGGAGTATCGATCTAGCTTTAGCTGGCCATGCACATGGTGGACAAATTAGATTGCCTTTTATCGAAGGACTGTATGCTCCTTCGCAAGGCATTTTACCAGAATACACAAGTGGATTGTATAACTCACATGACACCGCGATGATTGTCAGCCGTGGTCTTGGTAATAGTCTTTTTCCATTGCGCATTTTTAACCGTCCAGAACTGGTGATTATAACTTTGGAAACAAAATAAATATGTGAAGTAATTTTTCAATGAGAAATAACCGACTTTTCTTACTTCTACCCGTAGAGTTAAGTATAATAGTCACTATTAATTACATTGCACTATAATGCGATGTGTTGCACTGTATTGCATGATGAGGAGAGATAATTTGCAAAGTAAAAGTATGAAACATTGGACAGTTGCGGTCATGATGTGTGGGGTAGCAATCAGTGCTGTAGGGTTGCCCGTTATGACAAATGGTGTGTTTATCACTCCAATAGCTGATACCTTAAACGTTTACCGTGGATCAGTTGCTATGCACAACACGTTAAGTTTATTTATGAAAGCTGTCATGTCGCTTTACGTCCCGCGATTAATTAGACGTTTTGGTTTCAAGCAAACACTTTTTGCAGGTGTTTTTTTGGCAGGTGGGGCAAACTATTTACTCGGTTGGTCAGTAGCACTTTGGCAATTTAATATTTTAGGAACGATTAGAGGAATAGGTACGGGACTTTTAGCGTGGGTTCCGTTGACTATTGCAATCAATGAATGGTTTAGTGAAAAACACGGCCTTGTGACAAGTATTGTTCTGAGCTTTAGTAGTATCGGTGGAGCAATATTTTCCCCTGTTTTTTCTAATTTAATTTTATCTATCGGTTGGGAGCAGTCCTATCGATTTATGGGAATGCTTATTGTGCTGTTCTCATTACCAGCGATACTTGTTCCATATACTTTGAATCCTAGAGATAGCGGATATTTGCCTTATGGAACAGATGATTCGGAAGAAGGACAAGCGAAAGAAAATGACATTCTGAAAAGGGATGAACAACGCGAGGTTTCTATGTTAACTTTTGGACTCTTATTTATGTTCACACTTCTTCAAACACTATTAATTGGTGTACCACAACATTTCCCAGGCTTTGTTCAGTCGATTGGTTATACGACAGAGATTGGCGCAACGATGTTGTCAATTGCAATGGTTAGCAGTATCGGATTTAAATTGGGACTTGGTTATATTAGTGATTATTTTGGACCTGTAAAAAGTACCATTGGTGTCTTGCTTATCATTGGCCTATCTAGCACGCTTTTACTAAGCTTTGAACAGATATCTATTTTGTATGTGGGAGCATTTTTATTTGGTGCGGCTTATTCTATCCCATCCGTCAGTGTGACATTATTGACGAAAGAATTTTTCGGACGCTACCATTTTACTCGTTTGTATCCAATTTTAGCGTTCGCAAATAGTTTAGGAGGTGCAATATCTATTTCAGCTGTAGGGTTTATTTATGACTTCACAGGATCCTATTCACCAGCTTTTGCAGTCGCAACAGGAATCAACATACTAAATATGCTCGTTATATTTAGTATTGTGAATCGTTTAAAAGCACGCAATGTTGCTAATTAAAAAACGAATGATTTGAAAAAATTCATTTATATTAATTACTCTTATCTTCTTCATATATAATATGCTATGATGAAAGTAATGATTATATAGGAGGATATCAATGAATTACACTTATCAAAATGCAAGTTACCAAACTGTTCCAGCGCCGCTCCCTGAAGAGGACTTAAAACAGGTTGTGTTGACTGATGAAACAATGAATGAACGGTATGAGAAAGTTCTTGAAAAGATGAAAGCGGACGGTTTGTCTACTTTGGTTATTTATGAGGATCTAGAACATGGGTCAAATTTTGAATACTTGACTGGTTTCTTGACACGTTTTGAAGAAGGGCTCCTTGTTCTTCATGATGATGGTAAGGTTTATTATTTACTTGGTAATGAAAATCTAAAACTAATTGATCATGCGCGATTGAAAGGCGAACTTATCCATGTCCCGCACTTTTCACTTCCAGATCAACCAATGGAGCCTGAAACACCGTTGAATGAGCTGCTTAACGATTCTGTAATTAAATCTGATAAGCATGTGGGTATTGCTGGTTGGAAATTATTTACAGGGAAAACGGATAACAAAAAGTATTTCGATATTCCGCATTACATTCTTGAGCAGATTATTTCTGTGGCAGGGAAAGAAAAGGTTGTTAACGCAACTGCTTTATTCACTGGACCAGAAGGTGTTAGAACCCAAAACAACGTCAATGAAGTGGCTCATTATGAATTTGGCGCAGCTTTAGCTTCGCAGCGTATGCTGAAAACACTAGACGCGATAGAGGTTGGCGTCAGTGAATGGGATTTGGGTGGCGTATTAAATGCTTATGGTCAGCCCAATAACGTTGTTACGATTGCAGCAGCAGGGCAACGCTTTGTAAAGGCAAATGTTCATCCTTCAGAAAACAAACTGAAACTAGGCGATAAATTATCTCTTACAGTCGGCTATAAAGGGGGCCTTCAAAGTCGTGCACATCTAGTCGTTCATGATGAATCAGAATTACTTGATGAACACAAAGACTACTTGGATAAAGTCGTGAAGCCATATTTTACAGCGGTAACGGCTTGGTTAGAGCAAGTTCATATTGGCATGAAAGGGAAAGAGCTTTATAATTTAATTGAAACAGTATTCCCTAAAAATCAATATGGATGGGAATTGAATCCGGGACATTTAACAGCGGATGAAGAGTGGATGGCTTCTCCAGTGAAAGAGACATCTGAAACGACACTTAAAAGTGGCATGCTTTTTCAGGTAGATATAATTCCTTCCGTCAAAGGCTATCCTGGTGTGAGTGCAGAAGGTGGCGTGATTTTAGCTGATGAAGAGTTACAGAATCAGTTGAAAACCAATTATCCAGATGTGTGGAATCGAATGGAAGCAAGAAGAGCTTATGTAAAAAACACATTGAATATAGATGTTCACAAGGATATTTTGCTTTCTGGCAATGCAACACCTTACCTTCGTCCCTTTGCATTAAATAAAAACAAAGCTATGGTCTGGGATGGAACACCCTCCAATTAATGCCTTGCTTTAGATTTAAACTGAAATTTTGTATAATAAATGAAGAACGTTTGAGAGGAGACAAGAGTTATGAATAAACATTATTTTGAAACAAATGATGGTTTACGCCTTCCTAAAGTTGGTTTTGGTACTGTCTATGTCAAAGGAACACAAGGTGTAGCGAGCACACTTTCCGCTATCAATAATGGGTATCGTCTTATTGATACATCTACGAACTACAATAACGAAGGTATGGTTGGGGAAGCAGTTAGGCAATCCTCAGTTCCGAGGGAAGAGCTGATTATCAGTTCAAAACTTCCTGGTGAAGCACATGACTATGATAAAGCTATTTTAATGATTCAAGAATCCCTTTATCGTACGGGGTTAGATTATTTTGATAAGTATCTCATCCACTGGCCTTTACCGAGAATAGATAAATACGCCGAAGCATGGCAAGCATTAGTTGACGCGCAAAAATTTGGCTTAATCAAATCCATCGGTGTATCAAACTTTTTGGAAGAACACTTGGATCGTATCATTGATGAAACAGGAGTCACGCCGGCTACAAACCAAATTGAACGCCATCCTTATTTTAATAATAATGAATTGGTTAGAGTCAATAAAGAGCGCGGTATTTTAACAGAAGGCTGGAGTCCTTTTGGAAGAGGCAAGTTGAATGTCTTAGATATAGATGTTCTAAAAGAAATCGGTAAGAAGTACGGAAAATCTCCCGCTCAAGTCGTTTTAAGATGGAATATTGAAAATGACGTATTAACTGTGGCTAAAGCGGCTTCTCCAAAAAATCAAAAGGCCAATCTTGATATCTTTGATTTCTCATTAACGGATGAAGAGATTGAATTAATTAATACCTTGGATAAAGGAGAACCTGGAAGAGTCGAAGGTCAGCATCCAAACGAATATGAAGAATTCGACTAGGTCAAAGCAAGTAACATAAATCATAATAGGTCAAGAAAACGCTCAGTAGCAAATTTACTGGGCGTTTTTCTCTTGGAACGATTATTAACATAAAAAGATAGGGCATAAACGATTAGAGTGTTACTCAAAACTTTTGAAAATTACATTAAAAAGAAGGAAGAGGCTTCTTACATGCTATACTGGGTAAAATAAAGCAAACCGAAGGAGGCGAATGAAATGTTTACAAAAATCATTGATAAAAATATTTCTTTGAAGCTGAAAGATTATCAAGATAATGACGCTTTTTTTCAACTAATCGATTCATCGCGGGATCATTTATCCTCTTACATGGTGTGGGTAAAGAGTGTTCAATCGGTTGGTGATGTTGAGAAGGCAACCCGACAGCATCTCCTTGAGTATGTAAATAAGCAAGCCTTGCATTGTCTGATTCTCTATAAAGGCGAAATAGCTGGAAGCATTAGTCTGCAAGATATTAATTGGTCCACGCGTTCGGGAGAAATCGGATACTGGCTAGGCCCTGACTTTACCGGACTGGGGATTATGACAAAAGCGGTAAGCACTCTGTTGGACTATGCTTTTATGGAACGTGACCTACACAAAGTTGAAATCTGGGCAGCTGAAGAAAATATAAAAAGTAGAAACATAGCCAGGAGACTGGGCTTTATCCAAGAAGGTACTCGACGAGATGATGAATATATCAATGGGAAATATCTTACGATGGTGATTTATGGCTTGCTGAAAGAGGAATGGCAAAAGATGGAGTCAAACACTAAAAAAGTCTAAAACAAAGAATAATCGGTAGAAAAAACGTCGCCTTCCTTTAAGGGAGACGACGTTTTTTACACGTCAACATATATTGATTAATCTTAGTTTAGACTTTGAGAAATGAATGTGAAGAAATTTGAGGGAGATTTTAATCTATATATTTAATATATGTGGACTTCGACACATTAAAAAATAAAACAAGGCTTGACCTGTCGAAGATTGAGTAGTTCGACACATTCTCACTTGGGAAACGTTGGAATTGTCCGAACTTGGCACGACTTCGACATTTAAAAAAATAAATCAAGGCTGAAACTGTCGAAGATTAAGTTGTTCGACACATTTTCGCTTGGGAAACTTCAAGAGTGTCCGAACCCAGCCCACCTTTGACACATTAAAAAATAAAACAAGGCTTGACCTGTCGAAGATTGAGTAGTTCGACACATTTAGCCTTGGAAAACTCGAGAAGTGTCCGAACCGAGCAACGCTCCTTAATTAAAAATCCTTTCCTCTGTATCACTAAGACGATAGAAGCAGACTATCTTTACTCAAAAGTACTCAAAAATTACTAGCCCATTGTCGCTTATACTATTATAGAATAAGCAAAATATGTTATGATAAAAAAATAAAGACAATATGGTAAGAGTTATGTTTTATCATAAATATCATTTACAAAGGAGTCCTTATGAGAAAAACTATTATTGTTATTCCTGTATTAAATCCAAATGATGCCTTCCTCCCTTATGTAAGGAAGCTGATTGATGAACAATACGCATCCATTATTATCGTCAATGATGGTAGCGCTGCTGAGAAGGCCCCGTTATTTGAAACGCTTAAAAAGCTTCCGGAAGTGACGGTATTAACGCATTCCGTCAATATGGGGAAAGGGCGTGCCTTAAAGAGTGGGTTCAATTACATATTAACTGATCCAAATGCGTCAGACTATTCGGGAGTCATTACAGTTGATGGCGATGGACAGCACACAATCGAAGATGTACTCAAACTTTCCTGTAAAATGGAAGAAGAGGCAGCTAATGCTTTAGTACTTGGAGTAAGAAGCTTTAATGAAGATAACGTACCTTGGACAAGTCGTCTGGGGAACACCATAACTAAACATCTTTTCAAACTCTTATATGGTAAAGGGTTGGTTGATACACAAACCGGACTTAGAGGAATTCCTATAAGCCTTTTGTCAACTTTCGTAGCTATTGAAGGGGAGCGTTATAGCTATGAAACGAATATGCTTGTTGTTGCGGTGAAAGAAGATATTACTTTCCAAGAAGTACCTATTGAAACGGTGTATATTGAAGATAATGTCGAAAGTCACTTCAATGCGCTGAAAGATTCTGTGGATATTTATGCCTTGCTGTTCAAGAATTTTTTCAAGTTTATGAGTGTATCTTTTTCTTCTTTTTTGATTGATCTTGCTTTTTTCCAATTCTTCTTATTTTTATTTAGCTTTTTAATCACACGGAGTCAAATCATCGTCGCAACTATCTTAGCGCGCGTCGTATCTAGTGTATTTAACTTTGTACTCAATCGAAGATGGGTATTTGAAAGTGATAAAAATTTAAAGCAAACATTAATTAGTTATTATGGACTTGCTTTGGTGGTAGCACTGGTATCGGGGATAAGTGTGTATTGGCTATTCCAACTAACCAGCATAAAGGAATTAATTTTAAAGATAGTTATTGATGCACTCTTATTTATTATGAGTTACCGTATCCAAAAATCACTTGTCTTTAAAACGCGTGAAAAATAAAAAGGTCCAACCTTAAAGATGTTTAGTCTTTTCTAGGTTGGACTCTTTTTCGTTATTTTGTAACAATTGTTTCTGCAATAAACATATCTGCACGTGACTTTGTTATACCGTATTCGATTGTTTCGCCTGTATCGAGATAAGTGATTTGTTCTGTTACAGCAACGGGATCATCTTTCTCAATATCTAACTGAAGAGCTTCATCTTCGTCTGCTTTTTTAACCGTGTACTGACGGTGAGCGCTTTGGATAGTTAAGTCTAAGTCTTCTTTAAGGTAGTGATAGATAGAATTTTCCAAATGTGTCTGCTCAAGGCCGGGGACGCGTTCAATAGGCATGGCTGTTTTTTCCAACACAACTGGTTTATCGTTTATATATCTTAAGCGATAAATAGTGTAAACAAAACTACCGGGTTTTAAATTTAATTTATCCATTACAATGTCATCAGCCTGGATAACGTCAAAGTCCAAGATTTTACTAGTGACTTTATTACCATCCTTGTCATAGGTAGCTGTAAATCCATTGAGTTGGTTCAATTGGGTGATACGATTAATTTCTTTTTGACTCAAGTCTTTAACGAATGTACCTGACCCACGACGCTTAATAATTAACCCCTCATCAACGAGTAAATCCAATGCGCGCTTGACTGTCATCTTACTTGTGGTGTAAGCTTCACATAGGTCCTTTTCAAAAGGAAGCTGTGCTGTTGCAGAATAGTCGCCATTAATAATTTTATTTTTAATATCAGTATAAATTTCTTCATATTTTTTCATAACGCACCAAACTTTCTTTTATAGTTGACTCGCATGGTAGAGTATAACATACCCAAAAACGAACTTTGTGCCATTCGATGACAACTATAATTTTGTTCAAACGAATAAATAACACGTCTTATACTTGTTATGATATACTTAATAAAAGCAAAAATCAAGCAGTTGGAGGGACTAATATGTTAAATATAGTAAAAAATAAATTAATTGTGTCTTGTCAAGCTCTCTCGGATGAGCCACTCTATAGTTCGTTTATTATGGGACGTATGGCCAAAGCAGTAACAGAAGGTGGTGCTGCAGCGATACGTGCGAACTCGAAAGAAGATATTGCAGAGATTAAAAAACAGACCTCTTTACCAATTATTGGGTTAGTTAAACGTCATTATCAAGGATCAAAGGTTTATATTACAGCAACAATGAAAGAAGTAGATGAGTTGATGGATGCGGGGAGTGACATGATTGCACTCGATGCGACGAAGCAGGAACGTCCTGAAGGGGAAAGTCTTGAAGCATTTGTAGAAGCTATTCGGGCAAAGTATGATGATGTTCTCTTGATGGCCGATACCTCTACCGTTAAAGAAGGCGTTGAGGCTGAGCGTTTAGGTTTTGATGTTGTATCAACCACACTTGTCGGCTATACAAGCTATACAGAAAACGAATCAATTTTTGAGAACGATTATGCTATGCTGAAAGAGTATATAGAAAATATTTCCATACCAGTTATAGCTGAAGGAAACGTTGATACACCTGAAAAAGCAAAGGCTGTATTAAATCACGGGGCATATTCGGTCGTTGTTGGCAGTGCGATTACGCGCCCACAAGCGATAACGAAGAGATTTATTGATACGATGAATAACTAGGAGTAAAAGTTTAGATAAAATGCAAACCCGCTAACTTTAAAGAGTATGAGTTAACGGGTTTTTGCATGCAGAAATTACTTGCGAACGTCTTTAATTTTATCTAGTTTCGTAACATCTTCTTTAAAAATCTTGAAATCAAGTTGTTTATTCTCGATAATACGTTTTTCATGCGTTGATTTAGGCAGAGGTAAAGTATCTTTTTCTAAACAATAACGGATAGCTAGTTGTGCAACGGTCACATCATATTTTTCTGCCATCTCTTTAAGTTCAGGTAGATTTAGAATATCTCCAGTAGCCAGAGGTGAGTAAGCTTCGACAACAATACTATGCTCTTTACAGAATGCCAAAAGGTTCTCTTGATCTTTTCCGATATAAAAGGGAATTTGATTAGCTAAAGGTACGATATCACAGGTTTCTAAGATAGGCTTTAAATGTTTGATTTCAAAATTCGATACACCAATTGCTTTTATCTTACCTTCTTTATACAAGGCTTCCATAGCTTTCCAGGATTGGATGTTTCCTTCTGTACACTCTTTTCCTATATCGTCCCACGGCCAGGGCGCATGGATAAGGTAGAGGTCAAGGTAATCAACACCTAAATGAGTCATTGTTTTATTGAAAGCTTCAAGTGTTTCATCATAGCCTTTAATATTTGCAGGAAGTTTACTTGTGATAAAGATATCTTCACGTTTCACATCGAAGTCGTGAATAGCCTTACCAACATTTTCTTCATTTTTATAAGCGAGGGCCGTATCAATATGAGTGTAGCCGTTTTTTAAAGCCATCGTCACAGAATCATAAGCTTCCTCATTTGGGATTTGCCACGTTCCAAAGCCTATACTGGGGATGCTGACACCATTGTTAAATGTAAATGTTTCCTTGTCCATCATTCAATTCCTCCTATATTATTCATCTGCCATAAGTATAACGTAAAAATAATGAAAATGCTTACTTAAGGTTTCTAAAGTCATTTGTAATCAATTAAAAGAATAAACTCTCCATTTGTAAAAGTCTTTTCTTGTCTTTCAAAGCTCTTCACTATTACAGTTAAACGAAAGTTATCTGTTTCTTCGGTCCATTTCATTTCCTCTAGAGAACGTGTAGGATCGGTTTGATTTGTTTCAGATGGGATGTTGAGTAACTCCGACAAGTCTACCTCTAATGACGTTTCTTCCCCTTCAATAAGTTTTACAAAGAAGTCTTCTCCGACATTACTTATTTTCACCTTCAAAGACTCACGGTTCAATGCGATGGTCTTATCAATTATCTGATGAGTAGAAAAGGTCACCACTTCATCCACACTATCCGTAGATAAAACAAGGGGCTTGCTTGAATCTAATTCAATGTAAGCATACGTCGACTCAGGTAAGTGAGAAATGTTTTGATTTTCTGAATGATAAAGATAATAATCTGAAGAAAAGCCAAACGCCTCTTCAAAATCAGAAGAGTAATCAAAATGTTTGGGTAGCCACTCCAATTGATCCAACGTTTCTTGTTGATTTAAATAATCCATACTGTAGCTAAAACGTGTTTTTTCTTTAGTAGTGAGGACATCCTTTAATGAACTTACTTTTCCAGTATCTTCGATATAAGGTTCAACAAGGGCATCCAATTTAACGGTCTGGTATTTAATTGAGGCCGGAACAGCACCGACGATAGGTAAAATAGATAAGATGCTTAAACCAATAAGTAGGAATGGGATAACTACTTTTTTTGACGATATAAAGATATAAATGAGCATACTCACTATAGAGAAAACACCGAACATCAATACAAAATAACGGTTATGCGTTAACCCTTGATCAGCGGTCTTAAGACCAGAGGAAAGGGTCTGGAAAATCGCAATAACGAGTAAAAGGTACGGGAAAAAACGACTAAACAAACGCGATATACTCTTGTTTATATTTTCAGATAGAAAGACTGTAATAATTCCAATGATTGTATAACTAATCAACATAGGTTCCAATAAGTTATCTTGCCAAAAGTCACCAGACAGATTGATTAAAATGTACACGATCAGGATTAAACTGAAAACAAGTAAGACAGGTGTGATAACGTAAGCAATCAAAATATTTAGTAAAGATGGCATGCTCTTTGCCGTATCTAAAGATGTTCCGTGTTGTTGATCATCAAGCAGTGGAAGTTGAGACAAAAAGTAAACCGGTGCAATGAACTGAAAAACGATTGCGGCACTAGAGGTGAACCAACGATAATCTAAATCATAAATCAAGGTTGTAAATGCGCCAAATATTGCGCTGATACCAACATATAGAATAAAGGAGACAAGGATGCTTGAGAAAAATGCTTTGATAAAAATAATGAGTGCATCACTAAAAGATAAACGATTAACGAGTGAGGGCAGTAAAATTAACAAAACGGATAATATAAAGTAACTAACGATTGTTCGAATTTGGCCAGCCTGGTTGAAGTCCATAGGAGCCTGTTGTAGATAAAAATAGTAGAGAATCGGTAACGACAAACTAAAAAGTTTTGCGCCCCACATAGTTCTTTTTTTGACTTTCTTTATTTCAGAAAACAATTGAATGGAAACAAGAATCATAGCCCCCAGTCCTGCACTTATAAGTTGAGGCGTATAATCCAGATTACCTTCTAAGTTTACCATCATAAGTGTATACGAAACGATCATAACGAGTGCAAGGATAGCTAGTGGGAAGCGTGAAAAAGATGCAAACCACTGTGTTTTTCTATCCATAAACCATTTTTTTATAGCCATATAAAGCCTCCTGTCAATATTTTCTATTTACTTAATTTTACGTACTTATCGATATATTTGCAATTAACTAGCCCCCTTAAAAGAAGTAATATATTACTAATGGTTCATTTGAGAATAGAATAGTTTTAATTCATGATTTTCTGTGAAAAATGATTTTATCATACCATTGTTTAGTGTATACTTATTATATTGATATATAGGAGGAGTGGGCGGACATGAAAATAAAACAATGGCTAGTTTCTTTTCTCGTAGCTATATTTGCATCTACTCTATTATTTATACCAGTAAACAAGTTACACCTTGAACAGAATGAGCAATTATATGAAGAACAGCAAACTGCTGCTAATGAACATTTAAATCGAGTCAAAACTGAAGTGAAAGCTCACCTTGATAGCAGTTTATTTTACGCAGATTTCTTTGAAATGATCATAAGTCAAAATCCTGATATTGAAGAAAGTGAGTTACTTAAATACAGTGAACTTATTGTAGAGCGCAATACATTGATTGATAATGTCAGTTTAGCTGAGGACGGTGTGATTAATTTTGTTTATCCATTAGAAGGCAATGAGGAATTAATCGGACTCAACGTGATGGAAGAGTTAGATAAGGAAATGATTCTTAAAAAGACCTATCAAGAAGACAATCATATTGCACAAGAGATTGTAGAAACGACACATGGAAATAGAAAAATTTTTAATCGCATACCGGTGATTGTTGATGATGCTGAATCTGAAAAAATTTGGGGCTCCGCAAATGTTGTTATCGATTTTGATGAATTAATTGAAAGCACACTTTATGCTAATCAAATGTATCTGTTCGATTCAGCAATTGTTGTGGAATCCGATTGGGCAAAGACCATGTCTTGGGGGAAAACGGATATCTTTAAAACAGATGCACTGAGGACATCTATCCATCTTCCAGATCAGGTTTGGCGGATTGGTACAATGCCTGTCGAAGGATGGGTTGGGGAGCAAAGTTATTACCAGCCAGAGATCATAATTTTTTATATCTTCATTGCAATTATATTCTTCCTGGTCATGTTTTTCACTCACCAATATTTCAATAAAAGAGAACTGTCTAGAACGGATATGTTGACGCAGTTACTTAATAAAAAAACGTTCGAATTATCAGCTAAGAAAACACTTAAGAAATCACGAAAGAAAAATGGTCTGCTTTTAATTGACTTTAATGATTTCAAGATAATAAACGATACTTACGGTCATTTAATGGGGGATCAAGTCTTAACCATTAGTGCGAATCGTCTGAAACATTCTTTGAAAAAACAAGATATTATTGGCCGTATTGGTGGCGATGAAATCATGATTTTAGTAAATGATGTCACTATAAGTGAATTAGAAAGCATTAAAAACCGTATTATCCAGCAGGTTGAAAAACCGATTTGCTTTCATGGGTTGACTATAACGCCATCAGTGTCAATCGGTCATACCCTGATCAGTCAGTGGGTTCCATTTGAACAACTATATGACATTGTTGATAAAAAGATGTATAGGAATAAATCCAAGCAAAAGATACAACTCTTTACGGATATGAATCATTCGCAGACAGATGTCTAGTTAGTGGTAGAAAGTGTGTTTTTTCTTTAGTTTAATGAATAAATCGAAACAAGAGTTAGGGTTATGACAAGCCTAGCTCTTGTTTTTTTATAAACGTTTATTTAATAAAGTAAGAATATAAGGAATAAAATGATCATAAAAAAGCCATGTTTGTTTGTCCTATAGAGAAAATAATGAGGAGGGTAGACTAATCATGTTCAAAAAGACACAATTTACATTAGTTTGTTTAAAGAATATTGAATTAATGCTTTATTAATCTGTTTATTTTTGTTAAACTATTCACATAAGAGAAGTGAGGAGAGAATTTAAATGAAAAAAATTATGTGTGCCTTACGTTTTATTTTTAGAAATGGAGAAACGTGGACAGTTAAACGGGAAAATATCGGAGATTTATGGATCAAGCAAGTAACAACAAGTTTTGGTCGTATAAATGAAGGTGAATTTGAAGAGATTCATCCATGTGAGTCCTTTAGAATTGAAATACTTAACGAAGCAGATCATGTGAATTCTAATGATATCAATAAAGGTGGACTTGAAGCCGGCATGTTTGCGCGTGTTAAGCAGTTCAAAGATATCGAAAAAATGGATATTTTATATCGCGACACAAAAAATGGTGAAAAACGTATGAATTTTGAAAAAGATACGATATATTTCCCCTATGCAGCACTTGATACGGATGGCCATGATAACGCACATCAAACATCGGTAGTTCTGGATGAGACCCTTTATATCGTGGTGGATCCAGAAAAAACTGTTTCAGAGATTTATCCCGAGACACAAACGTCTCTTTCATAATGTGTTCCCTTACCGCAGTCAGATGGATAACCCCCATCTGACTGTTTTTTTATGTAATTTGTAATTGTATAAGGTAATCGGTACAATAAAGATAGAGAAGTAAGTTTAAAGGAAAGCGCAAAGAACAATAGAAAATTATGAACAAATATTTACTTTTAATAAAGAGTAGGGAAGGTTTGAGTCGAGGCTGACTAAAGTTAATATCAACTATTTGAAACTAGGGATTAGGAAGTGGTTGTGTGCTTAAAAAACTTTACACTAAATTTCAAGCATTTATTGATCTTTGGTTTAATTACAGCCATACTTGCTATAAGTATCTTCTATGTATTCAGCGAACGCCTGCATTTTCATTATTTGCTTGCCAATAGTTTTTCTATCGTTATAGCGATTCTTTTCTCATGTTTTGTGACGAAACGATGTGTATTTAAGACTAAAACAGAGACGCTTAAGCAAACATTTCGAGAGTTCATCCTCTTTGTGGCGGTTAAGATGCCAGCGTCCTTACTTAATATGTTGGGATTATTTTTTTAGTACGCTTTACTTAAATTAATCCGACAGGGGGAAAAAATCAGTGTCGAAATCCTTATTGCTCTAACAGGTTACATGATAAGTAAAAAAGTAGTGTTTAAAAGATAAAAAAGGAAATGAAAACAAATAGTGAAAGGTTGATATAAATGAAAAAAGCGTTAATTAGTATCGATTACACCATGGATTTTGTGGCAGAAAAGGGAGCATTAACATGTGGTGAGCCGGGGCAAAACATCCACGATAACATGCTTAAACTGACAAAAGAGTTTTTTGAAGCTGGGGATTATGTCGCGTTTGCTATTGATAAGCACAAAGAAAATGACCTGTACCATCCTGAAAAAGACTTATTTCCACCGCATAATATCGAAGGAACCGAGGGACGTTTAATGTATGGGGACCTTGAGGCGTATTACCAAAAAATAAAAGATACAGATAATGTATATTATACTGATAAAACACGTTACAGTGCCTTTCATGGAACGGATTTGGAAACAAAGCTAAGAGAAAGAAAGATCACAGAGGTACATCTTGTGGGCGTTTGTACGGATATATGTGTGCTGCACACGGCGGTAGATGCTTATAATAAAGGCTTTTCCATTGTTGTGCACAAAGATGCTGTGGCTAGCTTTAATCAAACGGGGCATGATTGGGCCTTGGATCATTTCAAAGAAACGCTTGGCGCAACCGTCGTTTAAATGTTTTAAATGAAACTAAAATAGCCTCCGTTAACATACCCCTGGAGATATGTTAACGGAGGCCATTCACTTACCCGCTGAATTGTATATAAATATTCAAATCAAAGGCTTCATCCTCTTCGCAGACACTTTGGCTATTTTTATCATAATACTTATAAGGACCACCGTTTATATAGGCAAAAGTTGTCATAATTCCTGTTTCTAAATGGTTTTTTATATCTATATTTAAATCTTCAGGGATTTGCCCTAAATGAATGTTTTCAATATAAAAGTCAAAACTATTTTTAGCATTGGGAACAATTCTTATTTTACGTGTAAAAAAGCATTCGTATCTGTATACTTTTCTATTTACCTTTTTAATGTTTTCATTTTTCTTACCAATATAATAACGACGGGACTTATCTTTTTTTATGATTTGTTTAACAATAGTATTGATAGTCTCTTGATTAGAGCACATGTCACTGGCAGAGAAATTAAATTTATTTTGGATATTTAAAATGGTGCTGTTTTTTTTAACGGCATTAGCGCCTACAAGATCGTTTGAATACGTTGAATGTTGTTTTATAAAGTATTTTAGTTGATCATAAAGTCTCATAATCACATACTCCTTTCATAAAGGTACCAAGCCAAACATAGAATAACAAATGAAGTTGACCTAATTCTATCTTATCGATATCTAAAAATCTTTTCAAATATTATAACTCATCATTTCTAAAAGATATATCATGCTCACTTTTTTTAAAACGGGCGAGATGATTGAGGGGATGAATAAGCCAAGTCATAGCCGAGTTGACTCTTTTGTTGAAATTAAAAAAGACACTGTATATGTAAAGAAACATACGGTGTCTTTTATTATTTTATAGAAAACCTTTTATCTGGAATGGGAAAGCACAATTTTACCCATTGTATGATGCGTTTGTAGCTTTTCATAGGCTGCTTTCAGGGTATCTTCATTCATTTCTTTAAAATGTGTTTCAAGGTTAGAAGAAATAAAACCTTGTTCCACTTGATTTTTTAATTCCGTTAAATATTCGTGTTGTTTAATCCAGTCTGACGTTTTATAAACGGAGCGTGTATACATTAATTCATAACTGAAGGTGATACTTTTACCAAAGAAACGTCCGGGCAAAGGGCTTCTTAACGGTAGAAGTGAACAAACCCGACCTTGAGGATTAATAATTTTACTTACTTCATCAATGTTTTCATCCGTTTTTGCGGTAATGAAAACGGCGTCGATGTCTAAAAGGCCTAATGCCTCAAGTTGAGGGCCAAAAGGTTTTGAGTGATCAATAATATGCTTAACGCCTAAATCTTTGATGTATGCACGACTTTGTTCTCTAGAAGCTGTACCAATAACAGTGAAGCCATAATTTAAAGCGATTTGGGAGGCAATAGAGCCTACACCGCCAGCTGCACCAACAATTAGAAGGGTTACATCTTTTGGCTTTTCTTTTAAATCAAATAAGTTTAATCGGTCATGTATGACTTCATAGGAAGTAAGAGCGGTTAGGGGAAGGGCTGCGGCTTCCTCGTGTTTCAGATTTTTTGGTTTGAGAGCCACCATGCGCTCATCGATGACATGAAAATCAGCTTGAGCCCCAGTAATGTTACTTGAGCCAGGATAAAAGACGTCATCACCCTCTTTGAATAGGGATACCTTTTCCCCAACTTTTTTCACGGTTCCAGAAACATCTCTACCTAAAATAGTGAAAGATTCATCAGAAGATTTTTTCATCATTCGTGTAGCTAAATCAGTTGGATTGACACTGACTGCTTTAACTTCAACGAGTATTTCACGATCTTTGGGCTCAGGAATCGCCATTTCGATTTTTTCAAAGGGAAGTGTATTCTGTTCTTTTTGAGGATCATAAAAGCCATAAGCATTCATTTTTTTAGTCATATTTATCACCCAATCTATTTTTCTTTAGTATAACGTTTTTGAAATTGAGCGACAACTTGAATATAATAAGAATAGTATAAGATTTTCCTTTATATAAGTTTTTTGATGCTGTATTTTTATGTTCAAAGAATTTTAGGTAAGATAAAGGTAGGGTTAGCGAAAAGGAGAGAGACTATGACAAATTATATAGACAATGCCTTAAAGGTGCTTGAGAATAATTTTGATTTAAAGAAGGATGAAAAAGTAGTCATCATTACGGATGATCGTATGCGTAGCGTAGCTATTCCTTTTTATGAAGCAGCTTGCATCAAGGGGAATGAAACAGTTTTTTCTCAGTTTCCTGCAATGTATAAATCAGGGGAAGAACCTCCAGTTATTATTGCGAATGCGATGAAAGAAGCCGATGTCGCTGTGTGTGTAACGCAAGCGAGTTTAACACATACGCGTGCGAAAAAAGAAGCTGCAGCAACGGGCACACGTATTGGTACGATGCCTGGTATCACTCTTTCGATGCTTGAAAAAGGAGCCATTGAAGCAGACCCTGATAGGGTTGAAGAGATGACATATTATTTTACTGACTTATTGGAACGTTCAAGTGAAGTGAAAATTGAAAAGGATGGGGAAATACTTACTTTTTCAATTAGCGACCGCAAGGGGATAGCAAGTACGGGAATCTTCCGTGAGAAAGGGCAAGCTGGAAATGTTCCTTCCGGAGAAGCCTATATTGCACCGATTGAAGATTCAGCAAATGGAAAACTTGTCGTGGATGGTTCCATTGCTCAGCTAGGTAAAGTTAAATCACCTGTAACGTTGACGGTGAAAGACGGGAAACTTGTTGCTGCATCCGGAAAGCAAGGAAGTGAACTTCTTGAGCTTTTGGGCACAGAAGCGGGAAAAACGATTGCAGAGTTTGGGATAGGAACGAATCCAACAGCACGAATTACCGGTGTCGTTTTGGAAGATGAAAAAGTATTTGGGACGGTTCATATTGCTTTTGGGTCCAATAAACCCTTTGGTGGTGTGACAGAAGCTGGAGTACACATTGATTGTGTACTAAAGGAACCAACCTTTTGGATAGATGGTAAAAAGATTATGGAAAAAGGAAGAGTTTTGGATCCAGCCTTTCCAAACGGATAAGAAAAATAAAAGCGGCTAGGACGTTTGCGTCCTAGCCGCTTTTATGCGAGCAAATAAATGATATGCGGTGCAACGTGTGTAAATATACTTAAGACAGATATTATGTCAAAAGTGAATCAGAACAAGTCGAGCTGTTGGGGACCCAAACCATCGAAGGTGAGACCAAGTAAGGCTTGTAGTTCTTTGGCATTTTGTGCTGCATGACCTCCTGAATTATTATTGAAAATAACACAAACATCACTCGTTTCCTTTTCGAGTTGACTGACTATGTCTGCGAACGATTGGAGTTCTTCAATTGAGTAATTGTAAAGTGTGCGTTCAGCCCGCCAGTTTACAACGTCCTCACCCAACCAACCGTCGTAATTGCGCCCATGTAAGCGTAAAATGCTCAAAGAGGATGTCTTTTCAATAATTTTGGGGACACTATTATTAGGGGTTTGGGGCTGATCAACGATAACGTTTGTCCAGTTTTGTTGTTTCAACAAAGCCAACGTTTGTGCTTTGTTTTTTTCACTAAACCAACTGGGATGGCGAAATTCAACAGCAATTGGTAAATCCTTCATCTGCTTTTTTACAAAGCGCAAGTAAGTGACATGTTTTTTTACACAATCAAAATAGGGTGGAAACTGAAAGAGAATGGCCTTTACCCTGTTTTGTGAAAGCATGGGGTGGAAGGCCCTTTTAAAAGCATCAAAGGCTTCTTCCAATGTATCATAGCTTTCCTTATAGGATTTATGTAGGGTCAAAACATTGTTGGCCTTTGGGATAAATTGAAATGTTTTTGGTGTTTGATCCAACCAATTATTTATCGTTTTTTCTTTAGGAATCCCGTAAAAGCTCGTATCGACTTCCACAACAGGGAAGTGTCCAGCATAGGCAGTAAGCTTGTTGTCGGTGCTGCGCTGGATGAGAGGGTGATCGGTCCAGCCTGTAAGTCCGAGAGTAATCATTTATCGTTACCCTCTTGTTTGCTTTCAATGTCTTCAATGACAGATACCAGTAATGCTTTATAATCCATTTGGATAGAATCCGCAAAGGGATGGAGGGCTTTTACTCGGCGACTCCGCTTTGATGACCGCCGTTCTTTGGCGGAAAGGTGGCGTCCATCGATAAGTTTTTGAATAATAGCATCTGTGTATGCATAGCCATCGTGGTGTAAAACATGGCAGCCTTTGGGTAGAAGCATGGACGCTAGCCCATAATCTTGCGTAATAACAATATCATTCGGCTTCGCAATCCCAACGATTTTAAAATCAGCCTGATCACTCCCACGTTCGACCCATAGCTGACTGACATGGTTGGGGACCTTTTTTGTTGAGAAATGAGCAATACTCGCAACAAGCATAACTTCTAAATCATACTGCTTAGCCACTGTTATGGTTTCTTCTTTTGTAGGACAAGCGTCAGCATCAATAATTATTTTAACAGTCATCATCCTTTCTAAAGGTGTTTCTTTTAATTTTGGAGTCTATTTAATAAAAACAAGCTAAAAATAATAAAAGAACACACCTGTGCTTTTTATTTATATCTAAAAAATACCACATACCTATATGGGGGGGTTAATCATCACGAATATCTAAGCCGAGTAAATCGAGAAAGCGAATGGCCTGCGAGTGATTTACGATGGCACCTTTAACCGCATCAATATCCACAGATAACTGTTCAAAAGAGGCTTTACTGAGATCGATTCCTTTTAAAGAAGTGCGTGTAAAGTTTACTTCATCAAGCAAGCTTTCAGTAAAACGGATATCAGACCAACGAATGTCCAAAAAATCTGTTTCCTTGAGTTGTGTTTGGTTGAACTCACAAATAGTTAGCGCACTGAATCCGAAACTACAGAGTGTTAGAATGCAATCATCGAAAAGCATATCTTCCAGTTTGACATCGTTAAATAAGGTGCCACTAAAGCGACACTTTATAAATTCAAGACGTTTCATTGTGACGTTAGAGAAGACCCCACTGACAAAATGACAGTTTTCAAAGATGACGTCTCTAAAATAGCCGGCTTCTAAATCAACGCCTTCAAATTGCACGTTTTTAAAGCGGACTGTTTTGAACTCAAGTCGATTAATGTCATGCATCGTGACGACACAGTCTCTGATCTCAACATATTCAATGTAGGGATCATCTAAATCAAAACTGTTATCAAAGGTCTGAGAATCAAGATGCATCGGGACTTTGGGTTGTTTTCTGTTTTTCATAATGAATCTGCTCCTTTAATTGAAGTATAACATGTTAAGCGAAATGAATAATAAGAAAGAGAAACATTTTCTTTTTCAACCTAATCTTTGTTATAATATAAAGATGAACATTTAATGCACGAGAAAAGGAACCTTTTTTTGTGAAAAGAAACAATATTCAATAAATATTAGGTTAAAGGACTGACAAAACCTTATGAAAAAACAAACCTTTCCAGAGATGACATTGACAAGTCTGGCAAGTAATTATCCGACTTTTCTGCAAGGAAAAGAGCTTTATAAAAAGGGACAAATACAAAGTCTGAAAGCCGATGAAACAAATAATACGGTTCAGACAATGGTAGATGATAAACAACTGCAGACTGTGCATCTTCGTTTTTACCCCAATGGTGTTGCACGAAAGTACCATTGTACGTGTAAGGCGTTTGAGAAGAATGCGGGCGCTTGCCGTCACGTTATTGCTTCAATGATGTACCTTAATGATTTGGATGCTGAAGAGTTGACTGCTGAAGAGTCGACTGCTGAGAAGACGACTCAGAATAAAACAGTGTCACCTTCGATGTTTTCTTATAAAAAGAGTGAGAAAGCAATTAATGCACTGATTCATTACTCGAAAAAAGAAATTTCCCGTCAGACAGATATTCTTTATAAAGAGCCTGTCTACGTTGAGTATATTCTAAATGTCAGTGGAACGAGAGCGAATCCGATTTATGATCTTTACTTCAAAGTTGGGAAAGATTATCTGTATGTTATTAAAAACAGTACCCAGCTTATTTCAGATATTGCCAATGATGAAGAGATTGTCTTTGGTAAAAACTTTACCTATAATACAGACGACTATACTCTGATGCCGGAAGATATGGAGGTGTTTGATCGTTTAAATGAAATACAGACGGTCATTAAATCTGTACTTCCAATGGGATACGAAAATCAATTTTTGAACAAAGACAGTTTCACTTTGCCCGCATCTTACATCAAAGAATTGCTGACTTTACTCGATAAAACAATGGGGGCTTTTGTTCGTTTTGGACGGCCACCGAGACAGCTGAGTCAGGCAGACAGAGGCGAAACGCTTGAAGTTCGCCAAGACTTATCAGAACTTAATCTCGCTTTTAGTATTGATAAAATTGATAATCTGTTTCATTTCAAACTGACAGATGCAAAAGTGAATATAAATGATTTATCTTTTCATGATCAGACAAAAATGATTGAATACGAGCACATTTTTTACTTTTCTGAGTCACCGCACTATGAACTGATTAAGCAGATCATAGAGGGACTCAAGGAATCTGGTTCAGATACGCTGGTTATGCGACGTCAAGAACTTGAAACGTTTTTATCCGTGACCTTAAGTCAGCTCGAACAAATCGTTGATGTTAAAATGGATGAGGATGTCTTGGCGCTATTGCATCAGGCACCTTTTGAGGCACAGCTTTATATGGACACTCAAAACGACAATTTACTTGTACGCCCTGTGTTCACTTATGGAAATGTGACGATTTATCCGCTTCAAGAAAGCGCATCGTACAAAGATGATTCGATTGTGGTACGTCAATGGGGAGAAGAGTCCAAGGTGTTGGGTCGTTTATTTAAAGAGATTCCTCTGCCTGCACGAAAAGGTGATGTCTGGGAACTGACACATACGGATACGATTAGTGGTTTTCTGTATGATTCCCTTCCAGGTTTAGCTGATGATATGGATGTTTTCCTTTCTCAATCTGCTAGAAGTCTGCTTTATAGCCCATCTAAGCAGCCACAAATTACGATGGAAATGCGTGAATCATCCAACTTATTGGATATTTCATTCGACACCGAAGATATATCTACGGATGAATTAAAAGACTTGCTTAAAGAACTTGAAAAAAATCAATCCTATTATCGCTTATCAAATGGTCAAATTGTCAATCTTAAAGACCCAGCTTTCCAAGCAATGCGCCGCGCTAAGGATTCTTTGGATATTGAAGACGATGAACTTGAAAAAGACATGACGGTTTCTGTATTCCAAGGGCTTTCAGCTATGGAAGAAGACACGATTCAAACCGGTCAGGAATTTAAAAAACTGGTAAAGCAGCTGTTTTCACCGGAAGACTTAACATTCGAACTGCCAGAAAAGTTAGAAGCTGACATGAGACCTTACCAAGTTACTGGATTCAAATGGTTGAAAAGCTTGGATCATTATGGCTTCGGGGGCGTTTTAGCCGATGATATGGGCTTAGGAAAAACGATTCAAACCATTGCTTTCCTTCAGTCAAAAATTGAGTCTGAAAAAGGAAAATATCTGATCATTTGTCCATCAAGTGTGTTATTTAACTGGCGCCATGAATGGGATAAATTTGTTCCAGACACAGACACAATCATTATTTCTGGAAGCAAAGAAGAACGTGAGCAAAAGCGTCAGGAAGCCATTGATAAAGATATTCCAATATGGATTACGAGTTACCCATTAATCCAACGTGATTTTGATTTATACAAAGAAGACACGTTCAAAACAATCATTCTTGACGAGTCGCAAAATGTTAAAAACAGTGCGGCCAAAACAACGAAGGCTGTAAAACGATTGACTTCTGAAACCAAAATCGCTTTATCCGGAACGCCGATTGAGAACCACTTGGGTGAATTGTGGTCCTTGTTCTCGATTATTCAACCTGGGTTATTCAGAAATAAGAAGGCCTTCCAGTCAATGGAACAAGAGCGTATTGCGGCTAAAATCAAACCATTTATCTTAAGACGTTTGAAACGAGATGTTCTTGATGACTTACCAGAAAAAACAGAAACAACGGAGTATATTGAATTATCTGAAGGACAAAAACGCTTGTATCAGACACAGCGTGCAGCCATTAAGCAAGAACTGAAAGAGTTGGTCGATTCAGACACCTTGAAAACCAATCGCATTAAAGTACTTGCTGGGATGACGCGTCTGCGACAAATCTGTTGTGACCCTAAACTAATCATGCCAGATTATGAAGGGGAATCCTCCAAACTTGAACGATTGATGGAGTACCTGAAAGAAGCGAGAGCCAACGGAAAACGTGTTGTTCTGTTTTCTCAATTCACATCCATGCTTAAAATTATCCGTGAACGTTTAGATGATATTGATGTCGACTACCACTATCTAGACGGACAGACTAAAAATGAGGAACGATTGAATCTGACAACCCGTTTCAATACTGGAGAGAAAGACTTGTTCTTAATTTCCTTGAAAGCAGGCGGCACAGGCCTTAACTTAACAGGTGGGGACACCGTGATACTCTTTGACTCCTGGTGGAATCCAGCGATTGAAGATCAAGCGGCCGACCGTGTGCATCGGTTTGGACAGAAAAAATCAGTTCAAATTATTCGCTTCATCACGACTGGAACCATTGAAGAGAGAATCAATGATCTACAGGATAAAAAACGTGAACTGGTCGATTCTGTTATCACGAAAGGCAATAAAGAGTCCGTTACCAGCCTTTCAACAGAAGAAATTCTGGAACTTCTCTACGAAGATTAAAGAAAGAAACAGTTTAGCGTTTAAAAAAAGTGTGATAGCTTCCGGTATATTTGAGTGGACGCTCAGATATGCCGGAAGTTTTTTTCGAGGAGAGTGGCAAGAAGTTGTGTGTACGCGAATCTTTTTTGAGACGTCCAAAAAGTAATCGGCTAAGCTCAAATGCATGCGATTTTTTCTAGTGCTTAAGATGTCCTTTTAAAAAAATAAGTTGTTTTATTCAATGAAAACAAATGCTAGGCCGAGTCTTTTATTATGGCTAGGGGTCTGTGCTATACTGACTATGAGAGTGAACGAGTGGAGGATTTATGTGAAAGACAAGATTATCGTTATAGTGGGGCCTACAGCTGTTGGGAAAACCCAGTTGGGTATCACACTTGCTAAGTCATTTAATGGGGAAGTTATTAATGGCGATTCGATGCAAGTGTATGAAAAATTAGATATTGGTACGGCGAAAGTAACAGAAGATGAAGCAGAAGGAATAGCACACCATCTCATCGATATAAAAACGCCCAATGAGAGCTATTCTGTTTCCGACTTCAAAAAAGATGCCAGAGAAAAAATAGCTGCACTAGGTGATAAGGGTAAACTACCCATCATTGTTGGTGGAACCGGCTTATATATTGAATCACTTTTATTTGATATGACACATGGCGGTAAGGCCGAACCTAATCCGGCTTTTCGTGAAGAAATGACTCGTTTTGCTCATGAAAAAGGACGGGAAGCATTGCATCAAAGACTGAACGAGAAGGATCCAAAAGCAGCAGCATCTATTCATCCAAACAATGCAAGGCGAGTGATCCGCGCACTTGAAGTGATACATGAAACGGGAAAACCGTTTTCTGACTATCAAAATGAACGTAAAAAAGAACCTGTTTTCGATGCTTATGTGATTGCCTTAGATACTGAACGTCATGTGCTGTATGACCGTATCAATCGTCGTGTGGATAAGATGATGGATAAGGGGTTACTTTTGGAAGTAAGTTGGCTTTATGAAACATATAAAGGAGATGTCCAAAGTAAAAAAGGCATTGGATACAAAGAATTCCAAGGTTATTTACGTGGAGACCAGGCATATGATGATGCCGTTATGCTGGTTAAACAACACTCAAGAAATTATGCTAAAAGACAGCTAACCTGGTTTAAAAATCGCTTCCAGGTGACTGAGTGGGCAGATTTAGTACAAAATCCAACAGCTATTGAAAAAATTAAAAACAACATCCAAAATTTTATAGAGGGTGATTAAATGGAAAAAGATAAAGTATATGAAAAAGTTATAATTGTAGGCATTGAAAAACAACACGAGGAAGAAGCGTTCAACTATTCCTTTGATGAACTCGAGCAACTTGTTGAAAATGCGGGAGGGAAAGTTGTTGCTCGCTTGTCACAAAAAAGAGAGCGTCCCGATCATAAAACGGTCATTGGTAAGGGGAAAGTCAATGAACTCAAGACCCTGGTCGAAGAATTGGATGCACAGACTGTCGTATTCAACTTGGAATTGTCGCCAAGCCATGTAAGAAATATTCAAGAAATAATTGATACGAAAGTGATTGACCGTATTCAAGTCATTTTGGATATTTTCGCTTTACGCGCCAAGAGTAAGGAAGGCCGCCTGCAAGTGGAACTGGCCCAACTGTCATATATCTTACCGCGACTTGCTGGGCAAGGCGTTAATATGTCACGCCTTGGTGCAGGCATCGGGACACGTGGTCCAGGGGAAACAAAATTAGAAACCGACCGGCGTCATATTCAAAGTCAAATGTCGGATATCAAACACGAGCTCAAAAAATATGCTGCGCACAGAAAGCGTAGTCGTGAAAAGCGTAAAAATAATAATGTGTATCAAATCGGATTAATTGGCTATACGAATGCTGGGAAATCAACGGTGCTGAATCAATTAACTGAGGCAGATACCTATGAGAAGGATCAACTCTTTGCGACGCTTGATCCTTTGACGAGAAAGTTTGAACTCCCAAGAGGCATGCAAGTGACGCTTACAGACACGGTTGGCTTTATTCAAGAATTACCGACTCAACTGATTGAAGCCTTTAAATCCACTTTGGAAGAATCGATGGACGTCGACTTACTTTTACATGTTATTGATGCTTCCGCAGCTAATTTGAAAGCTCATGAACAAACCGTCTTATCCTTATTAAAAGAGTTAGGAATGGATGAAATCCCAACCTTACATGTTTATAACAAGCGCGATCTTGTTAAAGGCCCTGTTCCTTCAACGCTTTATCCAAATATCGTCATCTCTGCTCAAGATGATAATGATTTAGAAGGCTTGCGTAGAAAGATAGAGGCTGAGATGAGAAAGAATATGAAGGTATATCAATTGGAAATCCCAAGCCATCGCGGCGACTTGCTCATCGAAATCAGGCAGCAAACCTTACTTGAACGTCAACTATTTGACGAAGAAAGCCAAGTCTACTACGTTGAAGGCTACGCCAAGAAAAACTCGAAATGGCTAACGAAACATTAACTGCATCTAGAAAATTTAACGCAAAATACTAAATAAAACCCAGTAGGCGCGTGCATTTGCTCCTACTGGGTTTTATTTGATTGGGCTTTTGATTGAGATAGAGAGTCGACCGCCGTCGACTCTCCTCAGCATTGAAAAAGTTGTCGTGTGTCTTAGTTTGAGTGAGGGTTCGGACACACATTGAAGAAAAAAGGAGAGTAGTGGTCGAAGACAGGCGTCTTCGACATATTCGAAAAATAAAACGTATCGGAGTGTCCGAAGTCAGGCGAGATTCGGACAAACATTGAAGAAAAAATGAGAGTGGTGGTCGAAGACAGGCGTCTTCGACACATTCAAAGAATAAAACGAATCGGAATGTCCGAAGTCAGGTGATATTCGGACACACATTGAAGAAAAAATGAGAGTGGTGGTCGAAGACAGGCGTCTTCGACATATTCGAAAAATAAAACGTATCGGAATGTCCGAAGTCAGGTGACATTCGGACACACATTGAAGAAAAAAGGAGAGTAATGGTCGAAGATGCGCACCCGCGCATCTGCTATGTATAGCAGTGCTGCCCTTCCCAAAATCACTATTCCAAACAAACGAACTAACCAATCAAGCTATGTGAAAAGTGCAATTTAGACTGTAGCCGTGTATACTTATACATAACACAACTGAACATTTAAACATTTAAAGAAGAAACGCTGTGGAGGGAAGCATATGATTGAAAAATGGAATTTAAGTATGGAAGAAAGAAAAATATGGATTGCGCTTGGCGGGAGTGTGCTGTTTTCATTCTTACTGGCAATTCTTGTGATCCTTTTTGACACGCGCATATTAGCAGGAGTTGAATATTTACCGAAATGGACACTTACAAGTGTGGATCTGGCTCGCCAAATATTGGGACTACTAGCAGGCTCACTTTTCTCAGTCGCAACCTTTACCTTTGCGACAATGCTCTCCATTATTACACTTTATACATCGAATTTCAGTCCGAGGGCAATCGAAAACTTCTTGCTTAATCCCACTTCCATGCAAACGCTGGGGATTTTCTTAGGCGGTTTCATTTATTGTTTGGCCTCACTCTTTTTTATGCGCAGTTCAGAAGATGAATATGTCGTTATTTCAGCAACGATTGCCTTGATTTATGCGCTGGGGGCCGTCTTTACTTTTACCCGATTTGTTTATACGAGTTCACAGTACGTGCAACTTGAAAAATTAATCCATAGTTTATACGAGGAAGCACAAGAAGTATATGATAACTACATCAAGCGATTTGAAGATTTTCCATCTATCAAGCATCTCCCAGACATGTCTTTCATGTATACCTTTGATATCGTAGCCGCAAAGAGTGCCTACGTGGAGCATATCGACTTTGACACCTTGAAAAAGATAGCAGACGAGAAAGAAGCAAATATAATTGTGACCATACGTGTCGGTTATTTTGTCACCCAAGACGAACCGATTATGGAAATAAAAACGAATAAAAATATTGAAGATGAACTGGATGATATCACTAAAAGAGTGAATCAGAGCTTGAGTTTTGAAACGGAAAAGTCAGCCATGTATGACCCGGATTATGCACGTATAAAATTAACCGAAGTGGCTTTAAGAGCTGTATCGCCGGGCATCAATGACCCCAATACAGCAATACACGTCTTACATTACAAATCCTTACTGGAAAAGCGACTAGCCGGAATGCCTGGGAAATATGTCATCTTCATAAACGAAGACGAGAAAACAGCTGAAAACACTAAAGATACAATTGAAAAAGAGAGCAAAAATAACGAGAATAAGAAAAAGTATCACTCATCAAAAGGTGATAAAGAGGATCCTAAAAAGGAAGCTGACGAAAAAGGAATCGATCCACAAACGGATGAGTCAAGTGAAGAGCAAGAAGAAAATAAAGAAATAAAGACTGAAATCATTTCCTCAGACGAAAATGATAAAGAAAAGCAAGACGAAGAAAAAGATAAAGCAAACGAAAAAAGGAAACGAGTTATATCAGGTTTAAAAGAAGACGAAAACAATAAAACATATGAAGCGAGTTTAGAAGACAATAAAGATACTGAAAACAAAAGCAAGTCTAAAACAACGAATGAAAACAAGTATACGAGAAGTGTTTTTTATAGATATAATGACTTTGCGGAAGACTTACATTCAGGTTACTGGCAGCTTGTTTTTTACATGCAAAAAGACATCTCAGGCGTTCACGCATTATTCGATGCCCTCAAAACTATTTCATACGCCTCTCATCTTGATAATTTGGGTTTCATAAAAGAGTACAATGAATATTTGTATAATATGACATCCAAAAACTTTCAAGAAACCTTTGATCAAAACATCATCGAAAGAGACTATGAAGCAGTAAAGACAATAATCGAAAAGAAAAAAGCACAATTAAGTGAATAGTACTATCTTAAAGAGTATGAATGATTAGGGTTCATCCTCTTTCTGAACTTATTTAGGGGGAGGCCGTCATTAATTTCCCCCATTTTTATAAGTATAGATTAAAAATATAATAATCAAACCTTCTTTCAGCTAAAAGAATAGTGTATAATTATAACATAACAAGGAAATTAAAATCGTAATAAAAACTCAGTAAGCAAATCAAAATGATAAAGATATTAACTAGCAAGCATTCAAAGGAGAAAAAAAGCACTATGATAAATCTCATACCATTATTTCTAGGATTTAATATGATGGCTATTTCCAAAAGTACTATCTATAAAATTGCTAGTTTTAGTCTACTTATAATTGTTTTATATCTACTTAGCAAAAAGAACGGTTCTTCACCTTATGTCTTTTCTATTATTGGTGGATCAAATCATAACAATGAAAAAGATAAATCGAATCAAGAAAAGAACAGTTGGTTAAGAAATATATGGAGTAAATTATTTTTTTCCAATAAAGAAAAGCAGGCTCTAATCAAAGAGTTGGAAGAAAACAAGGAGAAACTATATCAAAAAACCTATTTTGATAAATTAACCAAATTGCCAAATCGCATGAAACTACGTAAAGAATTCAACGCGAAGAAAGCTGACTATGTAAAATATGAAAAAGAAGTATCTGTATTTCTATTAGACATCGATCGATTCAGAATAATTAATGATCTCTACGGTCGTGGCACTGGTGATGCAGTGATTAGAAAAGTCGCACAAAGACTTCGAAAAATTCTAAGTGGAACATCAATCATTGCTCGTGAAAGTGAAGATGAAATCTTTATCATGATTGAAGATATTAACGCTGAAGAAACAAGCCAATTCGCAGAAAAAATTGTGGATTTATTTAGGAAACCCTTTGAAATTAATGAGTACAAATTTTATGTCACTGCCAGTATAGGTATCAGCCGCTATCCAGAAACAGCTAATGATATTGATGTGCTCTTTCGACAAGCAGAAAATGCTATGTTTAAAGTGAAAAAGACGACAAAAAATAATTATCATATTTTCCTAATGGATGATGCCGATGCATTGGAGAGAAAAAGACGCATTGAATTTGGCTTGAAAGAAGCGTTATTAAACCACGAGCTATATTTAGTTAGTAATAATCAATACAGGAGAAATATATGGTGTCGAAGCCTTGTTGCGCTGGGAGCATTCAGATTTAGGTTTGATATCACCGGGGGAGTTTATACCTATAGCAGAAGAATCAGGAATGATAAATGAAATTGGTTATTGGGTCATACACGAAGCCGTCCGACAAACAAAAGATTGGCATGAACAAGGGAAAAAATTAAGTGTAGCTGTAAATGTCTCTGCAATGCAGTTTGAAGATCCCTATTTTGCGAAGCGGTTAAATAATGTTCTAACATTATATGAGCTAGAAGAAGAATACTTAAACGTAGAAATAACGGAAAGTATAATGAAGGACGTAGATCGTGCCAATAAAATAATAAAAGAATTGCATGATATTGGTGTAAGTGTGGCAATCGATGATTTCGGAACGGGGTATTCTTCCTTGAGTGTTTTAAATAATATATTTATTGATACGCTTAAAATTGATAAGACATTTATTGATAATATGCTTAATAAAAAAAATACTGCCTCTCTTGTAAAAACAATTATTAAAATGAGTAAAAGCATGAACTTTAAAACAGTAGCTGAAGGAATTGAAACAAACGACCAGTTACTTTTTCTGAAAGAAAATCATTGTGAATATGGACAAGGGTATTATTTCAGTAAACCCATATTGCCAGCTGAACTTATTGAACTTATAGACATAAAAGAAAAGCCGTAAAGCTATATACTTTACGGCTTTTTAACAAAAAGATGACTGAAAGCGTTATAACTTTATATAGTTATGATTTGGTATAATTGACTATTTTTATGAATAAATATAAAATTATTCTATTACAGTCATAGTTTTTTAATATTTAAATAACGAGGGATACTAACATGAAAAATAAAAGAAAGAGAATACTGATTTGGTTTTTAGTTGCTCCAATAGCAGCAATAATTCTTAGTACCGCCTATTACATACAAATAAATGTCCTGCCTTTTTTTAATATGGATTATATTCTTTTTTTACTATTAGCCATACTTGTTGGTTTTTTTCCAATTAAAACAGAAAATTCGATTTTGTTTTTAATTCCAGGAATATCATTGGCTGTTTTAGTCATTTTTGGATTAGTCCCCGAAGTCATTGTTTCTTCAATTGCACTCGTCATTTTAATGATGCGCTCCAAACTAAGGATTGACCAGCATTATAAATACGCAGTAAATTTAGTGATGTTTTATGTTTTGTCGGGTATATCAGCGGCCTTTTATTATTTTGCGATGTACCTAACAGATGTCTTATTTGGTACGTCTATATTATTACTGGCCTTGGTGGTCTATCTCGCCGCTCACTTTATCCTAAATCAAATAGGTGCCTATTTAATTAAACGGTATTACTATGAACAAACAAATACCAGAGTGTTTGATGAGCATTACTTGTTCTTCTTTTTTACCAATCTACTAATTTCTCCACTGTCATTTTTACTAGTATATTTATATGAATTGGTTGGAACAGTCGGCATTGTTATCGGAGCGTTCCCATTTCTGATTTTAACGATGGGGGTAAATACCATTTTCAAGAGTAAAATGCATAATAAGTATCTAAAAGAAATGAATTATTTTTCTCAAGAACTAAATGTGAAAAAAGTAGAGAAAATGTTCTAAACATATTTATTTATGCGTTGATTGAGATCTTTCCAGCAGAGGCCCTATCATACTTTACCGTAGACGAGGAGCATAATGTTTTAAGGAAAAGAGTTATTTTAAATAAGAAAGAGATTGATGTTCAAGATGAAGCGTTTACACTCGGTGAAAAGTCGGTTTTAAAACAAGCTATCACAGAAAATCAGATTTTTTATCGTAACTATGCCAAAGATTGGAAAAATGATTGTGAAAATGAACTATTGTATAATGCAGAGAGTGCCGTGATTATTCCGATTAGCGTACTTGATGGTGTCCAAGGCATTATATTAATGACACATAACGCCCGCTCAATTTATGATGAAATGATTATTTCTTTGCTTAAAGTTTTTCATAAATATTTCATTATTGCAATGGACAATGCCCTGCATTATGAACAATTGGAGATAAACGCCGAAATGGATTTCTTGACACAACTACCTAATTTAAAAGGTTTAGCGAAAAAATTGGGAAGTGTGAAACAAGAGAAGACGTTAACCCAATTATCTTTAATTGTAATGGACTTGGATTTTTTCAAAAGAATCAATGACACGCATGGCCATCAATCTGGTAATGAAGTACTTAAAGAATTAAGTCAAAGGCTTAAAACTAACTTGGCGAAGGACAATTACATCGCTAGATTTGATGGGGAAGAGTTTATCATTTTGTTACCAAATTATTCTCAAACCTCTGCAGTAGACGTAGCTGAAAAAATACGTCATTTAATTGGAGACACGCCATTCGCTATTAGGGAATCAATAAAATCAAGTGATGAGAAAAGTATTTCAGTAACTGCAAGTCTAGGGGTAGCGACGAGTACGAATAATGATACAGATATAGAAGAATTGATTCAGCTTGCTGATCGTGCAATGTATATTGGATCAAAACAACAAGGCAGAAATAGAGTGACCGTTGCTCAAAAAGGAAGTTAGACTTATGACTATAAAAAGTGTATTCAAACAGTTAAAAAAGAATGACGATGGCGTTACTTTAGTTGAGCTCTTAGCTGCCATTGCTATCTTATCGATAGTAGTGACAGCCTTTTTGGCTTTTTTCATCCAAGCGGCTGAAACCAATAACCGTACAAATGAATTAAATGAAGCAACTTTTTTGGCACAGGAAGAAATGGAATTAGTTACAAGTTACTCAAGTGGAAATTACAGCGATCAAGAGGTTGTAAATAGTTTTTTTGAAGGAACTATGCAAAGAGAAAAAACGACAAATGGATTTACTGTAAAAACAACGTTAACAGAACCTGACGGGGATACTAAATTATATAAAGTAATCGTTACAGTCGAAGGGGATAAAGGACATGCTAAAATGGAGACACGCTTGCCATTCGAAAAGGATACAAACAAATAATAAAATACAGTGGAAGAGTGATAAGGGGATTACTTTAATCGAATTACTTGCTTCCTTAGCTATCCTTTCAATTGTTATATTACTTGCCGGTTCAGTCAATATATTTGGACAAAAACAATTCATTAACCAGACACAATCAGCGAGTCAAGCTAATGATATGAGCTACGCCTTGTCCGTGATGTCACGAGATTTAAGAAAAGAAGAAGCAGGTGCAGTGAGTGTGACGGAAGTGGAAGATGGGAAAGAAATAACGACCAATAGTGGATTAACGTTCACTTATATAAATTCAAAAAATCAATTAAGAAAAAATGGAACAGTTCTTGTTGATGCGATCAGTTCAGCGGAATTTGAAAAAAACGATAATAATATCAAAATCATTCTAAAAAATAATTCACCACAAGTAAAAGACAAGTCTTATCAGACAACTATTTACTTTAGGAGGTAAACAATGTCATTCAAACACTTACGTTCATATATTAAAAATGAAGAGGGTAGTGGCCTTATTCTTGCACTAATGACATTATTAGTTTTATCTGTCCTCGGAGCCTCTTTGGGTGCTGTAACCATAGGTAGTTTTAAGTTAGGGGATAACACGCGTGATGACAGTTCTGCTTATTACATAGCAGAAGCGGGCGCCAACATGGCTTATGAAGAAATGAAAGCTGGAGTTATGGCTGTTTACGATAAAAACCTTCCTGAAAATTCTTTTTTTAACGGTGAAGATGGAGTAAAGGGAGTAAGAGAATCGATAAACGGGGAAGGGTACACTTTTGAAGAACAGTCAGGAGAGGTACCAACCGCTACAATTACAGTAAAGGAAGTATCAAATGCTAATCCCAGAGAATATGTTATCACCTCAGTAGGTGAAGTAGATGGCAAGACAAGAACAGTGAAGAAACCTGTAGAAGTTAGTTGGATAAAGCAAGAAACAGGTCAAATAATAAATTTTCCGCAAAATGCTGCAATACTATCTAAAGAAGGCATTGAAGTGAAAAATGAAGGGGCAACTATAATTGGAGATATCCATTTGGATGCTTTAGGACCACCAGGCTTTAAATCTACAAAAAATTTCAACTTTAGTGACACCGTTTATCTTCATCCTAATTTGAATGGGAAATTCAATAAGGTCACTCAGGGCGGAGTAGCTAAAAGAAAGAATTTAAAGACAAGAGATAAACCATTACCTTTTCTGGGGTCTTTCTTACTACATAGGAGATTGACAATATGACTGTCTCAATGCTACTTATTCTTTTCTTATACGGTTTAATTTTTGGATCGTTTTTTAATGTTGTTGGTTTGCGCGTTCCCAATAAGACTTTATTCAAACAAAAGCGCTCTTATTGTGATACGTGTGAACGGACGCTTACTTGGTCTGAGCTTATTCCTGTCTGGTCTTTTATAGCTCAAAAAGGGAAATGTAAAGAATGCAAATCTAAAATCTCTTTACTGTATCCAACGATGGAACTCGCCACTGGCTTTTTATTTGTCTTCACTTATTACATAACAGGATTTAATGCAGATTTTATTTTTGCCCTCTTACTCATAGCTATGATTATTCCCGTCACTGTTTCAGATATCGTGTATCGTCGGATCCCGAATCGCTTACTGCTCTTTTTCAGTTTGTTGTTCGTCAATTACCGCTTGTTTTACCCACTCGATCCTATTTGGGATTCCTTTATCGGTGCTGGCTTTGCCTTGGTCCTTGTCTTCCTAATTATTTTAATTTCTAAAGGCGGCATGGGGATGGGTGATTTGAAATATTACACACTCTTTGGCTTTATCTTTGGTTTGAGTCATTTCTTGCTTTTATTCTTTCTATCTACTTTATATGGAGCGATTTTTGGTCTCATTTTTGCCAAAATTAAAAAATTAGGACGTAAAGCAAAAATACCTTTTGGTCCATTTATTGGACTATCTGCATTAACCGTTTTTTACTTTGGTGATGCCTTAATTCAATGGTATTTGAATCTCTTTCTTTAAATCACAATCCGTATTCTAATTAATTCTTTACCGGAGGAACTTACTATGTTATTTGATTCTAAACCTTTAATATATTTTCAACTACTAGATCAGAGTTTAAGATACTTGGCACTGGACCCAAAAAATCATACCATTATTGATAAAGATGAAATTGTCTTTGAAACAACTATACTAGAAGATGGGAAAATCACTAATATTCCTTTACTAGAAACACGCCTAGATGCTTTGGTGAAAGAAAAAAAGTGGAAAAATGCTAAAGCGCATTTCCTTCTACTCAATGATTTTGTTGCGGTGAGAGAAGAGACCGTACCCCTGCAGCTAACGCCATCTGAGATAAAAGACTATTTATCTCTACATATCAATCAGTCTATTCGTTTGCCTTTTGATAATCCGATATTTGATTTTCAACTTATCGAAAAGAATGAAGATGGACAGAGGGTAGTGATTATTGCTTATCCAAAAGAATTTGTGAAGCAGTACCAAACCATTTTACAGAATGTTTCTTTGAAGCCAGTAGTAGCTGATATTTCGGCCTTGTGCTTTTATAGAGTGGCTGAAAAGCAAAACCTCATTGATCAAAATCAGAAGAATCATTCCTTAGTTTTAGAATGGAACCCATCTGAACTATCGATTATGGTTTTCAATAATGATGCCCCTACCTTTAACCGACATTCCCGTTCTCAACGTATAGCTGGAAATTGGGAAATAGATAGCAACGGAAAGTGGACTTGGAAAAGTTCAGAAAATGAACGTGATATGATGCTTGAGGATCAATTAGATGGTCTGGAACGCTTCTTAGATTTTTACCGATACAGTGTTCTAGATGGTAAAGGGAGTGTCAAGCAGATTATTTTAACGGGTCACTATCCCGATTTAGAAGAAGTGAAAGGTTATCTTTCAGATAGATTTGAAGCAAGTGTACAACTTCTTGAATTGCCTGATACACTTGGTCAGTCTTTTGGTGCGTTATATGGCCTGTCTCTTAAAGAAGGCAATGTTAAAGTGAAACGCAAAACGAAGCGAGAGACTAAGAACGAGGAAAGAGAGGTAAAGTAGATGATAAATATTAATTTCTTTGAAAAAAAACAAGTTAATATTCTTCCTTATATTGTAGCAGGCGTCTTCTTTATTCTTTTTTTAGCCATGGGAATCTATTTTTTCTTCACGCATTCTTATTATTCAGAATCAATTCAAGATGATAAAGAGTGGGTACAAGCGAATGCTTCAGATGTCGCTTTATCACGTCGCACCGAGCAAATCGATGAGCGTACGATGCAAGCAGGGGAAGTACAAGAAACACTTTTAACTTCTCAATATCCAATGAGTTATGTAGCCAAGGATTTGACAGCGCTGATTCAAAAGGAAGAAGAACGCGTGCAAACTTACCAGTTAAGTGAAACGGATCAAGTGGTATTGGTACTTGAAAAGACTAATGTAGAGGAAGCCTCATCTATCATTGATCGCTTCAATCAGGTTGAATATATCGATAACGTGCAATTATTGAGACTTGAAAATCAACAAAATGATAACAACCAGTATTTGTTTGAAGTAACGCTTGATATAAATCGAGAGCGTCTGCATGAGGTGACTAAAAAATGACAATAAAATGGAATAGAGAAAGTCTTCTCATTATGTTGACCCTGGTCGCAATATTAATTGGACTATTCTACTATGGTAATCAGTATTTTGTCTCGCCAGTTAAAGAGGAAGCAGCGACCTTATCTACTTTGGTTGAAAATCAGCAGGCTGTGCTCTCTGAGTATACTCCAGATGAAGGTTTATATAATGAATATGAGTCAGAATATACTACAACGAAGGCATATTTACCCATAGATGATGCTACAGAAAAAGCCATGGTCACACTTGAGCAGTTAGCTGGAAATGAGAAAGTAAACATTTCAACCGTTTCTCAGCTTTCGGATCATGAGTTAGTAGAAGGTGTGCCAAACGGTTTTGTGAAAAATACGTATCAAGCTGATGTAACGAGTGACTCAGCAAAAAGTTTGCGTAATCTCATTGAGCGCTTAATGACAGAAGAACGCGTTTGGAACCTAACCTCATTTTCTTATGAGAAAAACGGTGAAGCGACCTATTCTGGTACTTTTACCTTTGAATTATTTTACTACGATGATCTATCTGAATAAGGAAACGATCCTCAGAGCTATTTTAATGAAAGCAGAAGGACTTCGATTGCTGAAATCGAAACCTCCTGCTTTTTTGTAACTTAAATCATTATAGTGGGCGTGCTTATCTCGTAGGTATACGAGTAAATCAGTTTTATTTCTCATTTTAACTGTAAAATATCGAACTCAGCGCCAAGCACCAACTGAGTGAACACTTTCTGAACACAAATGTCGAACTCAGCGTCTAGCGCCAACTGAGTGAACACTTTTCTGAACACAAATGTCGAACTCAGCGCCAAGCATCAACTGAGCAAGCACTTTCGATAGATATGGCCCAATACCTTTTAAACAAAAGTAAAATAAGGAAGAGAGATGGCTATCTCTCTTTTTCATCATTCAAGATCTAAGTACTTATTTGCTGCAGCATAAGGGTTGTTAGATATAAGAAGTAAATTCAAACCTAAAATGAACACATTTCGAGTTTTGTGCCTAGCAATTTTTATAAATGTCGCGTATCATAGATAGAGTTAGTTTTTAAGTGGACAAAAAGACACGAACTAAAATCAATAAAGATAGAAAAGGACGTTAAATATGGAACAAAATAAAATGGGTGTTATGCCCATCAATAAACTTTTAATTAGTATGTCTCTACCGATGATGTTATCTATGATTGTACAATCTTTGTATAATGTAGTGGACAGTATTTTCGTTGCTCAATTGAGTGAAAATGCGTTGACAGCTGTAACACTAGCCTTTCCCGTACAAAATTTAATGATTGCGATTCAGGTAGGTACAGGAGTAGGGATGAACGCACTTCTTTCAAGAAGATTGGGCGAAAATAATTATGAAAAGGCCAATAATGCAGCTAGTAATGGTGTGTTCTTATCGATACTGCATTACCTGGTGATCTTGATTTTAGGATTGACGATTGTGCCGTTCTTTTTCAGAAGCCAGACCAGTAATCCTGAGATACTAGCTCAAGGTGAATCTTATATGCGCATCATCATGATTTTTTCGCTAGGACTTTTCTTGCAAGTCATTTTTGAAAAACTCTTACAAGGAACAGGTAAATCAGTCTTTTCCATGTGGGTACAAGGTTCTGGAGCGATTATCAATATCATTTTAGACCCATTCTTCATTTTCGGTTGGTTCGGTTTCCCAGCATTAGGTGTTACCGGTGCTGCTGTAGCCACTGTTATTGGACAAACAGTCGCCGCCTTAATTGGGGTACTATTAAATTATTATAAAAATGATGAAATTAAATTGCAGTACAAAAATTTCCGTCCGCATTTAGAGACGATCAAAGATATTTACGTCGTTGGTGTTCCGTCATCGATGATGATTGCTATTACGTCAGTAACGATTTTCTCAATGAATAAAATTCTACTGAAATTTTCACCGACTGCGATTGCGGTATTCGGAGTTTACTTCCGTTTACAAAGTTTTGCATTCATGCCTATATTCGGGTTAAATAACGGAATGATACCAATCGTTGCGTTTAACTACGGGGCACGTAATAAAGAACGAATAAAGGAAGCCATCCGATTATCTATTATTTATGCGATGATATTTATGCTGATTTGCTTAGCTATTTTCCAATTTTTCCCTGTCACGCTATTAAATTTATTTAATGCATCACCAGAGATGCTGGAGATTGGCGTGCCAGCCATGCGCATCATCAGTATTAGTTTCTTGTTTGCTGGCTTTAGTATTATTGTCAGTACCATATTCCAGGCCTTCGGGAAAGGAACATTTGGTTTATACGTATCCTTTACCCGACAAGTGATCGTTTTGATTCCACTGGCCTACCTCTTTTCACTAACAGGGAATGTAGACACTATTTGGTGGTCATTCCCAGTATCTGAACTGGTTTCAGCACTCTTGTGTGTGTATTTCTTACGCGTTATTTTCAAGAAATATGTGGAACCACTACCCGATGAGCCAATCATTACAAATAGTTTATAGACTTAGAAAAGCTGTTTCTCTTTAACTTAGGAGAAGCAGCTTTTTCTTATAGATGAAAAGATTAAATAGGACAGTTTTTTATTTGTGAAGACTTTCATTAGAGACTCTTAATATAAGGTGTATCATTATGAGAATACACAAATCATTATATGGAAACGCTTACTTTATAAGTGGTCTATATGTATAATTGAAAGTACTTATCATAGGAGTTTGGGCGCTTCAGTAAAAAGAGCCTAGCGAACAAACTTGATAAATCTAGTAAAGGAGTGGGGCCATCGAGTCAAGTATAAGAATGAGCACGTTTTTCTTTTAAGGTCAGCAAATAGAATAATATTGGAGGAAAAATACATGATAAATAAGGATCGATTGGCAAGAAAATTAGGGTTGCTTACTTGTGTTACTGTGATGTCATCACTTTCTTTCGCACTCACTGATGAGGTTCATGCGGAGGAAGACAATACCCAAGTCACTATTTTAGGAACTACGGATTTACACGGTAATATTTATAACTGGAGTTACGAAAATGGGGAAGAAGTTAATGATATAGGGATGGCCAAAGTTTATTCGGTTATTGAAAAGGTGCGTGCTGAGAATCCAAACACACTACTTATTGATAACGGGGATACTATACAAGGAACAATACTTACAGATGATCTTTACAATACTGATTTAATGTTGGACAACCCAGTCATTGATGTGATGAATTTTATGGAATACGATGCGATGACTTTAGGTAATCATGAATTTAACTTTGGTTTAGATATGGTTCATAAAATAATGGAAGAATCAGAGTTCCCCATGTTGGCCGCTAATGCTAAATTAAAAAATGATGACAGTTATCTTGCTCAACCTTATACAATTGTCGAAGTTGATGGAATAAAAGTAGGGATCATTGGATTTACTAACCCAAATATTCCAAAGTGGGATGGTCCTAAAGTTACAGACCTATATTTTGAAGACTTTTTAAAGGCGGCTGAAGGGCCTATGAAAGAATTGAATGAAAAAGCAGATGTTATTATTGCTTCATCACATTCTTCTTACACAGGTGGCTACGAAGAATCAGAAGGCTATATCAATGATGATGCTCAAAAAATTCTAGAAGCTTATCCGGAAATAAAGGCATTAATGGTTGGACATAGCCATTCAGTTGTAAATGAGAATTATAACGGGGCCGCCGTTGGTGGTGCAAATGATGCAGGGGCACAAGTGGTTCGTTTTGATTTGGATATCTCCAAAGAGGGCGAAGAGTATACAGTAGACAGTAGCACGACAGAATTAATTTCAGTAGAAGGATATGAAGCCTCTGAAGAGTTGAAAACCTATGCTAGTGAATACCATGAAAAGACACTCGGATTTTTAGAAGATGTCATAGGTACAGCATCGGATGATTTCACTCCGAAGCAGCGCGTTAAAGGGATTCCTGAAGCGCAATTACAGGATACAGCTGTGATTGACCTAATCAATGAGGTGCAGCTGGAAGCCACAGGAGCAGACGTTGCAGGTGCTGCCTTGTTCAGACCCAACTCAACATTAAAAGCCGGCGATCTAACTTATGCAGATATCTTTGACATCTATAAATATCCAAACACGCTTGTAGGTGTAGAAGTGACAGGTGCGCAGCTTAAGAAATATATGGAATGGTCAGCCCAGTATTATAATCAATATACTGAAGGCGATGTTACAATAAGTTTTGATCCAGAGATCAGAGGCTACAATTATGACATGTTCCAAGGTATTGACTATAAGGTAGATATTTCTAAACCTATCGGCGAGCGTATCGTGGATCCTATTTTCAAAGGAAAGCCACTTAAGGATGATGATGTTGTAAAACTTGCAGTTAACAACTATAGATACGGTGGGCTTTCAGCGATGGGGCTTATCACTGAGAAACCTTATTTCGAGTCAGATCCAAAATCTCTCAGATCCTATATTGCTGATACAATTAGAGATGCTGGGGTAATCAAACCTTCAACCGATGACAACTGGGAAATCATTGGCGCAGACCTTGACCATGCATTAAGCGACTATATTATTGGTGAAGTTAATGCTGGAAATATTGAATTGCCTGTTTCGGAAGATGGAAGAAGCTACAACTCCCAAGCTTTAAATGCAATTGAAATGATTGAAAATGGTGAAATTCCAGAATCTGTTTTGAAGAAACATGGTTTAATAGAAGACGAGGAAAAACCAGGTAATGGAAATGAAGAGACAGAGAAGCCGGATGGTAATGACGAAACAGATAAAGACAAGGAAACAGATAAGGATCAGGATAAAGATAAAGAAACAGACAAAGACAAAGAAACAGACAAAGATAAAGACAATGAGATAAATAAAGATAAAGAGACAGATAATACAGAGACAGACAAAGACAAAGATAAAGAGACAGATAAAACAGCAACAGATAAAGACAAGTCAAAAGCTGAAGACACTGAAAAAACAACAAAAGAAGATGAAGATGGCGAACGTCTCCCTAAAACAGCGACAACAACTTGGTTATTTGGACTCATTGGTTTAGGAAGTGTATCCCTTGGTTCAGCCGCTCACTTCTTTAAAAAGAAAGTTAAATAACTGACGCAACACACGCATAACTAACGAAAGAGCTAAATGAAACACTCCTCTTGAAGTCGGCTCACTTCAAGAGGAGTGTTTTTTTGTTTGAGGATATTGACTTACACATATAGAAAATTTTAAAAATAAAAACTCTGCTCTAAACTAAATGGAACAAGGAAAATAAACGGATATCCTTTAAATGACTTGCTAGGAGGTATCTGTGTTAATAAACCTTCACTTTAAACCTGTACCCAAATAATCAAGACCTACAAAAAAACATCGTTACACTCTTTAACCCCAACGACTTTTTCATGAAATATAAGTACGTCTGTGTTAAGATGATAGAATACTGAAAAGAAAAAGAGGCGAGTTAATATGTCTTATTCAACACAGATGATCGAAGCGATTCAGAGCGAAGAATTGGATTTAGCATCTGAATTACTTCGACAAGCTATTGATATGGATAATGATGAAGACCTATATGCTCTAATTGAAACCCTATATGATTTAGGTTTTTTAAATGAAACAAGAGAAGTTGTTACCGAACTTATCACGCGACACCCTGATGATGATGGTTTGACGCTAACTTTAGCAGAAATAGCGATTGAAGAGGGAGATGAGCTGGAGGCTTTCGATCGATTAAGCCAAGTGGATCCGTCTAGCCCGTACTATGTCCAGTCGCTCCTTGTCTCGGCTGACTACTATCAGACACTTGAGTTGCCTGAGGTATCTAGAGAAAAACTACTCGAAGCTAAAAAGTTAATGCCTGAAGAACCCGTGATTGATTTTGCTTTGGGAGAATTGCTTTTTACTAGTGGAAAATATAGAGATGCAATCGGTTATTATGAACGTTTATTAACCGACCATCACCTCGAATTTGCTGGAACAAGTATTTATGGAAGATTAGGTAGCGCTTATGGAATAATTGGCGACTTGGATAATGCCATTGATTATATGAACGAGGCAGTAGAGATGCAAGAAAGCACAGAGCATCTTTTCCAACTTGGGTATCTTTATTTCCAAAAAGAAGATTATACACGCTCAACTGAATTATTTAATAAAGTAAAAGAGCAAGACCCAAGTTATACTTCAGTTTATGTTTACCTTGCACAAGGATATTTGAAGCAGAATAACGAAGAAGAGGCGCTTAAAATTGTAGAAGAAGGACGATTTTATGATAAAGAAAATCCTTTGCTTTACAGTGTGGGAGCTGAGGCGAGCTTAGCTAAGGGAGATACGGAGACTGCCGAGTCCTTTTATTTCAAAGCGTTAGATCGTGACCCTGAAAATCTAACGTTAACCTTGCATCTATCGAACCTGCTTATTGAACAGGAACGATTCCAAGAGGCGCTTAAGTTAATGGAAGTGAAACTGGAAGCTGGTGAAGAGGATCCGCAACTCTTTTGGAACAGTGCGAAGGCGTATAATAGCGAGGAAGACTTTGACAACGCGAGAGATAAGTACGAAAGAGCGTATGATTTATTGAAAGATTCACCTGAGTTTCTGAAAGATTATGCTGTTTTTCTTCGTGAAGATGGAGACAAAGATGGATTTGTTCAATTAAGTAAACACTATTTAACAATGAAACCAGATGACTTGGAAGTTGCTGAATGGGTAAACAATGAAGAACTGTATTAATTTTGGTATAATGTAAACAAGCTAGAGGAGGGGAGTATCCATGTATAATCGTGTTCAGTTAAAAGATAAGAAAGTATTCTTGAAGTGGTTCTTGGAGCGTTATCAGTTGAAGAAAAGAGAGTCGATGTGGATCTTAAATTATTTGCTTAATCACGACATCGTTTTAAACAAAACAAAATTTGTTGAAAAAGCGGATCACACTCCTCGAGGAATTAGTATGGGAACTGTTGGAGTGGACAATGCCGCTTTCCGATTTTATAAAGATGGCGTCACTTTCGACCACCCTGAACAGGCCTTTCATGAGGTTAGACTCAACTGGCACACTGAAATATATATCGAGCTGTTTTTCAAAGATGCTGAATTGTCTCCAGAGTATGCAAAAGTGCTTGAAGATAATCCTTATGCAAAGTGGAATGACCTTGTACCAGAAGAGTTGAACCAGCAGGTCGATGACGCAATGGATAGTTTTTATTTACAAGAGAAAAAACAGAAATTACTTGATGAAATTGATTATGCCCTTGAAACAGATAACCGTAAAGACTTCTATGACCTTACAGAAAACTTAAAAAATATTGAAATTAAACTAGAAAATGAAGTGTCTCCTTCATAACACTACGAAATGAGGAGAATGAATATGACAGAGATGCAAGACATGCAAGACAGAGTGGATGAGTATATTGGACAATTTAAAGAGGGGTATTTTCCTCCTCTTGTCCAACTCGCTCGTTTAACAGAAGAAGTAGGCGAGCTTTCTCGAGAAATTAATCATGTTTATGGCCAAAAAAAGAAAAAGACTAGTGAGGCTTACAAACCAATGGAAGAGGAAATTGCCGATGTCCTCTTTGTCCTTATCAGTTTATCCAATACACTTGATATTGATTTATCAAAAGCCTTTGAGTTAACGATGAAAAAATTTGAATCACGCGACTATTTTCGTTTTGAACGTAAGGATGGACAAACGGATACAGATGCGAATAGTTGAGGAATAAAGGAGAGAAAGAACATTGAAGCTAGATATTAGCGTCAGATGTTCGTTTATATTATGAAGCAAGTTCCAATTACAGGTGAATTCAAAAAGGCTCTGCCCGTTTTGAAGACCATTCAATCCGCTGGTTTTGAAGCATATTTTGTGGGAGGAAGCGTACGTGACGCTGTCTTAAACAAGGCTGTTAATGATGTTGACATCGCTACGAGTGCCTTTCCGCAAGAGATTAAAAAGTTATTCAAGAAAACAGTGGATGTCGGTATTGAGCATGGAACGGTTATGGTTTTGATGGAAGACGAAAGTTATGAAGTTACGACTTTTCGGACCGAATCGACGTATCAAGATTTCAGACGTCCTGATTCGGTTACTTTTGTGCGCTCTTTGAAAGAAGATTTAAAACGACGAGACTTGACAATTAACGCCTTTGCTATGGATGACACAGGTGAAATCAAAGATTTCTTTGGCGGTGAACAGGATCTTAACAACAAAGTGATCCGTGCAGTTGGAAAAGCCGAAGAACGTTTCCATGAGGATGCTTTACGAATGATGCGGGCTGTAAGATTTGCAGCTCAACTTGGGTTTCATCTCGAAGCAGATACATTTTATGCTATTGTAGTGAATGCTCATTTATTGAAAAACATTGCTGTTGAGCGTATTCGTATAGAATTTGTTAAAATGGCGATGGGGAAACATCTTATGGAGGGCATGACAGGTTTTATAGAATCCAATTTGTATAAATATTGCCCTGGACTTATTCACGCTAATAAGGAATTAGAAAAAGTCGCGAAGGTAAAGGAACCGATTGAGAATGAACGCCATGTTTGGGCGCTGCTTTTATATTATCTTGGTATCCAAGAAGAAAAAGAAGCGCATGCATTTTTAAAACGTTGGAAATTGTCTAACCAACTCATTAAGGAAAGTACCGATTTACATCAACTCTTCCTTCATCGCCTTCTTTTTGAGCATACGAATGAAACGGTTTATCAGTATAAAAAAGAACGGGCTTTAGAAGCAGAAATTCTTTTAAATCAGGTTGGTAAAACGGGCAACAATAAATCAGTAGAGCGTATTGATGATGAGCTACCGATTCATTCAAGAGACGACCTGGCTATAAATGGAAAAATTATACTTCAAGAAACAGAACGTTCTGGCGGGAAATGGTTAGGGATAGCGATTAGTGCTGCAGAAAAAGCTGTAGTGAAAGGCAAACTCGCCAATGAAACATCAGAAATACTTATTTATTTAAAAGAAAATAATTACATGCCTTGATGAAAAAATAATTCGTTTACTAGGAGGGAGGAATACAATGAAGAAAGATCAAATTTATGCCATCGTTGATATTGAAGCCACAGGAGCAAGTATTGGTAAGGATGAACGGATGATCCAATTTGCTTGTGTCCTTGTAAAAAACGGAAAAACGATTGAAACATTTGATTCCTTTGTCAATCCTTCTCGTAAAGTCAGCGGGCTTATTCGTAATTTAACAGGAATATCCAGTAAAGATTTAGCAACGGCTCCCTATTTTGAAGACATTGCTCATCTCATCCATCAACTACTGGAAGATACCATATTTGTTGCGCACAATGTTGGGTTTGATTTTAGATTTTTAAATGAATGCTTTCGACGTGTCGGTATGCCAGCACTAACAATACCGGCAATAGATACCGTCTTACTCTCGCAAATCCTCTTTCCAAAAGAAGAGAGTTACAAGCTAAAGGAGTTAACCGCCTCACTTGGATATACCCTTAATCATGCGCACAATGCGCTTTTCGATGCTAAGGCAACGGTTTATCTCTTAAATAAATTGGATGAAAGATTAAAAAAATTGCCCTTAGTTACTGTTGAGAAATTAGCGGAATTATCTGCTGCAACAACAGCTGAGACGTCTCTTTTTTTCAAGCACGCTTTAAAGGAGATGAAAGAACAGCCAATTGATTTAGATGAATCACTGATTATTATCGAAGGATTAGCACTTAAAAAGCCGATGACGGATAATGAACAGCTGACCCATCGTTCAAAGCATACATATCCTTACAAAGAAACAGACAAGCGCGCACAGTTAGAATTAATGGGATTAAGTTATCGTGAGAGCCAAAATCAAATGATGAATACCATTTTCAATTACTATAAGCAAGAAACCCCTGATTGGATTCAGTTTATTGAAGCGCCAGCGGGATCAGGAAAATCCTTAGGCTATTTATACCCCAGTCTTTTCTTGTCTTCGCCGAAAGAGAAAGTTGTCATTTCAACTTATACAAAGCTCCTTCAACGCCAACTTGTTGAGGAGAATCTAGCTAAATTACTAGAAGGTTTGCCTTTCAGTAAAACAATTGCACTGATGAAAAGCCCAAGTCAGTATCTATCGCTATCTGCTTTTTACAGTAAATTAAAAGACGTGGATGCAAGTGACACGGAGGCTATCTTTTGCATGAAGTTACTTGTCTGGTTGACTGAAACAGATGAAGGAGATTTGGAAGAGATTGGTTTAGGAAAAACCCTCCATCATGCATTTTGGACGGAAGTTAAGAGCGTGTTAAATGCTAAAACGCCATTCGAATGTTTCAAAGAGGTCGATTACCTTGCGCGCAGGGAGAAGCGTATGGAAAAGGCCTCAATACTTGTAACAAATCATGCTTATTTATTTTCACAATGGCGGCAGTTTCCTGATACCTTTGATAATACTAATCTGCTCCTTGATGAAGCACATCATATTCCTGATGTCATTGAGCAGAACGCTACGATACGCCTTTCTGTGAAAACTATAACCAATGAACTTAAGCAATTAGGCTCGAAGGAAAAAGAAGAGACTTTGCTAAATGATTGCCTTGAATTATTACCTTCTGAGAATATAAAGGGTTATCAGCTAGATACACTGCATTCATCGGTAGCGATGGTATCGGAAGGCTGGGAAATGTGGTGTAAGAAATGGATTGATTGGCTCATTCATGCCGATTCATATGAAGACCGTATAGTTGAATGGAAAGAAAAAACACTCTATTTCAATGAACTTCCCCTTGATATTAAGCGCGATACCAAGTTCTTTTGTAGAAACTTAGAAGAACTGGTTTATGTAGGTCAACAGTTAACAAGTGCTCTAAATAAAGCAGAGGAAAAATTAACTCAAAAGGAAAAGCGACTTTTGTCTAAAATTAATGCTATACTTGATCATTTTCTAACGGTGACGAAACGATTTAACTATCTCTTTTCGTCAGTTGAGTCTTCTAATCCAACCGTTGTTCGGTTTTATTCCAAGAATCCATTATCAACATTAAGCTTTTATCGCTTTGATCAAGAAGTTAAGGATACGCTTTTAAGTCAGTTTAATTCAGCGAATCATATCGTTTTAACCAGCAGTACTTTGTCGGTGAACGGTTCGGTATCTTATTTGAAAAACCAACTTGGAATAGAGAACAATCAATTAGCTCTTTATCCTTCTTCTTATAATTATGCAAAACAGGCAAAATTATATGTGACAACAGATGTGGATACCCATGCGCAAAAAAATAATAGCGTTTCAACATCTTTTATCACTGAACAAATTGAGCGAGCGTTAAGTAAAACAGATGAAAATTGTCTTGTCTTGTTCCGATCACATGATATGATCCAAAAGGTTTACAAACGACTCATCCAGCGTGGGAATCTTAATAATCGGACTATTCTGGCTCAAAACATTTCAGGTAGCACGGCCAAAATAAAAAAACAGTTCAAGAAAGCTAGGCAAAGTGTTCTTTTAGGTTCAGATAGTTTTTGGGAAGGGGTCGACTTTCCTTTAGACGAATTGAAGATAGTAATGATTACTAAATTGCCTTTTGACTCACCCGATATGCCAATGGTTAAAAGACGCCATCAGAGTATGCGAGCTAGGGGAGAGAATCCTTTTGTCAATGATGTTTTGCCACGTGCGGTGATTAAATTCAAACAGGGGATTGGTCGTTTGATACGTAGTCAAGAGGATAAGGGTGTTTGGATTGTTTTAGACCGTCGTTTTGTTGAAGCAAGCTATGCTCCCATGTTTTTAAATTCTTTACCGGAAGATTTAAAAGTCAACGAGCAGCCACTTGACCAAATTAGTGAAGATTTATCTGATTTTTTTGAGACGGAAGAATAGGAGACAGACGCTAGTTTAAAATATTAAAAAGGCGTATTTATTTATCTCTGTCGATTTGATATACTTAGAGCATTGATTAGAAAGAAATAAATGAGGAGACCAATGTGAAAAAAGTTATTATAGCACTTGTACTGATTCTCAGCGTCTTTATCGTTGGAGGCATATACATCTACCAGAGTGCAAATGCTTCCTATGCTCAAGCCGAGCAAGAAACCGTCGCTTTTCTAAAAGAACGGACAGATTTAAAAGATGTGGATGAATTTTACTGGTACAATAGTGAAGCAACCATTTTTACAGTTAAGGGTTCCAATGAATCGGCAGAAGAGAAGTACTATCTTGTGAAAACTGACGGCGGGACAGTCATTATGTTCGATGCTGCTGATATGGTTACCGAACAAGAAGCACGTAGAAAAACAAATGAAGCGCGGTCCCCAAAACGTATTTTGAATGCGAAGATTGGATTAATGGAAGAAACACCAATCTGGGAAGTCACATATAAAAATGAACACGATCGCTTAGGATACTATATCATTGATCTAAAAACAGGTGAATGGATAAGGTCTGTCGATAATATCTGATTTTGATTATATTACTAAAGGAGACACATAATGAAAAAGATACAGATTATAGACTCAAAAAACCACGTTGGTGAAAAAGTTAAGATAGGTGCTTGGGTCGCTAATAAGCGTTCCAGCGGTAAAATTGCTTTTTTAAGCTTACGTGACGGTTCTGCCTTTTTCCAAGGCGTTGTTGTAAAAAGTAACGTTGAAGAAAAGATTTTTGACCAAGCTAAAAGTTTAACACAAGAGAGTTCTGTTTGGATTACAGGTACGATTCAAGAAGATTCGCGTTCAAAATTCGGTTATGAAATACATATCGAAGATATTGAATTGATTAGTGAAGCCGTCGATTACCCTATTACACCCAAAGAACATGGGACAGAATTCTTAATGGATAACCGACACTTATGGTTGCGTTCATCTAAGCAACACGCAATCATGCAGATTAGAAATGAAATTATTCGTGCAACTTACGAATTTTACAATAATGAAGGCTTCGTTAAAATTGATCCACCTATTTTGACAGGAAATGCTGCGGAAAACACGACAGAACTTTTCCAAACCAAGTATTTTGACCGAGATGCTTTCCTATCTCAAAGTGGTCAGCTATACATGGAAGCTGCTGCAATAGCACTCGGACGTGTCTTTTCATTTGGACCAACGTTTAGAGCTGAGAAATCCAAAACACGCCGTCACCTTATTGAATTTTGGATGATGGAACCTGAAATGGCCTTTATGAATCATGATGAATCTCTAGAAGTTCAAGAAAAATATGTTGCCTATTTAGTTGAAAATGTACTAAATAACTGTGACCACGCTCTAGATGTCCTTGAACGAGACAAAGAAATATTGAAGAGATATACTGAACTGCCTTTCCCACGCATTTCATATGATGAAGCTGTTGATATGCTTCAGAAAAATGATTTTGACGTCACATGGGGGGAAGACTTTGGTTCGCCAGAAGAGACCTTTATTGCGGAACACTATGACAAACCCGTGTTCATTGTCAATTACCCGAAAGCAATCAAACCATTCTATATGAAGAAGCATCCAGAACGTGATGATGTTGTTTTATGTGCCGACATGATTGCGCCTGAAGGATATGGTGAGATTATCGGTGGATCTGAACGTGAAGATGACTATGAGACACTCCGTCAGGAAATCATTGACTTTGGCTTAAATGTAGCCGATTATGAGTGGTATCTAGATCTACGTAGATATGGAAGTGTGCCACATTCAGGCTTTGGTTTAGGATTAGAGCGTATGGTGACATGGATCAGTGGAACGGAACACATTCGCGAATCGATTCCATTCCCACGTTTGTTGAACCGTATTTACCCATAAAACGAACAGTATAAAATGTGAAAGGAGGATTGGGATTTATACCCGGTCCTTTTTTCGTAGATTATTAAGAAAACCATGTAATTTAGCACTTTTAAATGTATGATTCCAACGAAGTTATTTTTTACAGATGCAGTACCTTTAAGGAGAATAAGCATGAATAAGCAATTGTTATTTGAATGGATAAGTAGTGGAACCTTAAGCGTCCCTAATTATCTATTGAAACATTACAAAAAAATAGGGCTAGATAATAATGATTTAGTTACTCTTCTTCAATTATTATCGCTCGTTGAAAATGGTCAACGTTTTCCAGACAGTCAACTCCTCGCTGATCGGCTTGATATTACTAGAGAAGATGCATTCAAAGCGATTCATCAACTAATTACTAAAAAAGTATTGACGATTGAAACAAAAGCGGATGAAGAAGGAAAGACCGTGGATGAGTTCTCATTTGATTTACTTTATGATAAGTTATCGGCCTTATTGGTTCAAACCAAGGAGAATGAAGAATCAGAAAAAGAAGTGTTAGCCTCAAAAAATATCTATCAGCTATTTGAACAGGAATTCGGGCGTAGCCTTTCAGCAATGGAGATTCAGACCTTGAATATGTGGATTGAAGAGGATAAATACAAACCCGAATTAATCGAAATGGCACTAAGGGAAGCCGTTTTGAACCAGGTGTATAGTTTGAAATATATTGACCGTATTCTATTAAGCTGGGAAAAGAAAAACATTCGTACAAAAGAACAAGTGGAAAAAGAGTCAAAACGGTTCAGGAAAAGTCAATCCAATGATAATTCCAAAGAGAAGTCTGACCCTAACGAAACGCCAGTCCCTATGTATAATTGGCTTAAGGATAAGTTGGATAATTGATATATCTAAAGCTAAAGGAGAGAAGAATGTGGTGAAGACAGAAGAGCTACTTACATCTAAAGAAACTGTAGAACTTATTGATGCGATGGGCGTACTATTCCCTGATGCCAAGGCAGAATTGACGCATAAAAATGCATTCGAGCTTTTAATATCCGTTATTTTAAGTGCTCAAACGACGGATGTGGGAGTGAATAAAGCAACGCCAAAATTGTTTGCAGCCTACCCAACACCAGAGGCCATGATGGATGCTGATGTCAATGATATTATGGAAAAAATAAAAACAATTGGTTTATATCGAAATAAAGCGAAATTTTTAAAAAAATGTGCTACTCAATTGGTCGAAGATTTCGATGGAGACGTGCCGAATACGCGTAAGGAACTACAAAGTTTAGCAGGTGTGGGCAGGAAAACAGCGAATGTCGTGATGAGTGTCGCTTTTGGAGAACCAGCTATTGCAGTAGATACGCATGTAGATCGTATAAGTAAAAAATTCAATATTGCTCCGCCAGAAGCTACGGTGACACAGGTTGAAACTATTCTTATGGAGAAACTGCCACGTGACATGTGGAGCAAGGCACATCATCGTATGATATTTTTTGGACGCTATCAATGTCCCGCGCGTGCACACAATCATGATGAATGCATTATGATTGTGAATGAGATTATTGAGAATAAAAAATCGAATTAAGTATGTTATTTTGGGTTTGTAACGTTTTCATAAAATAAGTATGTAGGTTATAATAAGAGATATTACATTTATATTTATGAGGGGAGAAGCTATGGATCATAAAGAAAGTCGTTTAGACAGGGCAAAGTCCCAGTATGCTCTTTACAAGGAAAGGCCCTTAGATATATCTATGGCCAGAGGGATTCCTTCAGAAGAACAATTAAAGCTGTCCGAATCTTTAATTAGCGACATTAAAATAGATAAATGGTTAAGTGAAGATGACCTCGATATACGTAACTATGGTGGACTTTATGGTATAGAAGAAGCGAGAGAACTTTTTGGAACATTACTTAATACAACAGCGGAAGAGACCTTGATTGGAGGGAACTCCAGTCTGCAACTGATGTTTTCAGTTTTGAGTCACCATATGTTTACTAAAGAAAACCCTTGGAGTGCATCGAAAGATATGCCAGTGAAGTTTATTTGTCCGAGTCCTGGTTATGATCGACACTGGTCTATGCTTGAATATCTTGGTATAAAAATGATTCCTGTTGAACTGACGGGGAGTGGCCCTAATATGGAAGTCGTTGAAAAACTTGTATCCCAAGACCCTTCAATAAAAGGGATGTTCGTTGTTCCTAAATACAATAATCCAACTGGCGAATCTGTTTCAAATGAGGTTGTTGATCGACTAGCGGGCATGCATACTGCTGCAGATGATTTCTTGATTTTATGGGATAATGCTTATGTCGTCCATCATTTAACGAATGAAAAAGTTGAAATCAAAGATATTTTTTCAGCATCCAAAGCCTTTGGACATCCAGATCGTGTAATCCAATTCGTCTCCACATCTAAGATGACGCTTCCAGGTGCTGGTGTATCCGCGATGGGGGCATCAACCCATAATATTAACGAGATGGCTAAATATTTTGGTAAGCAGCTGATTAGCTTTGATAAAATTAACCAGAAACGTCATGTGAAATTTTTGAAAGACGAAAGCACAATTGCCGCACATATGGAAAAACATCGGGATATATTGGAGCCTAAATTTACTTGGATCGACGCGATTCTTTCTGCTTATTTTGGAGGCGAGAATAATTCATTTGTCGAATGGACAACTCCAAAAGGTGGGTATTTTGTTCATCTGACAACTAGAGCAAATTGCGCCAGGAAAATAGTTGAGTTGATGAGCGCTATTGGTATCACTTTGACCCCGGCTAATGCAGCGTATCCTTATGGGAGTAATCCCTTGGATAATAGTATCCGTCTTGCGCCAAGCTTTGTCAGCCTTGATCAATTGGAAATCGCGATGGAAGCTTTATGTGTCTGTATTGATTTAGTTACTTTAGAAAATTATGAAAATCTATAAGGAGGAATTATAAATGTCAAAGAAAAGTTTTGGAATTGGGGCAGTTTTAGGCGCCTTAACAGGAGCTGCTGCAGCGTATTTATTAGCACCACAGTCAGGAAAAGAATTTCAAGATGATATGAAACTGAAGATAAAAGATGCAAAAAACAAAGCGATCATTCGTATGGATGAGGCAGTTATGGAAACAGAAATTTGGCTCGACGAACAATTAACTGAAAAAGATATAAGAAATCAACCCGTCGAATATGAGCGTACCCCAGAAACTACAGCAGAAGCACCGGTTCATGCCTACACAGATACAGAAACGTACACTGAATCGCCAGATGTTTTCACTGAAGAATAATAAACAATACGAAGAGAGAAGCGCTGATGCTTCTCTCTTTTCTTTAGTATGCTAGAGGGGAGAGTCGGCCTTAGCCGACTCTTTCTTGTTTTGGTTGGGGGGGATGTGTTTGCTTTATTATTTGTGAGTTCGGACAGTTCTTGATTATAAATGATTAGAAAGAGTCGAAGCTACTAATGTTTGGCATGTTTAACCATAATAATGAATTGGACTGTCCGAACCTGTGTGAACTTCGGACAGTTCTTGATTATAAATGATTAGAAAGAGTCGAAGTTACTAATGTTTGGCATGTTTAATTATAATAATGAATTGGACTGTCCGAACCTGTGTGAACTTCGGACAGTTCTTGATTATAAATGATTAGAAAGAGTCGAAGTTACCAATGTTTGACATGTTTAATTAAAATAATGAATTGCACTGTCCGAAGCAGGATGACTCTAGGTAGAAATCCGATAATATATCCAAGAATACAAAAAAACACGCGCAAAATCAGTAGACATCAGTTTTGCGCGTATTCAACTCTTTAATTAATGTTTAGTTTTGGCGGTCACCATCTTTAGTGAAGCGAATAACAGATGAGTCTTTGTTATGAGCGATTTCTTTTGCCCGTTCAACAGCATCATGTTTCTTTTCGAATGTAGTATCAGCTTGCTTGGCATTCTTTGTGCGTACTTTCCATTCTTCGCCTTCAAAATAAACAAGGACATCATTATTTAGAAGGTCAGTATTGACTTCAGATTCATGCGAATCCGTTTTACTTGGTTTGCTAGCGCGTTTATAAGACTTAAGCTCCTCGTCTGAAGCATTTAAAACCCATTCTTTTGCCTGGCTGGTTGCGATGGGAATCGCTCTATCTTCACTATATCCTTCATCGACTAATGCATTCGCGATGTCAATTGACTTTTTTCTAACAAGAGGATCTAAATTCTCAAATGAAGCAGGATAATCTTCTAAATTCCAAGGCATATGCATTTCATCCTTTCATATTCGTTAGTTTCGTTATATCATGAATAAGTAAAACCGTCTAATATTAGCTTTGAAAATGAGGTATATAAATGAAAAAAATAGATAAATCAGCACTATTTCTGAAGGAACATTTAGATCTATTTAGATGTCCTGTATGTGCGAGTGACTTCAAAAATGTAATAGGGAACCAATTAATATGCGGTGAAAATCATACATATAATCTCTCCAAAAAGGGGACGATTTACTTTCTCATGAAGCCTTCAAAGACGGAGTATTCAAGAGAGATGCTTTTATCCCGTCAACGTATTGCAAAAATGGGTTTTTGGAAGCCGATGTTAGATGTTTTATATCCTTTAATTAATAAAAATAATGGGGTGACATTGGATGCAGGATGTGGAGAGGGCGCTCACAGTGCATATTTAAAAGAAAAGGGGTTAAAAGGACCTGTCATAGCCTTTGATATTTCAAAAGAAGGAATCAATTTAGGGGCAGCAACCTATAGCTCACCCTTTTTTGTAGTAGCGGATTTAGCCCAATCTCCCTTTCAAACCTCGAAATTTGATACGATATTAAATATATTATCCCCGTCAAACTATGATGAATTTGATCGTTTACTTAAAGAAAACGGCCGTGTGATTAAAGTTGTTCCTGGAAAAAATTACCTCACTGAATTGCGCTCTTTTCAGACCTTGAGTAAACAGACATATTCTAATGAAGAGGTAAAAAATAAGTTTATGGAACACTTTAAAAATGTAGAAAATTATCCGGTTAACTATACGGTAGAACTTACTGACGAAGAAATAAGTGACTTTTTGAAAATGACTCCATTGGCTTGGAACATTGATATTCCAAAAACAAAATACGAAAAACTAAGACGTATTACGATAGATATGGAGATTCTTGTAGGAAACAAAACAATAGAAGAATAAAATGTTGAATTAAAATTAAAATAACTGTTATTTGCTTGTACTCAAAAGAAAAAGATGATACTATGGAGAACATAAGCTTATTTGGTTCATTCATTTTTATCAGCAATCCCATCAGAAGCTGATAAAAGCAAATGACGACCCAAAAGGTTTCATTAACGTACCGTTTCGCAGTGCTTGCCACCGAGACGGTACGTTTTTTTCTGTAAAAAATGTGATAACAAGATATGAGACTACATAAATGAGACATAAATAGTGTATAATACATATATAATTCAAAAGAGGAGAATGAATATGGATATCGTTGTAATAGCAGGAGGCTACAGCCATGAGCGCGAAGTATCCATGAGCTCGGGTAGTTTAATCGCTAACGCCTTAATGAAAAACGGTCATAGAGTTATTTTACTTGATCTTTACTTTGGAACAACAGAAGCTAACACATTTGAAGAGGCGTATAAAAAATTAAATAAAAATAAATATGAATACAAAGTTAAAAGACAAATACCGGATTTGAATCTTTTGCGATCAAAAAAGGATAAGCCGAACGAATTAATAGGTGATAATATTATTCCAATTAGCCAGACAGCCGATCTGGTCTTTTTATCATTGCACGGTGAACTTGGAGAAAACGGTCAAATACAAGCTGTCTTTGATTTATACGACATTACTTATACAGGAACAGGCTATATGGGTAGTGCCATTGCCATGAATAAAATTTTGGCTAAGGAAGTTATGTCGCAATATGGCATTAAAACACCGACCTGGGAAGTTTTAAGTGATGAGCAACAGCCGAAAATGTCTGTACCTTGCGTTGTGAAACCGGATGCTGGTGGTTCAAGTATTGGCGTCTACCTTGTTGAAAAAGCTGAGGAATTAAAAGAAGCGATTGCAGATGCAAGAAAATATTCAACCAATGTATTGATAGAAGAAATGATAAAAGGAAGAGAATTCTCCATTGGCATATTAGAGGATACGGCTTTACCACCGATAGAAATTATTCCGAAATCTGGCTTTTACAACTACGAGAATAAGTATCAAGAGGGAGCAACGGTCGAAATTTGCCCTGCTGAAATTAGTGAGAAACTTACGAAAGAAATGCAAGCTATTGCTAAGCAAGTACACAAAGTATTGCGTCTTGAATACTATTCTAGGATTGACTTTATTGTAACGGATTCTGGAGAAATATACTGTATCGAAGCTAATACTCTTCCAGGGATGACACCGACGAGTCTTTTCCCACAAGAAGCAACAGCAGGAGGTATCGATTATGATACTTTATGTGATAGAATAGCTCAACTTGCTGTAGATAAAAAGTAAGGAACATTGTGATGAGCGGAGTGAAAGGAGTAAGAACATGACTCAAGATCTAAAAGAATTGATAAAGATAAAAGCAGCTGAAATCGGAATCGATAAAATTGGTTTTACTCATGCCGAACCTTTTTACTCTCTGGAGGATAAACTGAAAAAGCAACAAGCCAAAGGACACCACTCAGGTTTTGAACATAAAGTGATAGAAGAGCGTGTCTATCCTGAAAAAATATTTGATGAACCCAGGTCTATTATTTCAATTGCCTTGGCTTATCCTTCTAAGATGCACAACAAACCTCCTCGCGTCAAAGGCGAAAGGCGGGGAGAGTTTGCTCGGGCATCTTGGGGGACAGATTACCATTATATTTTAAGAGACCGCATGAATAAGCTTATTCACTATATTAAGGAGATTGCGCCTCAAAATGTTTCCTTCAAACCAATGGTCGATACAGGTGAATTGGTTGATGTCGCGGTAGCACAACGCGCTGGACTCGGGTTTATCGGGCGAAATGGTTTGCTGATTACGAAAGAATTTGGCTCATATGTTTATTTGGGTGAAATTATCACGAATATTGAGTTTGAAGCGGATGAAGAGGTTGCCTTTGGTTGTGGCGACTGCACACGATGTATAGACGCCTGTCCAACGGATGCCTTGCTTGGCGATGGGCGTATGAATGCTAATCGTTGTCTTTCTTTTCAGACTCAGACCAAAGGTTACATGCCAAAAGAATATCGTCGTAAAATGGGGCATGTGATTTACGGTTGTGATATTTGTCAAATCGTCTGTCCGTATAATAAAGGAATGGATTCACATTTTCATGAAGAAATGGAACCAGAACCTTTTAATACAAACCCTAAATTGAAACCTCTTTTAACTATCTCCAACCGTGAATTCAAAGAAACTTTCGGAGAATTGGCTGGATCCTGGCGCGGAAAGAAACCTTTACAGCGGAATGCAATCATAGCTTTAGCCAATTATCGCGACTATTCCGCCGTGCCTGATTTACTCAATGTCATTGATAATGATGTCCGACCTATGATTAGAGGAACCGCAGCGTGGGCAATAGGCGTTATTACAAATAAGCGGCCCAATGGTGAAATTATTGCCTTTCTTGAAGAGGCCCTTTTAAAAGAAACAGATGAAGAGACTATTGAGGAGTTTCAAAGTGCGATTAATGATTTAAAAGAACGGATGAACAAGCTTAACATGAAGGAGAATTAGCGTGACCAACCATATTGTTTTATTTGAACCACTTATTCCAGCAAATACGGGGAATATTTCCAGAACATGTGCTGGAACCAATACAATTTTGCATTTAATTGAACCTTTGGGATTTAGTACAGATGATAAACACCTGAAACGAGCAGGTCTAGATTATTGGGATAAAGTAGGCATCAGGTATCATAAAAATTTAGAGGCTTTTTTAGACACTGTCGGAGAGAACCCTCTGTATTTAATTTCTAAATTTGCAGAAAAAGTATATTCGGATATTGATTATTCAGATACGTCCAAAGATCACTATTTTTTATTTGGGAAAGAAACGACGGGTTTACCAGAAGCGTTTATGAAAAAAAATGCTGAGAAGTGCCTGCGCATACCAATGAATGATGAGCATGTGAGATCACTAAACCTTTCCAATACTGCTAATATTCTTATTTTTGAAGCATTAAGACAGCAGAACTTTGCCGGTTTAGATCAGGTGTATACTTACGAAAATGACAAGTTGAAATAACGCGTATTACGCCAACATTCTTTAATGGAATAAATTGGATTAAATAGTTTATAAACATACTAAAAACGGCATCACCCTTTGCTAAAAGAGGTGATGCCGTTTTATTTGGTTTATGAACGCTTTACATTTCGTTCGGTGCTTCGACACCAAGAATGCGCAAGTCTTCTTTCAATACTTCAGTTGTTGCCAAGACAAGTGCCAAACGCGCTTCTTTTTCATCATGTTCATCAAGTACACGAACATTTGCATAGAAACGATTAAAGGCTTGAGCCAAATGGATCGCATGTTTAGCAATAATTGATGGTTCGTAGTTTAAATAAGCACGTTTTATAGTATGCTTATATTCTTGAAGCAACTTGATGACTTCCCAACTGTATTCATCGCTAAGTTCGAATGCGTTAGAGGGATCAAAGTCAGTAACGCCAGCTTTATTTAATATACTCATAGCACGCGCACGTGTGTACTGGACGTAAGGACCGGTCTCGCCTTCAAATTGAACCACTTCTTCAATCGTGAAGTCAAAATTATTTAGACGATCATTTTTGAGGTCATGGAAGACAACAGCGCCAACACCGACTTGTTCAGCAACAATTTCTTTGTTTGGTAAATCAGGATTCTTTTCTTCGATCTGTTTCAAAGCAAGATTATGGGCCTCAGTTAGTACGTCCTCAAGAAGAACAACTTTACCTTTACGTGTAGATAATTTCTTTCCATCTTTCGTGATGAGGCCGAACGGAATATGATGAATATCATTAGCCCAATCGAAATCAGCTTCTGTTAAAACAGCTTTCAACTGATTGAAGTGATTGGATTGTTCTTGGCCAACTACGTAAAGTGACTGTGCAAAGTTATACGTATTTTTTCTGTAAAGCGCGGCTGCTAAGTCACGAGTCATATAGAGAGTTGCGCCATCTGACTTCATAATCAAAGCAGGGTTCAAGTCATATTTTTCTAGATCAACAATATGAGCGCCTTGATCGGATGATAATAAGTTTTTGCTATTCAAAAGATCAACGACTTCTCCCATTTTATCATTGTAAAAGGCTTCACCGTTAGTGGAATCAAAGGAAATATTTAAACGGTCATATACTTTGTTGAATTCGTTAAGCGACTCTTCTCTGAACCAAGTCCAAAGTTCAACCGCTTCTTCATTTCCATTTTCTAAATTTTTAAACCATAGGCGTCCTTCTTCTAAAAGGGAAGGATCATCTTCAGCAACTGCATGGAATTTAACATAAAGACGGAGGAGCTCTTTAATCGGTTCTTTTCTAACGTCTTCTTCTGAACCCCATTTTTTATATGCTGTTATAAGTTTCCCAAATTGCGTTCCCCAATCTCCAATGTGGTTGATGCGAATAGGGTTATAGCCAACTTTTGCAAAAATGTTAGCTAATGCATTTCCAATGACCGTCGAACGTAAATGGCCCATTGACATAGGTTTAGCTATGTTTGGAGATGACATATCAATAGGAACATTGCTGTTATGTCCAATATTTAAATTACCGAAATTATTTTTTTCAGAAACAACTTCTTTTAAAACAGCACTTGATACAATTTCTTTTTTAAGGAAAAAGTTTATATAAGGGCCAACGATTTGTTTGTCTTCAATAAGTGGTGATGAAATCGACGAGCCGATGTCCTGAGCAATTTGTGCAGGATTCTTTCTAAATATTTTTGCTAGCTGAAATGTAGGAAAAGCAACATCACCATGATCGGCGTGTTTAGGCTTTTCAAGCAAATCTTTTATTTCATTTAATTCGAGTTGTTCGCTAAGCTGTTCGTGTAGTGCTTCAGCAATAAGTTGTTTATAGTCCATTAAAAGACCTCCAGTAATTGATTTCTAACCCTTTACGTTTAATACAATTATAAAAAAAGGGCTATAATTTTGTATAAAAAATCATGCCGTCTCCGATTACATAAGTATTAATCACTTGTATTATAGCAAAGCTTGGCCTAAGTGGCAAGATATTATAAGGAAAGAACCAGAAGTAATAGTGTTGGATACTAGGCGGAAAATGATTGGATAATTTAGAAGTATTTTAGTTGTACTTAAGACTGTCTTTGCTCGACTAAAAAAAGGCATTGTTAGAGAAAAACAACAAGAGTAGTACCCTTACGTTTATTTCTAAGATAAAAAGAGAGAGTCTAAAGTCACGTTCAGAAATCGCAGCTCAACTTTATTAGTTCCTATTATATTTCTCTTGTAAAAAGTTATTTTGAAACAAATTTTCTTTCTAAAATATAAAAATATTTATCGCTTCTACCTTATCTGTGGTAAATTAAGATATATGAAGACGTTATCACGACTATTTTTCTTATCTCTAGATTAAATTTATCTATTATTTAGTCTTCCGACATTTTTTTTCACAGAGATTTAAAAAGACGGTTCTGTCATTTATTATAAGCAAATAAATAAAAACACTATCAGATGCATGTTTATTTGTAATAAGGTATAATTAGCTTATACATATATATATTAAAAATAATGGAAAGTAGGGAGGAAATGAAAAAAATAGAAAGACAATTAATCATCAAACAAATTATTTTAAATAATGCGATATCTACTCAAGATGAACTAATTGAACATCTCTTTAGAAAAGGGATTCAGGCGACACAGGCTACAATATCCAGAGACATTAAGGATATGAACTTAGTTAAAACAGCATCGGCTGAGGGGGGAGTAAGGTATACGATTTATCAGAATAACAAAGTAACGATGGAAGAAAAACTTGATTTAACAATTAAAAGTGTTGTTGTTGATGTGACCCAGGTTCAATTTATTAATGTTGTTAAAACCTTACCAGGGAATGCCCATGTAATCGGTGCTTTAGTCGATGATATTCATTATTCTGAAGTAGTAGGATCAGTTGCTGGAAATGACACAATCGTTTTGATTTCAAAAACGTATGAAGAGGCTGAAAAAGTCTTTCAACATATTGATGGCGAATTGAAAAAATAGAGTTATTCTAAATATAAGATTTACAAAGGAGATTTCAAGATGACGACGATAGATTTAAGCGCTTTACAGAACGGATCAGATATTCGTGGATTCGCTCTGGATACAGAAAAGCAGAAAAAGAATTTAACAGAGGATACAATTAAAAAAATTGCGCATGGACTTATACACTGGTGGTTAGAAAAAACGGATAAAGCTTTAGCAGACACAACCATCACCATTGGACACGATAGTCGCTTAACGGGTCCGGACATTAAAAATTGGCTGACTGAAACATTTACTCGTCTAGGTGTAAATGTCATAGATGCAAAGATGGCAACAACTCCGGCACTTTTCATGTCCACGCGATATCAAGAATTTGAATCTGATATTGGCATAATGATTACGGCGAGCCACTTACCTATGGAATATAACGGCCTGAAGTTCTTTACGCACGCAGGCGGACTGGAACATGAGGATATTGCATCTATATTAGCACTGGCTGAAGAAGAAGTTGAAGCTAGTGATGCAATAGAAACTAAACCAAAAGAGCAGGATTTACTTGCAGTTTACGCGGCGGACCTTGTTGATAAAATTAGAATAGCTTTGAATGTTGATGATACTACAAAGCCACTGCAAAATCGTAAAATTATTGTCGATGCAGGAAATGGTGCAGGCGGATTCTTTGCAGATAAAGTGTTGAACATACTGGGCGCGGATACAAGTGGGAGTCAATTTTTAGACCCTGACGGCACGTTCCCGAACCATGAACCTAACCCGGATAATAAAGAAGCCATGAAAAGTATATCCAACGCTGTTTTGGAGAACAAAGCAGATTTAGGCATTATTTTTGATACCGATGTTGATCGCTCGGCGATTGTTGATGGTGAAGGAAACAGCATAAATAGAAATAACTTAATTGGGCTTATAGGCGCAATAGTATTGGATGAGAATCCTGGGACAACAATCGTTACCAATTCTCCGGTTTCTGATCACCTTATCCAATTTGTAGAAGAAATAGGCGGGAAAGTAGATCGCTATATTTCTGGCTACCGAAACGTTATCAATCGTGGAATTGCATTGAACGAGGAGGGCATTGATTGCGCATTAGCGATTGAAACAAGCGGACATGCTGCCTTACGTGAAAACTATTTTTTAGATGACGGTGCGTATTTGGCTGCTAAAATAATCGCAAAAGAGGCTAAATTAGCTGAAGAAAACAAGAGTGTAACAGATCTTATTAAGCATCTTGAACAACCGGCCGAGACAGAGGAAGTTCGTTTTGTGATTACGACTGATGATTACAAAGATATTGGCATGGAAACACTTGAGCGTTTTGCTGACTGGGTAAATGGCACTGATGGCTTCACTTTAGTACCTAATAATTTGGAAGGTAAACGTGTACAAATAACTGAACCTTATGGAAATGGATGGCTGCTTTTGCGTATGAGTCTTCATGAACCTAAACTTGTTCTGCAAATTGAAAATGATACAGCCGGAACCATACCGACTATTAAAGATAAATTGAAAACATTTTTTCATTATGAAAGTTATATAGATAATAGTAAATTATAAGTTGAAAACACCTTTCCTCATTTTGAAATTGAGGAAAGGTGTTTTTTTGGTGAGCGCTTTGCTAGTAGTCGCGTATTATATACCTTACTTAAATCAATTGGACGCGTTCGTATACTGAACGGAGAGGCATTCGACATTTTGACTGGAGGAAGGTTTGTTGTAGATGTCGAAGATAGCGAAGTTCGACACTTTGCTCGGATATTAAGAAGCTGGAACGGTCGAAGATGGCGAAGTTCGACACTTTGCTCGGATATTAAGAAGCTGGAACGGTCGAAGATGGCGAAGTTCGACACTTTGCTCGGATATTAAGAAGCTGGAACGGTCGAAGATGGCGAAGTTCGACACTTTGCTCGGATATTAAGATGCTGGAACAGTCGAAGATAGCGAAGATCGACGCTTTGCTCGGATATTAAGATGTTGGAACGGTCGAAGATAGCGAAGTTCCACCTATTCGCTCGCAAGTGATTTAAAATAATACAATTTGTAAAGGAGATTCAAATTCAAATCAAATTTATCATACACGACAATATAAAAGCCGGTAAGTTCAGTTACAGACTGAACTTACCGGCGATGGTACTATTAAATTATAGTGTTCTTACTTGTTTGGGTTATAAAGCCACTTCTGATTATCTTTGGCAAGTAAATCATCTGCTTCTTTTGGCCCCATTGAACATGCGGTGTAGAAGGGGATATTTTCCAGATCTTTATTCCAGGCTTCTCTTATAAAATCAACATATTTCCACGACGCAGCAACTTCGCCCCAATGAGCAAAGTGAGTTTCATCGCCATTTAGTACATCGAGTAATAGTTTTTCATAAGCTTCTGGTCTCGCTTTGAGCATTTCTTTAGAGCGCATCGCTTCCAAAGAGACAGGTTGGATTTCCATACCTGGCCCTATTTTCTTGTCATTCAATTGAAGCTCAATCCCTTCATCAGGGCTAATATGGATTGTTAAGATTGAGTCGCCTTCATCAAAAATCTGCTGATCTGTTTTTTTCCAGAGAACATCAACACGAGACGTTTTTTCTTTCATACGCTTACCAGTACGAATGTAAATAGGTACATCGCGCCACTTATCTGTATCAACAGTAACTTTTCCAGCGACATAAGTTTCAGTCATGGAATCAGCACTGACTTTTTCTTCATCACGGTACGCTTTTAAGTTCCCATTATCTGAAAAACTATATTGCCCACGAACAAAATCTTCTGCTACGTTTGGACGTTTAAGAGACTTTAGTACGGCTAGTTTTTCTTTTCGGACATTTTCTGTAGTGTAAGAATCCGGTTCATCCATGGTCAATAGGCTAACGATTTGAAGAATGTGGTTTTGGACCATATCTCTTAAAGCACCACTTTTATCGTAATAACCGCCACGTTCTTCAACACCTAAATCTTCAGATAGAGTAACTTGTATTGATGAAAGTGAATCACTATTCCAGCTTTCTTTGATAAGACGATTGGAAAATCTAAGAGCTAGAATTGTTTGAACCATTTCCTTGCCCAAGTAGTGATCGATACGGTATAGCTGATTTTCATCAAAGGAATCATTGATTTCATTGTTTAAGTGTTGAGAAGATTCGAAATCAGTACCAAATGGTTTTTCAATGATAACACGATTGAAACCATTCTCTGTTACTAATTTCTGGTCTCTTAAATGTTTAGTTATTGTGCCGAAAAAGTTAGGAGACATTGAAAGATAGAAAATACGATTTCCTTGAATATCATATTTAGTGTCCAATGAATCGGCAAGATTTTTAAGTGTGTGATAATGCTCTGAATCATTAACGTTGTGAGACTGATATCTAAAATGACTGGAGAAGGCTTCAGCGTCTGCCTCTGAGTCAGAAATTGAATCAACTGCTTCTTTAACTATGTTCTGATAATATTCATCCGACCATTCTCTTCTGGCCGTCCCAATGACTGCAAAATGCTCTTTTAAATAACCTTTTGAATACAAGCGATATAATGCAGGATATAATTTACGGGAAGCTAAATCCCCGGTTGCTCCGAATATAATATATAACGCTCTCTTTTCTTTGGACATTATTTCCCTCTTTTCTACATGGCTAGCATGTTTATGCATCTACATACCATTTTACTTTTAATTTGTGTATCAATCAACTGAATGGTCACGAAGAGCGGATTGTTTTTTTAAAATAGATTTTTTTAAGTTGATAAAAGAGGAGAAATCTAAATAATCCGACACACTTACTTTAAAAGTGAAGGGTTTTACTTTATATTAATGCAGTTTTTCTCGTTTACAGCGATTTGTTGTGGCGTGATTGTCTTGGCTTTGGTACAATACGAGGTGAACAGAAATGAGGAATGAAAAATGACACACCCATTCGATAGATTTAATTTGAATGATTATCTTGTAGAAGCAATAACTGAATTAGGATTTAAAGAACCCACTGAAATTCAAGAAAAAGTAATCCCTGTAGTGAAAAAAGGCAGAGATATAATTGGGCAATCGCAAACAGGCTCTGGGAAAACACACGCTTTTCTATTGCCTTTGTTTAATGAAATAAATCCTCAAAAAGAAGAGGTTCAAGTTGTAATTACTGCACCAAGTAGAGAATTGGCCGAACAGCTTGCGAACGCTGCATCTCAGCTAGCAAGTTATTCCAAGGATCCAATCAATGTTCAGTCTTACATTGGAGGAACGGATAAAAACAAGCAGATTCAAAAACTTAAAAATGCTCAGCCACATGTGGTTATTGGTACTCCAGGACGATTAGTCGATCTTATTGAAAGTAACGATCTGCTTATTTATACATCAACTTATATGGTTGTAGATGAAGCGGACATGACACTTGATATGGGCTTTTTAGAAGATGTCGATAAAATTGCTGCACGTTTACCAGAAAGTGGTCAAATGCTTGTGTTTTCGGCTACTGTACCACAGAAACTTCAGCCGTTTTTGAAAAAATATATGAACAATCCTATGCTTCTTGAAGTAGAAAACGAACAAGTGATCGCAGATACAGTTTCAAATTGGTTAATATCAACTAAGGGTAAGAATAAAATTGATATGATTCATCGTCTTTTAACGATCGGTCAGCCGTATTTGGCCTTAGTCTTTGCTAATACGAAAGAATATGTTGATGAAATTGCACTTGAGTTAAAGAAAAAAGGGCTCAAGGTAGCTGTCATTCATGGCGGTATTTCTTCACGTGAACGTCGTAGAGTGATGAGACAAATCCAAAATCTGGAGTATCAGTATATTGTCGCAACAGATTTGGCAGCTCGCGGTATAGATATTGAGGGCGTTTCACACGTTATTAATGCTGAAGTTCCACAAGATTTAGATTATTTTGTTCACCGTGTGGGTCGTACAGGGCGAAACCAGTTGAGTGGTATAGCTATTACGCTTTATGGACCAGATGATGAGCAAGATATTGTGACAATTGAAAAACGAGGTATTACGTTCTCACCTAAGGAAATTAAGAAGGGTGAAGTAGTGGATGCTTACGATAGAAACCGAAGAAATCAGCGTAAAGATAAAAACACACAAAAAACAGACTTTGACCCTGAAATTCATGGGTTAAGAAAGAAACTAAAGAAGAATATTAAACCAGGGTATAAACGAAAAATTGAACGTAAAAAGCAAGATAAGAAAAGACGTGCGCATCGTTTGAATAAAAATAATAAAGATTAAATAAAAAAAGTTCTTCACGCTGTTTGGTCAATCAAATCAGCCGTGAAGAACTTTTTTTAATTTTTATGTTTCTTTTTATAGTTTTTTAAAGAGCGGTAAACGAAGAGAAGCGAGAAGCCCAGTGTTATTTCAAAGGTGAATGGGATAAATAGGCCAAAGGTTTCAAAGAGCGCAAATATAACGGTTGGCACACTGAGTGCAATGAGTGCCATGCGAGCGATTTTTCCAAAGGGGATCGCGATTCGAGCAAAGGTCTTCATCACATTTGCAAATAGGGCAATGATTAGCCATTCATATAAAAGACTGAACCCACTGGCGATATAAGTAACTACAAAAGTGAAAAAGAGAACGACAGGTGAAAAACGTCCCATATCAGCCATTATATCTTTGAAATCTGAATCATTAAATGTTCCCAATTGAGCGTATGAAACAGGTAAGGATTGTCCCACGATATTTAAATAAAATTGATCATCCATTAAGCCTATACCAATTGGTGTATTCAAGCGCTCAACGTTAGTGTCGATTTCTTCTTCTTGTATAGAATCATTCGGGTCAAAGAAGAATAAGAAAGAATTTGTTTGATGGACATAGGATTCTGTTTTTTCTTCTACCATAAGTTTGTCATCAGTAATTTGAAAAGAGGGAAGTTTTTCAGTAATCTCTTGACCATCTTCTTTAAGGTTACCCATAACGGTCATCAACAATGATGCCATCGAAATAGTGATAACAAGAGTGAGCAAAGCGAAATAATAGAATAATTGTTTTCTAGTCATTTTCATTGCTTTATAGAGTTCATTTGGAGCAGTGAAACCAAGTTTTAAGTATTCCTTCATTTAATAAACGCCTTTCTGTTTTTAAGTAATAAGGTAAGTTTACTTCTAAACGCGTTAAATTGCAATCATCCTTAAGTTGTATGAAAAAGAAAGAGCAAGCTAGCTCTTTTTAGATTGCGCACAAGGAAAGTGAAGCGTATTAGTTGAATAGTGTGACCGAAATGTTACAATAGATGTGTACGATAAATAGTAATAGGAGGAATGTTAATTATGACATACACTTTACCAGATTTACCATATGCTTATGACGCATTGGAACCAACAATAGATGAAGAAACAATGCATCTTCACCATGACAAACATCATGCAGGATATGTAACTAAAACAAATAAAGCTCTTGAGAATCATCCGGAGTTAGCTGAATTAAGTATCGAAGATTTAATGAAAAAACTGGATTCAGTACCTGAAGATATCAAAACTGCTGTAAGAAATAACGGTGGTGGACATGCAAACCACTCTCTTTTCTGGGAAATTCTTTCGCCAAATGGTGGCGGAGAGCCGACAGGTGAATTAGCAGACGCAATAAAAGAAACATTTGGTGACTTTGAGTCATTCAAAGAAAAATTTGCTGCCGCAGCAACAGGCCGATTTGGATCAGGATGGGCATGGTTAGTCGTTACTGATGGTAAATTAGAAGTTATGAATACATTGAATCAGGATTCTCCTTACTCAGAAGGAAAAACGCCTATTTTAGGATTAGATGTATGGGAACACGCTTATTACTTGAATTACCAAAACAAGCGTCCTGACTATGTCAAAGCTTTCTGGAACGTTGTAAACTGGGAAGAAGTATCAAAACGTTACAAAAACGCTAAATAAGTAAAAAAATAAATAACGAAAGGCCGGGGCTCTTTGAGCCGACCCCCAAAAGTTAGACCTAAAAATTCTAACTTTTGGGGGTATTTTTATGGCTAAATATAGCTATGAGTTAAAAATGAAAATCGTTCAAGATTATTTAAATCAAAGAGGAGGATATTTATTCCTTGCCAACAAATATGGGATATCCAGTAAAACAACTATTCAAAAATGGGTAGCTAGTTATAAAGCAATGGGAAAAGAAAGTTTGAAACGCAGTCGTCAAATTAAGAGTTATTCTGTTCAATTCAAGAGAGATGCGGTAGAGTTATACTTAACTACAGAAGTGTCCTATCAAGATCTCGCTATCGCACTTG
>NZ_FNYW01000050.1 GCF_900109085.1 Alkalibacterium gilvum | reverse complement strand
GAAAACGTTTGCCAAGTGACTATCGTACATAAAGAAAAAGTAACTGTAATAAAAAATAAATTGGATCAAAAAGATTTTTCAAATTTACTTGTGTTAGGTAAATGTTTCAGCGATTCTTCTAGAATTAAAATTTTCTATGCTTTAGAAACCTATAAGGAAATGTGTGTCTGTGATTTAGCAGAAATACTTACTGCTAGCGTTGCTACAACGTCACACCATTTACGTTTTTTAAAAAAACATGGAATGGCAAAATCACGTCAAGATGGAAAAGTAGTTTATTACTCTTTAGCGAATGAAGACATCCTTTCCGCTATTCATGTTTTTTTAAAGTTATCAGAAAATCTATCTATGAAATCTTAGTTTGGAGGAAGTTATTTTGTTACAAAGTATTTTTTCAGCTATCGCTGTTTATATTTCTACCAGCATTGATTATTTGTTTATCTTGCTCATTATCTTTTCTCAAAGTCACACACAAAAAGGTATTCGACACATTTTTTGGGGTCAATATCTTGGAACAGGCATTTTGGTAGCTGTAAGTTTGTTTGCTGCTTATGTGCTGAATTTTATTCCGCAAGATTGGATCATTGGACTTCTTGGATTAATTCCAATTTATTTAGGTATCCGTGTCGCTGTGATAGGCGAAGAGGAGGAAGAAGAAGAGGAAGTCGTTGAAAAACTAGAATCTAGAGGAACCAGTCGGTTATTCTGGACTGTCGCCTTAATAACCATTGCGTCAGGTGGAGACAATTTAGGGATTTATATTCCCTACTTTACTTCGTTAGCTTTTTCAGAAATTTTAATTGCCTTAGTAGTATTCGTTATTTCGATTGCGATTCTTTGCTTTATCAGTTATAAGTTGGCAAAAATTTCCTTTGTTTCCGAAACGTTAGAAAAGTATGAACGAATCATTGTCCCAATCGTGTTTATTGGATTAGGAATCTTTATCTTGGTAGAGAACGGGACGATACAAACGCTACTAGGTTTTTAAAAAAATCATAATCACGAAAGATAAAAAGAGAGGCAGCGATTTGTTTAGTCGCTGCCTTTTTTGCTTTTCAAATGACGAAGTGTTTTTTAGCGTAGGACTGACTATCTTATGTGTTGTGGGAGTATCCCTTTTCAAGCTCTTCTTTGCTTGTAGTTATTTCTATTGTGATATGATTCTCTACGCTTGATTTGTGTGCGACTTCTGCAATTACTTCTTTTATTTCCCTAGCCTTGTCTATGTCTGAAGGGTCTATAAGAACCGTGACGATAAGGGCGTTTTCTTCCCCGTCCAGTGACCAAATGTGAAAATGTGAGAGGTCTTTTACAGCAGGAATGTTATTGATTGAATCAGCAAGTTTTTCTACGTTTACATTTTCAGGCGAACCATTCAATAAAATTTTCATTGTGGTGAAAAATTCAGGAACGGTTTTGTAGAGGATATAGAGTGCAATCAAAATCGATAAGATAGGATCCAGACGATATGCCTCGGTAAAGTTCATTAGAATACTCACAATCAAGACTCCAATCCACCCTAATACGTCTTCCAGCATATGGAGTTTCAACATACCCTCATTTTTGGATGTGCCTTTGCTTAAAATCCAAGCAGCATATCCATTCAATGCAATAGCTACGAGAGAAAGCCAGAACATGCCACTATAATTTACGGGTTGTGGGTCAAGCAAACGCGGCACACTACGATAGATCATAAAGAACGAGCCACTAATTAGCACAACGCCAGTTATCAGCGCGCCCAGTAAAGAAAATCGGTTATAGCCAAAGGTGAACCGTTCATCTTGTTTTTTCTCTGAATAACCTTGAAAAAACCAAGCGAATCCAATTGAAATAGAGTCCCCTAAATCATGAACTGCGTCAGACATAATAGACACACTATTGAAAAGAAACCCAAAGAAAAATTCACTTATGGAGAAAATAAAATTTATGAAGAAAGCAATTTTAATATTTTTTTCGGTTGATCCTGATGCGAGTGATTATGGTCTTTATCTGATTTTGACATTTTAAAAACCTCCTAAGTTTGTATGCTACATAACTAATTGGTTTTATTTTTCTAATTCATTGACATGAGTTAAGACTTGTTCGAGAATACTAAAAACATGAAGGTCATCTAAACTGTAAAGCATACTTTTTCCTTCTCTTCTTGATTTTACTAAGCGTGCGTCTTTCAACGTTTTTAATTGATGAGAAATAGCGGACTGTTCCATGTCCAGAGAAATAGCTATATTTCCAACACTACACTCTTTTTTCTGTAAAAGAAAGAGAACCGACAATCGTGTAGGATCACTAATCACCTTAAATAGTTTGCTTATTGACAGAATAGATTCTTTATCGATTGGAGAAGTTGTTTTTATATCCATAGTGTTTTTATTCCTTTCATATGACCTTTCGTTCATATCTATATTACCATATGAGCGAAACAATGCTAATCTTTTGTTTATAAAAGAGAAGTTGCGTTCTCTTTATCTTGACAAAACGTATATAGCGATATAAAGTGAGAACATAAACATATGATTGGTTAGCCATATGTAAAGTGGATTCATTACGATTTACTTTTGGAATAGACGAAAGGATCCAGAAATAGCGGAAATTTTGTGATTCAAGAAGTAAATGATGGAAAACAAAGGACTTATAAATTATATAGGGAGGCAATATAAATGGAAACTGTCCAAAAACAACAGTCTCAAGAAAAGCATAATCATAATCACAACCACGGTCACGATCATGGGAAAATGCCAGTCGTTTTGTACTTTGTTGGTTTAGCATTAGCCATAATTGCGTTATTTCTAGATGGAGAAAATAGTTTATTACAAAATAGTTTGTTTTCAATTGCTTCGATTAGTGCGGGCTACCATGTTATTCTTCTTGAAGGAATTGGAGAAACGATTGAGAATACAAAATCTAAAAAGAGATTTACGCCTAACTCCCATATCTTAATGGGATTAGCTGCATTGGGGGCCTCACTGATCGGTAATTTCTGGGAAGGAACATTGCTGATTCTCATTTTCTCTGGGGCGCATTTTTTAGAAGATTATGCTGAAGGTAGAAGCAAACGAGAAATCACAAAATTACTTGAAATGAATCCGACGACTGCAAGATTAATCATGTCTGACGGAAATACAAAGATTGTTGATGTCAATGAACTAAAAGTAGGGGACCAACTCCAGGTACTGAACGGAGATCAAGTACCTATTGACGGAGTCATTTTAACTGGGAATACCTCCATTGACGAATCTTCTATCAATGGAGAAAGTATCCCTAAAGAAAAATCTAAAGGAGACGGGGTTTTTGGGAGTACGATTAATGGAACGGGTAGTTTCACAATGGAAGTCACAAAAGAAAATAAAGATACTGTCTTTTCAAAGATTTTACAATTAGTTAATCAAAATCAAAATAATCAAACGAAAGCTGCCAGTATTATCCAAAAGTTTGAACCGAAATATGTGACAGTTGTTTTAATTGCGATTCCACTCTTCATATTACTCACACCTTTGATGTTAGATTGGACTTGGTCACAAAGTATTTATAGAGGATTAGTTCTTTTAGTCGCAGCTTCTCCATGTGCTTTAGCAGCAGCTACCGTATCTGTAACATTATCAGCAACCTCTAATCTAGCCAAAAGAGGCGTGCTTTCAAAAGGAAGTTCTTATTTGTCGCAATTAGCCGATATTCAAGCCATTGCCTTTGATAAGACGGGAACCTTAACGAAAGGAAAACCAGAAGTAACCAATTATTATTTTGCTGATAGCGTAAACGAAGAAAAGATGATTGATATCGTAGTGGCTCTTGAAAAAGAATCTAATCATCCCTTAGCAGATGCCATTCTAAGAAAATTTGAACAAAAAAATAAATTAGATATGGAAGTAGAAAATCAAATTGGTAAAGGATTGACAGGAGATTACAAAGGTAAAAACTATCGTATAGGTAAGCCAACTTCTTTTTCAAATGTTGCAGATAAATACATTCGCCTAAATGATGAGTGGGCTTCAGAAGGTAAGACAGTCGTATACGTATCAGAAGAGGAAAAAGTTGTAGGACTTATTGCCCTTATGGACATTCCTAGTGAAAATGCAAAAGAAACGATTGAGTACTTCAAAAAACAAGGTATACACACTACCCTAATTACTGGAGACTCAGAAATGACGGGAAAAGCAGTTGCTAAACAATTAGGAATAGATGAAGTAATTGCGAATGTCATGCCGGAAGACAAATCACGTATTATAGACGAGCAAAAAGAAAAATATGGTGTAACAGCAATGGTGGGCGATGGTGTAAACGATGCACCCGCGCTTGTGAATGCTGATGTGGGAATCGCTATGGGTGACGGAACCGACGTTGCGGTAGAGGTATCTGACCTGGTTTTAATGAAAAATGATTTATTAAAATTAGTCCAATCCCATAATATTTCTTCTAAAATGAATCGTGTCATTTGGCAAAACATTATTTTTTCTATGGCTGTTGTCGCCTTTTTAGTTATAGCTAGTTTATTGGGTTTAACCGATATAGCGATTAGTGTCATTATCCACGAAGGAAGTACTTTGGTTGTTATACTAAACGGACTTCGATTGCTACGGTCTACCTAATCAACTGATAGTTAATATTAATGGGTATAAGAAAAAATCGATTAAATAATGAAGGTAGGGGATAAACGTGAAAAGAGTTGTCTTTGTGCGCCATGGTCAAAGCGAATGGAACGCGTTGAATCAATTTACTGGTTGGGTGGACGTTGATCTTACGAAGTTAGGGCTGAAAGAAGCTCACGAAGCGGGACTTAAAATCAAAAGAGCTGGATTAGAGTTTGATTTAGCCTTTACTTCTGTTTTGAAACGAGCCATTAAAACTTGTCACATTATCTTAGAGGATTCCGATCAACTCTGGGTACCTGAAATCAAAACCTGGCGTTTGAACGAGCGCCATTATGGAGCTTTGCAAGGACTCAACAAGGAAGCGACTGCTGAGAAATTTGGTATTCAGCAAGTTCAGATTTGGCGTCGATCCTACGATACGCTGCCTCCACTAGCAAAACCAGAGGATCCTAATTCTGCTTTAAATGATCGACGTTATGCCCATTTACAAAAACGGAGTATCCCAATGGGTGAGAACTTGAAAATTACGTTGGCCAGGGTTATTCCCTTTTGGGAAGATGAAATTGCACCGGCAATTCTAGATCAGAAAACCGTCTTAGTAGTTGCCCATGGTAATTCCATTCGAGCGTTAGCGAAATATATGGAAAATATACCTGAGGATAAAATCATGGAACTAGAGATACCGACAGGACAACCACTTGTTTATGAATTAAATGAGGGATTAGAAGTTATTAGAAAATATTATCTTTAAGTCAGAGAGCTCGTCATAGGAAGAAATTTCTGGTTCTGTTGCAAAGTTTTAAATCTACTATCAAATAAGGTAGAATAATAGAAAAAGATAGCAGGAGGAATGACGATGAATCATTTTAAAGGAAAGCAATTTCAGCAGGATGTGATTATTGTAGCCGTGGGCTACTATCTTCGTTATAACCTTAGCTATCGTGAAGTTCAAGAAATCTTATATGATCGTGACATTAACGTTTCTCATACGACGATTTATCGTTGGGTGCAAGAATATGGCAAACTACTCTATCAAATTTGGAAAAAGAAAAATAAAAAATCCTTTTATTCATGGAAAATGGATGAAACGTACATCAAAATTAAAGGAAAATGGCATTATTTGTATCGAGCCATCGATGCAGATGGTTTAACCTTGGATATTTGGTTACGTAAAAAACGGGACACACAAGCAGCCTATGCTTTTCTTAAGCGGTTAGTGAAGCAGTTTGATGAACCGAAGGTTGTAGTCACAGATAAAGCCCCCTCTATTACAAGTGCCTTTAAGAAACTAAAAGAATACGGCTTTTATCAAGGGACAGAACATCGTACCATTAAATACCTGAATAATTTGATTGAACAAGACCATCGTCCAGTAAAGAGACGCAATAAATTCTATCGAAGTTTACGCACTGCCTCTACCACGATTAAAGGCATGGAAGCCATTCGAGGATTATATAAGAAAACCCGAAAAGAAGGCACTCTCTTCGGGTTTTCGGTCTGTACTGAAATCAAGGTATTATTGGGAATCCCAGCTTAAATCATAGATACCGTAAGGGATTTTATTCTTTATTTAAAACTTTGCAACAGAACCCAATTAATGGAACAGGTAGCTTCACGATGAAAGTCACCAAAGAAAACGAAGATACAGTATTTTCAAAAATTTTACAATTAGTGAACCAGAACCAAGATAACCAAACAAAAGCTGCGAGTATTATCCAAAAATTTGAACCCAAATACGTCACAGTTGTTTTAATTGCCATTCCGTTATTCATGTTATTGGCACCTTTTCTACTTGATTGGACATGGTCACAAAGTGTCTATAGAGGATTAGTCCTTTTAGTTGCAGCTTCACCGTGTGCTTTAGCAGCAGCTACTGTCTCGGCAACGCTATCGACGACTTCTAATTTAGCCAAAAAAGGAGTCCTTTCAAAAGGTAGTTCTTACCTGTCTCAATTAGCCGATATTAAAGCAATTGCATTTGATAAGACGGGCACCTTGACCAAAGGAAAACCTGAAGTAACCAATTATTATTTTGCTGATTCCGTGAACGAAGAAAACATGATTGATATCGTAGTAGCTCTTGAAAAAGAATCCAATCACCCTTTAGCAGATGCTATTCTAAGAAAGTTTGAGCAAAAAAACAAACTAACTATTGATGTAGAAAACCAGATTGGTAAAGGATTGACAGGAGATTACAAAGGGAGAAATTATCGTATAGGAAAACCGACTTCGTTTGATGATGTTTCAGATGAGTATAGTCGTTTAAATAATGAATGGGCTTCAGAAGGTAAGACAATCGTGTACGTAGCAGTAGATGAAGAGGTTCTAGGCCTTATTGCCCTCATGGACATTCCAAGTGAACATGCAAAAGAAACCATTGAGTATTTCAGAAAACAAGGTATACACACCACATTAATTACTGGTGACTCAGAAATGACGGGAAAAGCGGTTGCTAAACAATTGGGAATAGATGAAGTGATTGCAAATGTCATGCCGGAAGACAAATCCAGAATAATAGACGAACAAAAAGAAAAATACGGTGTGACCGCCATGGTTGGAGACGGTGTAAATGATGCTCCTGCTCTTGTTAATGCAGATGTGGGAATCGCTATGGGAGATGGGACTGATGTGGCAGTAGAGGTATCTGATTTAGTTTTAATGCAAAACAATTTATCTAAATTGGTACAATCTCATAATACTTCTTCGAAAATGAACCGTGTTATTTGGCAGAATATTATTTTTTCAATGGCCGTTGTTGTTTTTTTAATTGTCGTTAGTTTCTTGGGCTTAACGGATATTGCCATCAGTGTCATTATTCATGAAGGAAGTACTTTGGTTGTTATTTTGAATGGACTTCGATTGCTAAGGGCAGTCTAAAGAATGATTGCACACCTTCAAATTAATCGAGTAATAGAGATAATTAAGGATTACACTACATTTTTTGTCTCTATTACTTATTTATATTTATCTAGATGTTCAAACTCAAAATGATATGTCAACCACACTCTTGTGGCGTAACTTGAATACAAGATACATGAAATTAGATAAAAACGTGTATCCGGAATCCTATTCCCATAGGGTTCTTTTTTTATACCGGTGTCCAATACATGATTTCGTGTTATAATGAATGAAATCATGTATCCGTTTTGTGAGAGGAGAGCACATTTCAATGAGTTATAACGTCCAACCCTTAAGAACGCAGCAAGAAATCAACGACTTTTTATTCTGTTTGAGACGCAACAAAAACGCCGAACGCGACGTTTTCTTGTTTTTGATCGGCATTAATAGCGGTTTACGCATGTCTGATATCGTGAAATTAAAGAAAAAAGACGTGATTTCCTCGAAAAACCCACGTATTGTGGAGCAAAAAACCGGAAAAACACGCATTTTATATTTAAGCAGCCTGCAGGAGTTGATCCAGGACTACACGAAAGACCTGGAGCCAGAAGATTATTTGTTTCCCAGTACTAAAGGCGGTCATTTAGAAGTCAATACGGTCTATCAGATGTTTCAAAAGGTCGCCGCACTATTAGATCGGGACGATATCGGCACGCACACGCTGCGGAAGACATTTGGGTATCACTATTATAAGAAAACCAAAGACGTGGCTACACTCATGGAAATATTCGGTCACAGCAGCGAAAAAATCACCAAACGCTATATCGGAATCAATGAAGACGAGATTAGCGAGACTCTACTTAATTTTAGGCTAGGATTTTAATTTTTACTGGCAACCTTAAATATAAAATAGGTTAATATGTAAGCTAAAATTATTTCCAAGATAAATATTAAAGGATATAGCAAGATGACGCCGGTATTTTCTTCAGTAGGATAAGGTATTAGGTGGCCAAAGAAAAAAGAAACTATCTCATTAATGAGATACCAAAATACGATAGTTAAAAAACTTTTTAAAATAGATTTCATTATTACACTCACAATCTCCTATCCCTTTATTTTGCTTATTTCTGTCACTCATATGTTATCAAGATTCGTTTTACTATATTATACAGCTTTCCCTTTACTAACGATAATGGTTGGGTAGGATTTTATATGAGCAAAGGGTATAATGCAGCAGGAAAACATGTTGCAACCAAATACAAAACGAAGTAGCTATATAGGTTAGAGGTGAGTTTATGTTTAATAAATATAAAGAATTTACAGAAAAACACCCGTATGCTCATGTCATATTAATAATGCTATTTACCAGTTTTATCGGTATTTCAATTGAATATATAGTAAATAAAAAAATTATCGGTGGAGGGTTATATACAGCTATAGCACTTACTTTAATTGAACTTTTAAGAATCAGAAGAAGAGATAAAGAAAAAAGTTAATTTTTCAATTGTCCTTAAAAGTATTAGTTAACATAATCGCGCCTATGATAATAAATTAAAAACCACATTTCCCAAACATTAGGGAATGTGGTTTTTATTTCCAAATCTGCCACCATTTCTTTTTAACATATTGTTTATTTGAATCAGGTTGTTCTTTTTTTTCGTTCTCATTAGCTTTGATCTGTAACTGTAGCAATTCATTTTGCTGATTAGAATGCAAAGTGAGCTGCTGTTGTTGATCTAATAGTTTATGTAACTCGGATAACTGCTTGTCTTTCTGCTCAAGCTGTTTTTGATAATTTTCTATTATTTTTATAGCAGTATCTGATAAGTTATTTTCGGAAACCTCACTGGTTATCGTAGTTTTCGACTTGGTTTCTTTAGTTATCGGTTCTGTTTGCGTATTTTCTGATTTAGTTCCTTTAGTTTTCGAATTATCGGTTTCTGGTTTCTGGTTTTCGGTTTCCGAAAACGAGACAATAAACGTTGATTTGATAGCTTCTTGTCCTTCTTCGCTAATTACAAATTTATTTCCGATTTTGGAAAAAAATTTATTTCGCATATCTGGAGTTACTTTTTTATGAATGGCCGTCTTACTGACGCCTATTTCATCGGCAAGTTCTTTAATTGTTTTTTCCGCCATCGGAATCCCTACCCATCTAAATCTTGTATTTTAACGGTTTGTAAATATTGCTCAATAGATCGTTTTAGATACTTCACAATATTTCGCAACTGAATGCTAGCACCGTCTTTATGTGTCGCTACATAACTGATATGGTCTTTCACTCCGTTTAACCCGCGTAACTCTTTTAACTCATCATAAAGTGGATACACCTGTTTTTGTAAATCGGCCATTCTAGAAACATCTTGCATATCTCTAAATCCAATTAAGAAATTTTCTCCCAACAAGGTCGTATACTTGCTTTGGACTGCTTTGTTAAATAAGTTTTGCCTTTCTTTCTCTTGTTGAGCTTTATCTTTTTGATAATCCAAGTCGTTTTCCTTATAAGGCAGTAGAGATTTTGTTTTTTTCTTTTCTATATGAAATTGAATCCCAGCAATTGAGCGACCTTTTTTAATTTTGTCATAAGTAATAATGAAATGTGTGTACTCGTTTATTTCTTCTAAGGATGATTTTAGGACGTTTTTTTCAAAATCAAACATTCTTTTATAATCATTTAACGTATTTGTCATCCTACGTAACTCCTGAATATCGATATAAGGATTCTTCATTTGTTCGATTTGTTTTTTTGTACGGTTTGTTGAATCTTTATATGTTTCAAACTGATTGAAGTTCATGGAAAACCATTTATATAAAATAGTACTGTATTTACTGTTTAACTCTATGATATCAGTAATCAGATACTGAGTGAAATTCCGTTTTAGATCAATCAAGTAAGGCATGATGTCATCTGTAAATTTAATGGCCACAGTATCATTGTAATCGTTCCATTCACTGCTCGATATAGGAGAAATTATTTTAAAATTCCATTTACCTTTTTTGTTTTCATCTCGTACTTCGAAAATAGATTGCTGATGAAGAGTGGTAAGGGCACTCTTGAAACGGGCATGTCTGTCCTTATCTGTAGCTTTAAAGAAAGAAAAGAGCGTTTTTTT
>NZ_FNYW01000046.1 GCF_900109085.1 Alkalibacterium gilvum | reverse complement strand
ATTCAGCTTATGAGTATATAGTCTCAACACTATGACGGGAAGCATGCTTTTAGTGTAGTTGATCTACAAGGAGAAGAAGCTTCATCCCACTAAGAACCGACTTCCATCTGATTCTATTTTACACAGAAACAGCACGGAATAACCAAGCAGAACCCATGGATAGTATTAAATTGTCAAAGATCAAAAGTTAACTAGATGACTAAAAGTTTTGAAAATTTTCTCCCCCATGGGGGAGAAGCTTCTGAACTACTTAAGAAATTAACAACCAAAGAAGATAAGTACAATTCTTATCTTCAAACTTATTATACGAGGAGAATAGTGCATGAATGATACAGCTAAAGCGGTATTGAAAAAGCTCACATGGATATTGATTACATTCATTTTTCTGGAAGCCATTTTATTAATGGCATTAGAAGCAATGTTTATCTTATCCGAATATAAGTTAGATATTACAGGCGATTTAGTTATCCAAGAAATCTCAGCCATGTTCCAAAAATTGCCTACGATTATTCAAAGCTATTGGCAGGAGAAAAACCCATTTTTTATTTTAGGCACAGCTGCTATTTTTATTTACTCTCTTGTCTTACACAAAGGGAAGTCAAAAAAAGAAGGCTGGGATACGGAAAACAAAAATGCCTATCATGGTTCAGCTCGTTGGGGCACGTCCACTGATATTTTTGACAAGAAAAATTTTCAGAAACAATCAAAAAGAGGTATTCAATCAGAATTTATGAAGTCCGTAAAACAATAGAAAGGAGTTCTCTGTATGACAGGCACGATTTTAGGACGAATTGGAAAAGACTATATCGTCCAACCAACCGATAGCAAACCAAACAGAAACATTATGGTTATCGGTGGACCAGGGTCATATAAGACACAAGGTTTCGTAATCACAAACATTTTAAATGAAACGGAAAACAGCATTGTCGTGACTGATCCAAAAGGAGAAGTCTACGAACACACCGCTGATTTCAAGAAACGCCAAGGGTATGACGTTCACGTTATTAATTTTGCGAAAATGCAACATTCTGACCGCTACAATCCGATTGATTATGTCACTTCTGACGTGGAAGCAACGAATGTCGCTACAAAAATTGTAGACAGTTCCAACAAAGACGGAAAAAAAGACGTTTGGTATTATTCTCAACGTTCCCTATTATCAGCTTTGATTTTATACGCAAAACTTGAATTGCACCCTACCAAGCGGAATATGAGCGGTATCGTAGAGTTTCTACAAAATCATGGAGAAGCTGATAGTGATGACGAAGAAAGCGAACTAGACAAAGCCTTTTTAAGCCTAGATATTCAACACCCTGCAAGAAAGTTGTATGAATTGGGGTATAAAAAGTCGCGAGGAGATATGAAAGGCTCGATTATTGTTTCTCTCTTAACCACAATTGCCGATTATATCAATGAAACAGTGGGAAATTTTACAGGTTTCAGCGATTTTCACTTGCAAGACGTTGGCAGAAAAAAGACCATGTTATATGTCATTATTCCAGTGATGGACACCAGTTGGGAAGGCTTAACAAACATATTCTTTTCTCAATTGTTCGACCAACTCTATGAGTTAGCTTCCGACCACCATGCAAAATTACCTGTACCAGTGAACTTTATATTAGATGAATTTGTTAACTTAGGAAAATTTACGAATTACGAGGAGTTTTTAGCCACTTGTCGAGGGTATGGCATTGGCGTAGCAACCATTATTCAAACACTCACGCAGTTGCAAGACCGCTATAACAAAGAAAAAGCAGAGTCGATTTTAGGAAACTGTTCTATTCAAATTTGTATGAACGCAGCTAATAATACGACGGCTAAATATTTTTCTGATTTACTCGGAAAAGCGACTGTAAAAGTAGAAACTAGTAACCGTTCGAGTAGCAAGAATGCAAAGCAAGAAGGAAGCAGTAGCAGTACCTCTGATAATGAAAGTTACTCTGGACGTGACCTTATGACCGCAGGCGAAGTAAAAAGCATGCCAGACGATACGGAATTGATTGTTTTTGCGAATAAACCGCCTATTAAAGCGAAAAAAGCGTATCAATTTGACCTGTTTCCAGATCCATTTGAAATGCTTAGCCAAAACAAATATGTCAACCGTCCAAACGCTCAACAGATAGAACGTTTAGAAGAAGAAATTAAAGAGTTTGAAGCTAGTGAAGAAGAAAGACAGCAAGACATTAAGGAAAGACAAGACGAGTTGGAAGAAATGAAGAAAAAAGCGAAAGACGAAGCCCACAATGAAGCAGTAAGTGCCTTTCTAGAAGATTATCAAGATGAAGGTCTAGCCGAAGCAATAGATGAATAGAGAGGGGGAGGAATGTGTTTAACTTTGATGATCTGGGTACTAGAATACTTGAAATGATAAGAGACTGGTTGATTGAACTTGTGGAAATTTTTATCAACTTTTTGCAAAATGTCATGTTTAGTTATGAGGGGCTCGGTGGAATTGCTTTACAAGCCTATGACATATTTGTATGGTTCGGTGGTCTATTGCTTGTCAGTGTAGCATTAGGAAAAGTTATCAATCAACTAATCGGAGAAGCAGAAGGTAGTCAAGAAGCAAATATTTGGCATACAGTAGTGGGTTCGTTCAAAGCAGGCATGTTGCTTGTCATTATGCCTTTTGTAGTATCTATCGTTATGAAAGGAATAATCGAACCCTTCACAGGCTACTTTGTAGGTCTAATGGGGGATGAAATGATAGCTAGTGTTGAGTCGCTAGTAGAGTCAGAAAACTTTGTTGATGTATTCGGTGGAGTTATGGGTCAACTGCTTGTTTGGCTCTTAGTCATGGTTGTTGTAGCATTCTTTATCTTCAAAATCTTCGTTGAACAAGCTCAGTTGCTAATGGACGAAATATTATCCCCATTGGTTGCTATTTCAGTTGTGTCAGAAACTTTTAGCTTCATTGAGAACTGGTGGAGAGATATTATAAGCCACACCGTCACAATCGTTGTATTAACCTTATCAATGGCATTGTTTGTCGAAGCACTCACTATGGAATCAGAGACCCTTTGGCCAAAAATTCCGGCATTGATCGGTACAGGTGCATTGGTTATCAGCGGACCAAGTTTAGTTAAAAGTATTTGGTTTTCAAGCGGTATCGGCCGAACTGGTCAAAGCGTAGCACGTTCCGCTATGCACTTAGTATCCCGTAGATAAAAAACAAAAAGGAGTAATTTAACATGAAAAAAATCGTCGTTCTTCTCTTTACTGTCTTTACTATCCTTACATTATCTGCTTGCGGTACGTCTGTTCATGAAGATTTGCAGGAGAATGAATGGAATGTTGTGGCTACAAATGGAGAAGCATATACTGCTGACTTTCATGCAGATACTGTTACATTCCAATTAGGAGATATGTTTTCAACTGGTTACACTTATTCTCTAAACGAAGATGAAACCGAATTTTCCATGCGAGAAAACGCTGAAAGCGAACCTGTTGCCTTTACTATTAGTCAAGAGAATGATGAATACCGGTTTATCGCAAATACAGAAGAAACAAAAGAGCGCTACGGAGATTTAACGCTGACCCCTATTGAACAAGAATAGAAAGAATGTGTTAGATATGAGTAAAACAGTCATTTTATTATGTGGATGATGATGTTCAAACAACATCCTAAATTAAAAAAAGTTTTGAATCCCTTGTTTAACAAGGGGGAATAGATCATATATATGCTTGACTTTTTAAAAGGAAAAGCCGAATATGAAATGGGGTCTCCATGAAAAACACCAGTCATATTAATCCATTATAGGGCAATATTGTGGAACACCGGCTACTGGGTCAGGAGCTGTTTGTTTGTTGAATTAAGCCAGGTTAGATGAAGAAGCGTATTTTTTATTTCCAATCAAAAAAGGTTACCAATTTCGGTAACCTTTAAATAACTACTAATTACTCTAAAAAAGCTTATTCAGGTTGCTGTTTCCCAATGAATCTAGCCCGATCTCCACGTTCTAATGGCCCATTTCTCATGATGAGGTAAGAGAGCAGCATGAATAATACTGCGATCCCTGCAAGAATGTGGACAAATAAGAGATGATCAACAATCACAAATTCTATAAATGGGCTAAGGTCAGCAAAAGTGTATGTTGTAATTAATACGATCAACAATATGGCTCCACAAATTAAGGTTCTTACATTGCCGAGGTTAAACCAAATAGTTTTAATCATTATCCCAACGCCAAAGAGAAAAACCATCCATAATAGATCAATCCAGATATATAATAGCGGATGAGAGCCGTTAACGAGGTCGGCCATATGGAAGATTTGCCCTTGATCGATAAAAAATTGGCTTAATAAATGTAATCCATTTAGAATGAGCACGCTTAGCACCATGTAGATGCTAACAGATGCAAAGGTTGCCATCATAAACTGTTTTCTCGTTCCGCCTAATGAAAGAATATATTTGTACCCTTGAAAAAGAATAAATGGATAAATGAGAAAAACGGCATAAAATGGGCCGAAGATTGAACCTAAATTTCCGTTCTCACCAGTTGAGTAACTTAAAAAAATATACAATGCCATTAAAGCGATCGTTATTCCAAAGTTGATATAAAAAGTCATCCGCATCTCTTTAAACATGAGTAGAAACGGTCCTTTAAGCGTGTTCATATTTTTTGCCCTCCCTTTTTTGTTAGATTAACGAGATAATCCTGAAGTGGTGCTTTTTCGATGTTAACTCCAACCTCTTTTGCCTGTCTCTCCCAGTCTGCATTGAAAGGCTCATCAATCATGACATTCATTTGCTTCCCAAGTTTACGTTTGTCAATGACCTTGCTATTTCCAAACAGTGATTCCACTGACTCTACTGACCCTGACAAGTGAATGCCATAATTCTTCAATTTCTCTATTTCTTCATACCGAATAATCGTTTGCTGATCAACCACTGCAATTTTTTCACAGAGTGGTTCAAGTTCATCAATGTGGTGTGTTGATAGCATAATTAATCGAGGATCTTCCTCGTAACTATCGAGCAGTACGTCATAAAACTGCTTACGCATATGAGCATCTAGGCCGTTGGAAGGTTCATCCATGATCGTCACTGGTGATTTACTGGCTAGCCCAAGTGTAATCTTAATCATTGTCTGCATCCCTTTTGAAAATTGCTTGATTTTCTTTTTCCTTGGTAATTCAAACATATCAATCAATTCGTCGCCTAACTTCTGATCCCAGTTTTTATTGAAAAATGCACCAAAACGAAGGGCATCTTCTACGTCCCATAAGTCTGAAAATGGGTGGTTTTCTTGCATAAAAGTCACTTGGTTCATCGCCTCTTTGTTGTTATAGGGATTGATTCCGTTCACATTGATCTTTCCTTGATTGGGTTTTTCTAGTCCGGAAATCAATTTCATTAACGTTGTTTTTCCAGAGCCATTACGTCCCCACAACCCTGTAATAATCGGTTCGTCCTCTTGTAACGTTACCTTTTCGAGCGCTGTTACATTCCCATATGAAAACGATAAGTTTTGAATATCAATCATCGTTGTCCTCCTCAATAAATCGAATAATTTCCTCTTTTGTCATCTGAATTCGCTTTGCTTCTTCCAGCAATGGTTTGAGATATTGAAGGTGAAAATCCTTTTTACGTTCAGCAAGCAACCGGCTTTTAGCCCCTTTAGCTATAAACATCCCAACGCCACGCTGTTTATATGCATAACCTGCATCAACGAGCATTGATAAGCCTTTTTGCACCGTTGCGCGGTTCACTTGATAAAATTTAGAAATCTCTGTTGTTGAGGGAATTTGATCTCCTTCATGCAACTCACCATCAACAATATCATCAGCAATCATTTCTGAAATTTGCTGGAAGATTGGCCTGGAGTCATCAAAAACAGCTTTCACAAAAACCTCCTTCCTCCCATTTTGTTGATGGGTTGATTAGTTGTGTAATCAACCATACATTAATGAACCGATATTGTAAACAGTTATTTTTTGTTTTCTTCTTATCATTTGTTTAAAACGCTTAGGCATCAAGGAAATAAGGGGGGCAGGAATTATGTGCTTAAAAGCCAAGCAAGGTCTACCAGCTATACAGGAATAGGACGCGCCCGGAATTAGCGCCTGTATTGTACATAAGGGCCACTTTGTAGAATAACACTACATGCTAATTCACAAGAAAAGAATCCATTTTGATTTCTATTTCAAAATGGATTCTTTTTTATTGATCATAAAATATGGGATTGTGATTTTGTAGATCAAACTTTAGCTCTAACCATACCTGTGTTTTTTGAATCCAATTGACCGATTTGGTCATTTGTGTTATATTCAAATGACCAAAATGGTCATTTGATTTATGGTCGAAAGGAGGTAACCATCATAAACCCCATACTTAACAACCTGAAATTAGAAAAACAAAAGCTTATTATAAACGCTGCAATAAAAGAATTTGTAAAAAGAGGTTTTGAAAAAGCATCAACAAATGAAATTGTCAAAGAGGCAAGAATCTCTAAAGGTTCGTTGTTTAATTATTTTCATAGCAAGAAAGATCTTTATATATATTTAATCGAATACGGTGTTCAAGTTATTGAGGATTTTTATGAACAAATTGATTTGAGTGAAACGGATTTATTTAAAAGAATTGAAAATATCGGATTACAGAAACTGTATATCCATAAAAAGTTTCCTCACGTTTTTGATTTCCTGGCAGCTGCCATCCAAGAGGAATCAGCTGAAGTAAAAGATATGATTAAGGAAAAAGTTGATCCCGTCTATGATCGGGGCACAGAGCTAATATATAAGCATATTGATTACTCTAAGTTCCGTGAAGGGATTGAAATTGAAAAGGCGATTGAAATCCTGAATTGGACGATGTTCGGATTCGGTGAGAAAGGACTGCACCAAATAAACACCTTTGAAGATCTCCACGAATTTGGTGAGAAATATCTTGAGGAATGGAAAGGGTATACGGAAATACTGAAATACAGCTTTTACAAATAAAAATGAAGTAAAGCATGTATAAGTTTATCAACCTGAGGGGTGATTGTTTAGGTGTTATTTAATCCATAATTTTCAACTTCTGTATGAACTGAAAAGTATGTTGTAAAAAGGGTGTCACAATCTTTAATAAAGGAGTGTTTATGCTATGACAGAAATTGTAAATGTCCAAGGTCTACAAAAAAGTTTCGGTAAGTTTCGGGCATTAAGTGATGTTTCATTCACCGTAAATACCGGAGAAGTAGTCGGATTTATAGGCCCCAATGGAGCTGGTAAATCCACAACTATTCGTATTTTGCTGGGAATTATTAACCGAGAAGCAGGTGATGCGGAGATATTCGGTAAGGATACTTGGAAAGATAGCCTTGAAATTCACAAACGTATCTCTTATGTCCCAGGAGATGTCACACTGTGGGGAAATCTGACAGGCGGTGAGATTATTGATTTATTCCTTAAATTGCATGGTGGGGGAGATAAGCAAAAACGTGACTCTTTAATTAAACGCTTTGAGCTGGACCCAAAGAAAAAAGCCAAAGGATATTCAAAAGGAAATCGGCAAAAGGTTGGTTTGATAGCAGCACTTTCTGTTAATTCGGATTTATATATTTTTGATGAACCAACTTCCGGTCTTGACCCTTTGATGGAATCAGTTTTTCAAGAAGAAGTTGAAAAAATCAAGGAATCAGGTAAAGCCATCCTGTTATCCTCTCATATTTTGAGTGAAGTTGAACGTTTGGCGGATAAGGTGGTTATCGTTCGCCAAGGTGAAATTGTGGAAGCTGGAACCCTGGATGAATTACGTCACTTGACTCGTTCCACTGTAACCATAGAAGCAGAAGGTGATGTGGCTGAAATGGCCAGTGTAAATGGCGTGTTTAATTTTAAACAAAAAGATAATCAGGCGACATTCTCTGCGAATAATCAATATCTCAACGATATTTTAATGGAAGCGAGCAAACTAGGTGTCAAAAAATTTGAATCTGCACCACCAACTCTTGAAGATTTGTTTATGCGTCATTATGAAGGCTAAGCGCCTGAGAGGAGGATGAAATACGATGAAGGAAAAATTCGCTCAATGGGATACACTGTTTGTACTATATCTCAAACGGGATTGGAAAAAAATTATTGTTTGGATTTTAGGAATTGGCTTGTTTTCAGCTGCTTTTGTTCCAGCTTTTGAAGAAATAGCAAAAGGGCAAGGCTTGCTGGGAATGTACGAAACTTTGCAAAATCCTGCAATGATATCCATGGTGGGCCCTACGCCAGTTGAAACAGCAAGTGATTACACTTTAGGAGCAATGTATGCGCACGAAATGCTGCTATTCTGCGGTTTATTTGCGATGATAATAGCTGCTTTACACGTGGTAAGTCATACGCGTAAAGAAGAGGATCTTGGCCTTTCTGAGCTAGTGCGCTCATTTCAAATAGGTCGTCAAGCAAATTCCTTTGCTGCAATAGTAGAGACAATTTTCATTAATGTCTTATTAGCATTTTTTATTGGTGGCGTAATGATGAGTTTTGGTGCCGATACGATTTCTGCTGAAGGTTCCTTTTTATTTGGAGCGTCGGTCGGATTTGCAGGTATTATCGGGGCTGGGATTGCTCTGGTTATGGCGCAAATCATGCCAACTTCATCTGCTGCAACAGGTTCTGCACTTGGAATTATAGGATTATTGTATATTGTTCGTGCCGGAACAGATGTCTCCAATGTTGACTTATCCATGTTCAACCCTTTGGGGTGGGCATATTTAACTTATCCCTTTACGGAAAATAACTGGACCTTACTATTTTTTGCATTTATTTTCGGTTTAATCATGGTAGTCATTGCTTTTGCCCTTGAAGGCTCACGCGATATGGGAGCTGGATATCTTCCTGAAAGGGAGGGCCGAAGATATGCAAAGAAATCGTTACTGTCTGTCCGTGGACTATTTATCAAAATTAACAAAGGTGTGATGATTAGCTGGTTGATTGCCTTTATCCTTATGGGGGTAGCCTATGGTTCAATTTATGGAGACATGCAAACCTTCCTTGAAAGTAGCGAAGTAATGAAACAAATGTTCAGCAGTTCAGGCGTTTCCATTGAAGAATCATTCACAAGCACGATAATGATGGTCATGATTGGTTTGGTATCGATATTGCCAATTGCAATTGTGAATAAACTGTTCACACAAGAAGACCGATCCCTTTTAAGTCAAATTTATGCTACAAAAGTGACCCGCACCCAACTTTTTTGGACCAGTATTGGTTTAGCGGTTTTTGCAGGTTTAGTAGGAATTTTATTAGCTGCAGGTAGTCTTGGTGGTACAGCTATCTCAGCCATGGGGGATAGCTCAACGATGGATACACTAGATTTTCTTGTTGCTGGCTACAACTTCTTACCATCCGTATTATTCTTTATTGGTCTAGCGGCTTTAGCACTCGGCTGGTCACCGAAACTAGGAAAAGTGGTTTATCTTTACCTTGGCTACTCCTTTGTAATAAACTACTTTGGCGGTATCTTGGACTTACCAGAATGGTTTTCCAAAACAGCCATTCAAAGCTGGATTCCACGAATGCCAATGGAGAATTTTGATACTCCAATTTTCATTACAATAACTGTGATTAGCATCGCTTTGATGGCAATAGGTTACCTTGGTTATAGTAGGCGGGATATGATTGAAGGTACTTAATATTGACTAAGGCATAAGTGAAATTAGTTAAAGACTCTATGCTAAGTCCTGCAGAGTATCGGGCACAATTCTGTGATAAGAATTGTGCTCAAGAAAGGTTTTGTTCTGAAGCATATTGCTGATCTACCACAATACCAGCTAATAGCGGAAAGGACTATTCCGTTAACGGACGCTTTAGTGGAATAAAAAAAGCCTAATTTCTCAACGAAAAATTAGGCTTTTTAATATTAGATTTACCTTAACATTTTTACGAGGCTATCCCATTAAAAATGTTTAAAGTTGATTGACTTTTCAAGAGGAATCGTTCAAACTATAAATAAGAATATATGTTCGTCCGATAAGAGTTTTGGAGGTAAACTAAATGGAGAATGGAAACCATAGGTTTGTGTGGAAGGCGATAAAATACTATAGGAAACAAGGCGGGGATATTGTAAATACACCTTCATTCATTATTGGACTAGAGAACAAGACAACAAAAGGAGTAATCCCTCATCCCATAAGCCATTTTTTATTTAAGAATTACCATAGAAACTCCGGCTCTATAAACACTGAACTTACTGTAGCACAAATTATTGTTCCTTTTTTAAACTTTATATTAGATAAAGTGAACCAAGGATTAACTGAATATACCGAAGTTCAAGGTTTGGCAGATTTACGAGAGAAACATGCAAATGCTTATTTACAATACTGTGTAGACGAGAAATCAAATAAAAATAAGACTTTAGAAATGAAAGAGAATTTTTTAGCAAAATTTTATAAGTATTTATGGGATGAAAAAGTACTAAAGCATAAACCTAAATTTAAGCTGGTTTCTGTAAGAACGGGAAAAGAAGTTAGAAAAGTATATAAAATTGATTTCACTTATAAAAAGACAGATGAAACGCTTTTACGTGAAAGAGTAAAAAGAAAAGATATAGTACCCCAAGATCATGAATCTAACGAGAATAGAACTTTTATTCGTTTGCAATATATTCGTGAGATACTTTATGTGGCAAAGCATGAGACGCCTGATATTGCATTTGGATTGGCTTTACAAATATTTGGAGGGTTGCGTAAAGGTGAAGTAGTAAACATGACTAGAACGGCTTTAAAATCACAAAATGGGCAAAAGTATGGTGTCGAAGGATTAGTCCTACTTGTAAGGGATCGCCAAAATGAATTATTTACAAGATTTAGCGATGTTTCAACAATACAGGTTAAGAACCCAAGAGATCAATCCTGTCTGATTGATCCGATTTTAAATTATTTATACAAGCATCATGTAGAGACCGTACTTAAAAAGATTAAGAAACCCATACATCCCAATGCATTGTTTTATGATACAGAAGGGAGTCCAATGTCGGCAGACACATATGATAAAAGATTTTTAAAATTGAAGAATACCTATTTAGGGATGTTACTCGGTACTCCCGGTAGATATCAGGATTATCTAGACTTCTCTCAAACAAAATGGCGCTCACACATTGGTAGAGGGGCGTTTACTAATATGTGTTTGGACGCTGGATTTAATGAGAAACAAACTGCAGTATTACGTGGTGACAGGTCAACGCAGTCTATGGAATCCTATTTTGACATTATTACTGCAACTTATAACATACGAAAGGCATTAAGCCTGCTTTCTCCCGACGAATTGGACAATATAACAGGTCTGAATATGCCATTTAATCATAAAATGTGGAAGGATGTTCAAGAATTTGGAAAAGGACTTAGGCAAAAATAATAGAGACTATATGACAATATACGAAATAACTGTGGAGAAATTTAATAAAAACTCGAACAACGGATACTTTATCAATAAATTAAGAAGATCCATAACAGAGTTACCAACTGAATTTAATATAACAAAAATCGATTTAGAGGAAAAAATCCTTGATACTAAATATGGTAAAACTGCCAAAGAACTGTATTTAAAAGAAGATGTAGATCGCTTTTTTGCAAACTATGTATCTAAGAATTCTCTCGTTAGGAAACTACGAAAGTCTGTTAGCAATCACACGGTTTATAAATATTATCACTAGTGTTGCATTAAAATTTTAAGCATTTTAAAGCATAAAAAAATCCTTTATAATGGGAGTGGATGACTTATCCAAGACCATTACAAAGGACCAACAACATGGATAAGTATAAAACAAAAATGACCATAAGCAAATGGTTTTCGTTTATAAATTTAGAAAAATTAAGTGGTAAATCTCAAAAAGCTATTCAAAGCTTTGATGCTTACGTCAAAAAATTAACATTTGACCGTGCTTTGAAACTCTTTTTATTCGCAATTAATGATGAAACAAACAGTTTACGCCATCTAGATAATCAGTTGGTAAATCCAAAACTTAGAAAAGCAATTGGAGTTGATG
>NZ_FNYW01000068.1 GCF_900109085.1 Alkalibacterium gilvum | reverse complement strand
CAATTCTTATTGTGTCAAACTCATTTTTTTGTAATATGTAACTATTTTTTCCTCTTAAATATATGATACCATTTAGTTTCTTTTTCTTCTTTCTCTTCTTTTTTTTCTTCTAATTCTGACTCTAACATCTTAATATTATTTATACTATTTAGACTTAATCTTTGTTGCTGATCTAGTAATGTTTGATTTTTATCTAACTGATTCAACAAATTATCATTCAGTTTTGATAGTTTTTTATTTTGATCTCTTTCATGTTCTAATTGCTCTTTTAATACTTCAATTATATCATTTTTAGCTTGTTCATTTGCTTGATCTTTAGTAGTACTAGCTTGTTCATTAGTAGTACTAAAGCTTGTTCTTAGTACTACTCCAAAATCTTCTGCTAACTTAACTAAAGCTTGATAATCATACTCTAAAGGATCTGTTTTATACTCCCTATTATCTCTGTTAATAGCCTTAATATCAAGCTTTATAAGCCTTCTTCTTACATTTTGCCTTGCCTGATTTAATTCTTCTGATAGCTCTGTAATTGTATATATTTGCTTGTTCATCTACCCACCTCTTTAGTAGTACACCTAGTACTACTCACTATACAACATTTTTACAATTTTACCCAGTTATTTTTATGCTTTTTTATCGACTTATTCCTCCTTTTCTTGTTTTTTTCTTAGATAATTTTTGCTTACGATCAATTTCTTTTTTATTTTTTTGTAATTCCTCGATAGAAAATTTAGGCTTCCCTTTTGTTTCTTCATTTCTTTCTTTTGCTTTTGTTTTTGCAGAAGCAATTTTTTCTCGCATAGAAGTTTTTTCTTCTTTTCTTTTTTCTACAAGTTCAGGATTTTTCAATTCAAATATTTTTTCTTTTAATGAGCTGACTAATTTTTCAATTTCTTTCTCATGATCTTCATTTGATTCTTCCAGTCTATCCATTTTATTATAAGCTTGTCTTTCTTCGCTATAGAGTTTATTTCTCTTATTCTTAACTCTGTTTATCTTGCTTTGAAGATTTTTTCTCGTACTTTTATGTTTGTTTATATTAATACTTTCAACCTTGTTTTCTAAAACTTCTAGTTCATTTTTAAGTTTATCATGCTTAATACTTAAAGGTTTTTCTTTAAATATCTCGTAAAATTTTAATTTCTTATAATCTGCTTCTAATTCTTTTAGTTCACCTTTTACATATCTAATTTCTCGATTCATCTGTTCATAGCTCTTAATTATATCTTCATGCACTTTAACTTGCTTCTCTTCTTCTTTATAAAGCGGTAACTGATCTCTCTGCTCTCGCATAGCACTTGCTCTTTCAAATATATTGTTCATTTCAGCTTTATTTTCAGCAATACTAAGACTTAAATTCTTAATTTTTTCATCTGTTCTATCTTCTAAAGATTTAATTTCTAACTCTAATGGTGTTGGTTTAAAGGCTTCTTTGATGATTTCTAGTTTCTCTCGAATATAAACCTTAACCTCTTGAACACTCTCTTTAATAATTTCGATCCCTCTGCTAGAGATACTTTTAGTCTTGCTGTTTTCTTCTTTAACACTCTTCATAATGCTTTCTTTTCTCATAATAGCTATAGTCATTGGCATAAGCTTTTCATCTACTGCATTAACGATCTCCTTGTTATATTCTCGCCTTGCCTTATTGCTTTGACTAACCTTATCTTTATAATCTTTACTTGCTCCTTTATAAAGCTTTGCTTGGGGTAGCTCTATCCGACTATCAAAAACTCTTGATTTAAAATCATGCTTATTTAATGTTTCAGCTAATTGTTCTTTTATTTTTTCATTGTATTCTCTGCTTTTAAATTGAGTATCTTTTTTAGAAAACTGGTCTGTATACTCTATTTCTCCCTCTTTATCGTACTTAATATCTCCTTTGTGTTTTGTTATAACTGCTTCAGGATCTTTCTTACTGGACATCTTTCCTTCTTCATAATTATAATAATAATCCCTTTTATATCTTTTTGGCTCTTTCTTTTGTCTTTCTCTTTCGGAGTAAATAATATGAGCATGAAGGTTTGTTTTTTCTTTGTTCCAATGGACTGCATATTCAAAATCTCTATTGTCTCCTAAGAGATTAAAAGAATAATCATCAACGATTTCTTTTAATTTTTCTCGGTCTTGATCTAGTTCATTTGGAAGGGCAATAATAATTTCTCTGCCTTGAATGTTTTCTTCTTTATTCTTTTTATTTTGCTTTTCATAGTCTGCATATTCATTCCAGGAGTGGATCATATTTTCCTGGGAATGCAGAACGATATGTTCTTGTCTTTGATTGTCGGAAATATATTCACTCCGACCGACAACATTTTTTAGCTTGGTTTGCCTTGCAAATGCTTTTGCCATTTCTTTACTCCTTTCTCTTTTAGAAGGATAAAAACGATAGGTTTTTTATCCTTCTAATCTAGCCACTTTGTAGGCTAGATTATTCTTTTGCTTTTAGCCCACGGCAGGTGCGCAATAGTTATAGGTACTATAACTAGGTATTTGCGCTTTCCTTACGGAAAGAAAGACTTTTACCTGATTATTATACCACTTCCTACTACAATATAAAATTTAATCTTCTTTAATTTCTTCTAAAGTTACTGTATCAGGATCTACTATCCAGAAAGTATAACTTGATCCATAATCTATATTTTTCTTCTCTTCTCGATCTTCTTTTTCTTCAGCTATTAGATGATTATTTGTTTTATCATTAAATAAATAATCTCCTTTATTTAAGATATTTATATACTGTTGGTCTACTAATATTTAAAGCTCTAGCTATTTCTGTTGGATTATCATCAGGATTTTTTTCAATATATTCTTTTACAAGTTCTTCTTTTGTTCCACTTCCTATTGGTCTACCTTGTTTATTTATCCATTCATTTTCTGGATAATCAATTTTCTGTACTGCTCTTGCTCTCTCTAAATGTTCATCTTGCTTACGATAATTTCTTTTATTTCTCTCAATTCGTATATCTGTAAGTTTTTCTATATCATTGATTGTAAAGTTATAATAACCACGATCATAAACATCTAAAGCTGAATACAAATCTTTCATTGTCAAAGGATTAGAATGATCTATATCTGCCAGATAATCAAATATCTCTAACATATCTTTTCTAACTTCTTTTTTAGGGATATTACACTTCACTCCATAAATAGCCATACACATTAAAAAGAAATACCTATGTCCTCCTAGTATGTTTTCTCTTTGTCTTAGCCACCAATCATATAAATCTCTCTTTATATTCCACTTCCTAGCATTCTTATTGCCTTCTACTATTACCCTTTGATACCATTCAGGAAACTTCTCTTTTGCTTCATCTTTGGTATATTGAGTAGGTCTAAAAGGTCTATTTATATCTACCTTGTTTTCTTCTTTCATTGCATAGGAATTTAAATAATCTAAACTTACTTTACCACCAACTTTAAAAGCTACTACTGGTAGATTATACTTATCATTAATTGATCCAACCATTCTAAAACCTTGATTGATTGACTGATATTGAACAGTTTTCTCCTTTGATGTTCCCTTGTAATCCCACATTCTAAAAGTTAGATCATACTTTAACTGCTTTAGTTGAAGCTTAATATTGGGATATAAATCTATTGGATCCTTAAACACATAATAAATGTGAAGTCCTGTACCACTCATAACTATAAAAGTAGGCTTTGGAAGTGATCTATAAGCTTCTGGCTCTCTTCCTATTCTTGCACTTAAGTTAAATAGCTCATCTTCTCCCACAGCATCTAAATCAAATACCATTGCATTCATCTTTTGAGCATTTTCTAATCTATTCCTTCTATGTCTATAGGTCAGCCCACTACATAAGGTTGAACAATTACACTCTACATACTCCATATAATCTTCTTCCCAAGTATCATTAAGCATGATTCTTCTTCTTAGAGTCCTCTCTGTACCTTCATCTTTATCATCTTTATATAAATATATAGCATTAGGCTTCTCATACCTATCACTATATTCTCCCTCATTTTGATTATTAGGAAACAGATACCTATAAAAATCATACCCTCCTACTTCTTCATACCGATTAGAAAGTATCTCCTTTATCTTTACATAATTTTTATCTATATCTTTTATATTATTAGCCATATTTCCACCTCTTTATTTCTCTATAAATAACTGCCTT
>NZ_FNYW01000042.1 GCF_900109085.1 Alkalibacterium gilvum | reverse complement strand
AGCCATGCGGAATGACTTGGCAACATTGCCCGTTTTGCTTTGGAAAATGGAGGCATACTGCTCTTCCAAGTCTATCCATGGAATCAGCTCTGCTTTTTTGACCCAACGATTTTCAGGATTCATGGTAAGCCCCACGGGCTGATTGAAGTCATCGAATGATAATTGAGTATTAGGCTGCTTTTTGTACACATCTATCGCTCCATTTCCTTGAAAAGTGCAAAGAATTTGATAGTGGTTCATTGAAATCCTTGCACTTATTATATCAAAAACCATGGACATTTACCGTAATATCAACATATTTGAATTATTCAGTACACACTAACTAGTAGCTTCATTCACTTACAATTCATACAACCGATACAAATCAGCTTTAACTCATTCAGAACAAAAGAGTTATTAATCTACTACGGAGGAAGAGACCATGAAATTAGCGACACTACTTCAGTCAATCAACATTACTGCTAAAAAAATGATATCTCAGATTTGAATATTGAAAAAATTGCCTACCATTCAGGGCAAGTTGAGCCAGAGACTCTTTTTGTCTGCATTAGAGGATTTGAAACAGATGGTCATAAATATGCTGGCATGGCCATTGAAAACGGAGCTTCCGCCCTCATTGTGGAGCGATTTATTGAAAATATAAATATCCCACAGTTTCTTGTAGAAGATGGTAGAATCGCATTAGCAGAAATGTCAGATGTTTTTTATAATCATCCATCACGAAAGATGCGTTTGTTTGGTGTCACAGGAACAAATGGAAAAACAACCATTACTTATATGACAGATGCAGTGTTTGAAGCGAATGACCTGAATACTGGCATGATAGGAACAATTATGGTGAAATTTAAAGATAAAAAGGTGCCTAGTGTTTTAACAACACCCGAATCACTTGATTTACAAAAATATTTTGTGGAAATGCAAAATAAAGGCGTCTCACATGTTTCTATGGAAGTGTCATCGTCGGCATTAGATTTAAAGCGAACAAATAATGTCGCCTTTGATGTTGCTGCTTTCACAAATATTCACAGAGATCACATTGAATTACACGGTTCTTTTGAGGCATATTTCAATGCAAAGGCCTCGTTTATACGAAACGCAAAACCAGGGACGATTACCTTGTTAAATATTGACGAACCCCTTCTAGGAAAGTTGATAGATGAAACAGAAGCTCAAATGGTATCTTTTGGTATAAAGAATAATTCGGGGACTTTTCATGTCTCAGATATTGATATGTCAAACGGCTTTCCTTCATTTACAGTCATTCAAAACCATCCAGTAAAAAGCTTAACTCAAAAAGAGATATATTTAGATCCATTTGAAATACAATTATCTGTTCCTGGCTATTATTCTATTTATAATGCCTTAACCGCAATTATTACAGGGCTAGTTAATGATATTCCTTTGGGAACTGTTAAATCGGGAATAGAAAATTTTAAAGGGGTCGAAAGACGTTTTGAAATTCTTTATGAAAAAGACTTTATGGTGATCGATGATTTACTTTTAAATGAAGATAATATCGAAGCGAGTATGAATACGTTGAAAAATTTAAATTACAGTAACATCCATTTTGTTCATGCCGTTCGGGGAAATAGAGGAGTAGAAGTGAACCGCGAGAATGCAGAGAAAATGGCGGAATGGCTCCCCTTAATGGACATTTCCAAAGTTACCCTCACTGCTAGTCGGTCACATGTCGGAGAATTGGATCAAGTATCTGAGGCTGAAATCGAAGCCTTTGCTAGTGTTATGAAGAAAGAACATATTTCAGTAGATTTTCACTATGAATTACAAGATGCGATCGCCTCAGTTGTTAAGAAAATCAAGCCAAATGATATCCTATTTATTACCGGAGCACATGGCATGGATCATGGGTCTAGGACTACATTTGAGATGCTTTTGAAGAATAAAATAGGAGAGGATCAGGAAGAAATGCGTCGTGTGTTGGATGCCTTGATGAATGGCATTGTTCAGAAAAACGCAGTGAATGTACCTTGATGCCTTCATTTTTATCACTAAGTACGCTCTGAAAGTCAATTCAAACCATTGTAATGAATAAAAAAACACTCCAGGCTCGCCCCTTTTAAAATTAGAAAGGACGTAGACGTGGAGTGCTTTTTTACAAATGAATAAGTGCTCAGTTAATGATTATTTAGCGAATCAATAATAATGGCGGATGTTTCTTCTATAGACTTACTTGAAACGTTGATAATTTTACAATTTAATTTATTATATAAGTCTTCCGCAAATTGAATCTCTCTTCGAATACGTTCCATGCTGGAATAAGGGGTCTCCGGATTCATGCCGTAAGATATCATACGTTCACGACGTATATTCGATAACATTTCTTCCTCATTTGTTAAACCCACAATGCGCTTTTCATCTACTTGCCATAACTCATCAGGAAGACTTGATTCTGGCATAAGAGGCAAGTTGGCTACTTTATACCCTTGATTGGCCATGTAGATACTTAAAGGTGTTTTAGATGTACGAGAAATGCCTAATACAACGATATCTGCTTCAAGAAAACCCTTAGGATCCTTACCATCGTCATATTTCACTGCAAACTCGAGAGCACTGATACGATCAAAGTATTTATCATCCAACATATGATTAGCGCCTGGTTTATGCTGAGGCATCGTATTTGTTTGAGCGGTGACTTCTTTGATTAGTGGATTAATAACATCAATGCAGGTGATATCTTGTTCGAAACAAAACGATTCTATCATATCCACAAACATAGTATCTACAAACGTATGAAGAATAACAGCATTGAATTTTTTAGCTTTTTCTAAAACGGTTTGCAATTGACTTTGCTCTCGTATAAAAGGAAAGTTTTTTAATTCATATTCGACGTTTGGAAATTGTGACAAGGCTGCATGAACTACATTGCTTGCTGTACCTCCAACTGAATCAGAGAGTACCATAATTGTTAATGAATGAATTTTAGACATGATGACCACTCCTTTTTATAATAACTTCTAATTTAAGTATATAGGAAGTAGAGCGAAATGAGAACTTATTTGTAACTTGAAATTTTGAGTGTTTACGATATACTGACTGTAGAATATTAAACTAAATGAAGGAAGCGATATATTGACTGCTTTTGAACAAGCTGTTAAAACGTTGAAGCGCAATGGCTATAAAACAACTGGGAAAAGACAGCGCATTTTAGAATTGCTTTATCACTCCAACAAATATATGACCGCAAAAGAAGTTCAGGATATATTAAAAAAAACGTTCCCAGGTATCAGTCCGGATACTGTTTACAGAAATTTACACACATTTGTTAGCTTGAATGTTGTTGAAGAAACCGAATTAAATGGAGAAAAATTATTCAGAGCAACATGTGATGTGCATGGACATCACCACCATTTTATATGCACAGAGTGTGGTATAACAGAAGAACTTGATTGTCCACTAGAATTACTACAAGGTCAATTGCCTGGATATAAGGTGGACTCACATCGGTTCGAACTTTTTGGTAAGTGTAAAACGTGCTTATGTGTAGAGTGATTTTGTAACAAAAAAAATTATGCCTTTTTTGTTATGAATTATTCAATGATGAGGTTGACGCTCTTTAATATTTTATATATAATAAATAGTGAATTGTAGTATACTTTACATACTGCAATTACATCATTTATTGATAGGGAAGACCAATTGTGACTAAATTAGTTTATAAACGCAAGTGGAAACCCCTGAACGTACGAGGGGAGGGGAAGAACGTTGACTAAAACAGATCTTAAAAAAGGCGAGAATCTTGAGGATGCTCTTCGTCGTTTCAAACGTTCCGTTTCTAAATCCGGCACTATGAAAGAAGCCCGTAAACGCGAGTACTATGATAAGCCAAGTGTTAAACGTAAGAAGAAATCTATAGAAGCACGTAAACGTAAATAATACTTTCGTTTATTAAAGTTTCGTAATGATAGAAGGTGAACGAGATGAGTAAACTTGATTTATTGAATCAAGATATGAAAACAGCTATGAAACGAAAAGAAAAAGAAACATTATCAACTGTTCGTATGCTGAAATCTGCGCTTCAAACTGAACAAATTAATAAGGGCGAAGAACTCACAGAGGAAGAGGAATTAACTATTCTTGCTCGCGAGAAAAAACAACGTATGGAGTCTTTAAATGAATTTAAATCGGCTGGTCGTGATGATTTGGTCCTTAAATTGGAAAAAGAACTCTCTATTGTCAATAATTATCTTCCAGAACAATTAAGTGAAGATGATGTTCGTTCCATTGTTCAAGAAACGATTGCTAAAACGCAGGCTTCATCCATGCAAGATATGGGTAAAGTCATGGGAGCATTGATGCCGAAAGTTAAAGGGAAAGCAGATGGCTCGCTAGTAAGTTCTATTGTTAAAGAAGAATTAAACAAATAAAGTACGCATAAAGAAGAACGCTGATGACTTAACTAATCAGCGTTCTTTTTTTATCGTTCATAATTAAAAGAATAAAAAGGTTGATTTCCTTCAACCTTATAGAGTTTTTACGTTATTTATGCTATCATTTATATACTTAAACAACTATAGGTTAAACATAAACGACACAGTTGGTTGTATTGAAAAGGAGATGTTAACTGCTTGACTGAATCAAAGGAAAAAAGACAGATTCATCTAGAAGATTCTCAGCGCGTCTTTGCATTATTTGGTCCTCAAAATAGTTATTTAACTATAATTGAAGACCAAATGAATGTTATTATCAATAGCCGAGGGGCCCTTCTTGAAGTCGAAGGCGATAAGGAAACGATTGACGTAATCGAGGCGCTTTTCCAGCAGCTGCTTGTTTTAGAAGAAAAAGGTATCACTATAAAGAAAGCCGATATTGTCTCAGCTACACGAATGGCTAAGCAAGGTATGCTGGGTAAATTTGTAAAGATGTACGAAGAAGAAATTACAAGAGATAAAGATGGCAAAATTTTGCGTGCAAGAAATGTAGGACAGAGAAATTATATCGATGCGATTAAAAAAGATGATATCGTCTTTGGTATTGGACCTGCAGGAACGGGTAAGACATTCGTTGCGGTTGCTATGGCTGTCTCTGCCATGCGAAAAGGTGAAGTCAAACGAATTATATTAACACGACCCGCAGTTGAAGCGGGTGAAAATTTAGGTTTTTTACCGGGTGACTTGAAGGAAAAAGTGGATCCTTATCTAAGACCTCTATATGATGCACTCTACACTGTTCTTGGGACGGAGCATACCAACCGTTTAATTGAACGGGAAACGATTGAAATCGCACCTTTAGCTTACATGCGCGGAAGGACACTGGATGATGCTTTTATCATTCTTGATGAAGCTCAAAATACAACGACACAACAAATGAAAATGTTTTTAACACGATTAGGTTTTGGATCTAAAATGGTCATCAATGGGGATATCACCCAAATTGACTTGCCTAAAAGAGTGAGTAGTGGATTGATTCATGCTGATAGGGTACTAAAGGAGGTACATGGTATTTCTCGTGTACAGTTTGAAGCAGAAGATGTTGTCAGACACCCACTTGTGGCGAAAGTTATCAATGCCTATGTTAATGAAACGGATAGGAAAGATTAATGGATATAGCTATATATGATGAAACAAATCAGATAAACGAAAAAAACAAAACAATGATGGAAGCGATATTACAATTTTCTGCTAAAAAACTTTCTATACCAGAAAATGCAGAAATTTCAATCTCTGTCGTTGAGAATGATAAAATTAGAGAAATAAATAAAGAGTATCGAAAAAAAGATGCTGTAACTGATGTCATTAGTTTTGCTTTGGAAGATGATGAAGACATTTTTATGACGCTTGACGCGTTAGATACTGATATTCCAAGAGACTTAGGAGATATTTTCCTTTCTTATGATAAAGCAGTTGAACAGGCAACTGAATATGGCCATTCCTTTGATAGAGAATTAGGCTTTCTGCTCGTTCATGGCTTTTTACATCTAAACGGTTATGATCATATGACTGAAGCTGATGAAAAAGAAATGTTTGCACTACAAGAGGAGATTCTAAGAGAGTATGGACTCACAAGATAAGCACGACCTGCCGAGTAAAAACAGAAAATATAGAGATTCTTTCCGTTACGCTTTACAGGGAGTCAAGACAGCATTTAAAGAAGAAAGAAACATGCGTACTCATGTACTGGTTGGTATGTGTATTTTTATCCTGTCCTTGTTTTTAGATTTGTCGCGGAACGAATGGCTTTGGCTGCTATTGGTTAGCTACCTAGTGTTTGTTATGGAACTTTTGAATACGGTGGTAGAAAATGTCGTGGACTTAGTTACAGAAACATATCATCCCATAGCTAAAAAAGTAAAGGATATGGCAGCGGCAGCCGTGCTGGTTACAGCCAGTCTTGCTGCGTTAATAGGCATTATTATTTTACTACCCAAGATACTAAAAATACTAATATAAAGAGGCGATAGTAATGGACGAAAAAATGAAGAAAACACTAGTTAAAGAAGCTGATAGTATGCTAGAAAAGGCGTACGTACCTTATTCGCACTTCCCTGTAGGAGCAGCCCTTCACACAAAAGAAAGCAAAACTTACTTAGGTTGCAACATTGAGAATGCATCGTATGGACTTTCAAATTGTGCTGAACGTACTGCTATATTTAAAGCTGTTTCAGAAGGTGAAAAGAACTTTGATTACCTAGTTATTACCGGCGGAACAGAAGACCCTATTTCACCGTGTGGAGCATGTCGTCAAGTCATGGTAGAGTTCTTTGAACCTAATATGAAAGTACTATTAACAAATGAAGACGGAAAAGTTAAGGAAACCACGGTATCGGAATTATTACCTGGAGCATTTAAAGCGGAGGACATGGTTTGATAGAAAAAGCATCGTATAAATCCGGTTTTGTATCGATTGTCGGACGACCAAATGTAGGTAAATCAACATTATTAAATCGATTAGTTGGACAAAAAATTGCTATAATGAGTGATAAATCTCAAACAACACGTAACAAAATACAAGGGATTGCAACAACAGATACTGAACAAATTGTCTTTATCGATACGCCAGGAATCCATAAGCCAAAGCATCGGCTCGGAGACTTTATGGTGGAAACCGCTTTAAGCACGTTTAATGAAGTAGATGTTGTGATGTTTCTAGTGAATGTAACAGAAAAACGTGGACCAGGTGATAATTATATTATTGAAAAGTTAAAGCACGTTGATAGTCCTGTCTTTTTAGTTTTGAATAAAATTGACCAGGTTCATCCAGATGAATTGCTTCCAATTATAGAAGATTACAGAAATCAGCTGGAGTTTTCAGAAATTGTTCCTATTTCTGCAAAAGATGGCAATAATGTTGAGCATTTAGTGAAAACGATTCGCACCTACCTGCCTTTGGGACCACAATTTTATCCTGAAGACCAGGTTACTGATCACCCCGAATACTTTATTGCATCAGAATTGATACGCGAAAAAGTACTTGAACGCACGCGTGAAGAAATCCCTCATTCAATTGCTGTAGTTATTGAAAGCATGCAAAGGAATGAGAACGACAAAGTAGAAGTTAGAGCAGTAATTAATGTAGAAAGAAAGTCTCAAAAAGGTATTATTATAGGGAAACAAGGTAAAATGATCAAGGAAATTGGTATACACGCGAGACGAGATATCGAAAAACTACTTGGTGATAAAATTTATCTTGAATTGTTTGTAAAGGTTCAGAATAATTGGCGAGATAAGCAAACGAATCTGAAAGAATTTGGATACAATAAGGAAGACTATTAAGTTTAACTTGAAAACAAGAAGGTGACCAATTGGCTCATTTAGAAGAAGTGAAAGGCCTTGTTTTGTCTGTCAGAAAACATCGGGAACGAGATTTTCTGCTCAAACTTTTTACTTATGAGTATGGCAAGCTGATGTTCTTTGTTCGTGGAACGAAAAATTCCAATAACAAATTGAAGCCTGCTTTACAGAACTTTACGCAAGCAACATATATTGCAGATATAAGAAGTTCAGGATTAAGTTTCGTTCGTGATTCCAAACATGTTACGCCGTTTTCTTCTATTCAGCAGGACATCTTTAAAAATGCCTATGCCACATACATTTTACAGCTTGCAGATGCGGCGATTGAAGATAGGCAGGCAGACCCAGGTTTATATGAACAACTTAATAGAGGACTTAAAGCTATTAATGACGACCTAGATCCTGAAATTATTATGAATATTTTTGAGATACGCTTTTTAAGGTATTTCGGTGTGATGCCAGAGCTTCGCGGCTGTGTGATCTGTGGAATAACTGAGGGAGCCTTTGATTATTCGAGTATACACCACGGTCTACTCTGCCCTAAACACTTCCATGAAGATGAAAGACGATATCATGCCAGTACTAAAGCGATTCACTTTATCCGTCTTTTTTCGGTCATATCTTTTGATAAAATCAATTCAATAACCATCAAAGAAGAGACTAAAAAAGAAATTAGAGCAGTGATCGACCAGCTGTATGATGAACTCGTTGGGATTAAACTTAAAAGCCGTAAGTTTATCGATAGTATGAAAGAATGGGAGAATATGTTGAAGCCAGCATCTAAATCAAAAGATGAAAAAAAGTAAACGGCTGAATGATTGACAAAGACAGTATTTAAGATAAAATAAAAAGAGACAGTAAGTAAATTAAAGACAGAAACACGTTGAAGGAAAGAGTAAGAAATAGAATGTTAGAAGCGACTATGGAAAGGTGAGAGCCATAGACATTTCTTTTCTGAAAGGCATCTGGAGTGTTTTTTTAAAAGTGCAGACTTCAATTATTGAAGTTTGAAGTAGGGTGGAACCGCGAGAAGACTCGTCCCTATACTGAACAGATGTGTCAGTATAGGGACGAGTCTTTTTATGCTGTTTTATTAAAAGGAGAGAGACAAAATGGAAGAAGTCAAAACATTTCAAGATATTATTTTAACACTACAACAATTTTGGTCTAAACAAGGCTGTATGTTGATGCAGTCTTACGATACCGAAAAAGGTGCTGGGACAATGAGTCCATATACATTTTTACGTGCAATAGGACCCGAGCCGTGGAATGCTGCCTATGTTGAGCCAAGTCGTCGACCAGCTGATGGACGCTACGGGAAAAACCCGAATCGTTTATATCAGCATCACCAATTCCAAGTCGTCATGAAGCCTTCACCAAAAAACATACAAGAATTATATATAGACAGTCTAAAAGCATTAGGCATCGATCCATTAAAGCATGACATTCGTTTTGTTGAAGATAACTGGGAAAACCCGTCATTAGGATGTGCTGGTCTTGGATGGGAAGTCTGGTTGGATGGAATGGAAGTGACTCAATTCACTTACTTCCAACAAGTTGGAGGACTCGAAGTGGATTCTGTTACAAGTGAGTTAACTTATGGACTTGAACGCTTAGCTTCCTATATTCAAGACGTAAATAGCGTGTATGATATCGAATGGGCACCAGGAGTAAAATATGGAGAAATATTTAAACATCCAGAGTATGAACACTCCGTTTATTCATTTGAGAATAGTGACACGGCCTTTTTATTCAATCAGTTTTCAGCTTTTGAAAAAGAAGCATTGAAGCAAATTGAAAAAAATCTAGTTCACCCTGCTTATGATTATGTTTTGAAATGCAGTCATGCATTCAACCTCTTGGATGCAAGAGGAGCTGTGTCTGCAACAGATCGTCCGGATTACTTGAAACGCATCCGACATATGGCACGCCTTATTGCCAAAGCCTTTTTACAAGAACGTGCGAAACTTTCCTTCCCATTACTAAAAGATTCAGAAGCTAAAAAATGGGTAGAAAAATATGGTATCAAGGAGGAAAAATAATGACACACACATACTTACTTGAAATTGGACTTGAAGAAATGCCAGCTAAAATTATTTCAGACTCAGTCTCACAATTAAAAGATATTTTGGCTACTCACTTAAAAGAAAATGATTTAAACTATTCAACAATAAATGTTTGGAGCACACCAAGACGTTTGGCTGTGACAGTTAAGGACTTAGAAACAAAGCAAGCAGACCGTGTGGAAACTGTTAAAGGGCCTGCGAAACGTATTGCCTTGGATAAGGAGGGAAATTGGTCGAAAGCAGCGATTGGTTTTACTAAGGGACAGAAGGTATCTGTTGAAGATATTATCTTCAAAGAGGTCAAAGGTGAAGAGTATGTTTTTGTTGAAAAGCATATTAAAGGGCAGCCAGCAAAAATCGTGCTTGAAGGATTAGGAAGCAAACTCTCCGCTCTATCTTTTCCCGTATCAATGAAATGGGGAAATTCTTCTCACAAATTTATTCGTCCAGTACATTGGTTGGCTTCCCTCCTTGATGATGATGTAGTCAATATGAATCTATTTGACGTTTCTGCTGGGAGAGAAACAGAAGGACACCGTTTCTTAGGCGACGCCCTTACTCTTAGTCATGCTAGTGATTACACTGAATCGTTAAAGCAGGCTTTTGTTATCGTTGATCGGGATGAAAGAAAGCAGACAATTGTTAAGCAAATACAAGATATGTGCCAGGAAAACAAGTGGCAAGATCCCACGGATAATGAGGAACTGGTTGAAGAGGTTACTGACTTAGTGGAATGGCCAACTGTTTTTTATGGGACATTTGACACACACTATCTTGACGTGCCAGAAATCGTATTGGAAACAGCGATGGCTGACCATCAACGGTATTTCCCTGTACGAGAAGCAGGCACAAACCACGCTTTCCTACCTTATTTTATAGCTGTTAGAAATGGAAATGAGAAAGGATTAGATCATGTCCGTAAAGGAAATGAAAAAGTCTTGGATGCTCGCCTTGCTGATGCAGCTTTCTTTTACGAAGAAGATAAAAAACATGATATTGATTACTTTGTTGAAAAGTTGAAGAATGTCTCTTTTCATGAAAAAATTGGATCACTTTATGAAAAACAAGAACGTATTGCACGTCTTTCACACTTTTTAGCTCCTTATTTTGGACTATCCTCAGAAGAAAAGGAAGAGTTGGAACGTGCCGCGCTTATATGTAAATTTGATTTAGTAACTCAAACCGTTACAGAATTCACATCACTTCAGGGGGAAGTGGCGGGGATATTTGCTGACGAGCGAAAAGAGTCAAAAAATATTTCAACAGCTCTTTCTGAACAATACTTGCCAAAAAGTCTTGAAGGAGCCTTACCAGAAAGCAAGATAGGCGCTATTATTTCACTTGCTGATAAGATGGATTCATTAATTTCCTTCTTCGCCGTTGGACTTGTACCGACTGGCTCCAATGACCCATTCGCATTACGTAGACAAGCTATGGGAATTGTTCGAATAATCGAAGCATTTAATATCCCATTCGCACTCACTGACTGGCTCGACGTTATTGTTGATGGCATGCAAAATGTTGAAACAAAAGCATTGTATGAACAAAATAAAGAAAAGGTTAGCCAATTTATATTGGATCGTTTAGATTTATGGCTAACAAAATATGCAGGCATGGCAAAAGAGTTTGATGTAAGAAAAGCTGTTTTACATGCATCTCATGATAACCTCATTGCACTAATTGATCAGGCGAAGGTTTTGAAAGAAGAAAAGCCGACCAATCAATTTAAGCCAGTTGTTGAATCCTTGACACGTGTGTCTAATTTAGCTGAAAAGGCGGATGGTGCTTTAGATATAGAAACCAAACAGTTTGAGTCAGAGTCTGAAGCTGCACTTTATGAAGAGCTTGTTAGAATAGAAAATGAAAGCAAAGAAATGAAAACTGCACACCAAGAATGGAAACATTTCGTTGAGTTGCGTCCTTTGATTGAATCCTTCTTTGATGAGAATATGGTTATGACAGATGATGAGGCAACAAGAACTAATCGCTTGGCTTTACTTAACCGCATTGATACGCTAGCTCAGTCATTTGCCCAGTTCAAAATGCTTGTAATTAAATAAGGACCAAGCAAAGAAGGCAGGGGAATCTGTCTTCTTTGTCTATACCAAGTTGGATTAAATAATATGATAAGTGTTTCAACATCGAATCTATTTTTATTTTTTAGCCCACAGTGAATAGTAGGAATATCATAGATAATCTGGGGAGGACGTATATTATGGAAGCTGAACAAAGAAGGCAAGAGATGCTTGAGCGATTGAAAACGAGTATGGAACCCATTGTTGCCCGATCGCTGGCTGAAACATACGATGTCAGCAGGCAAGTGATTGTTGGAGACGTTGCTCTATTAAGAGCGGCTGGAGAAGATATATACTCTACACCCAAAGGGTATGTGATGCGAACCAAAGCAGTATCGGGGCTCACCACTCAAATCGTCTGCAGCCATACACGCGAGCAGACTAAAGAAGAGCTCTATACAATTGTAGATAGTGGAAGTGAGGTACTGGATGTTATTGTTGAGCATCCCGTATATGGAACTATCAAAGGGGATTTAAATATCTCTAGCCGATTAGAAGTTGATGAATTTATTGATAAGTTGAAGCAAGCAAAGACATCACTGCTCTCAAAACTAACGGATGGCATCCATACGCATACGATTCGTTCAAAAAATGAGGCCGGGCGTGATAAGTTGATTGAGTTATTACGAGAGAAAGGCTTTCTATACGAATAACCTGTTGACATCTTTTTGATCATACGTATACTTAATAGGTGTAAAGACACCCGTATACACACGAGTGTACATATGATAAGGAGAGGTTTATTATCAAAAAAACAAATACGTTGAAGTTAACAGTCACAGCGTTACTTACGGCTATCGCTATTGCAATTCCTTTAGTAATGCCCGTACGAGTAGTACTTCCGCCAGCATCATTTACTTTAGCTAGTCATGTTCCAATCTTTTTTGCATTATTTTTATCACCCAAAATTGCTGTATTGGTGTCGCTTGGCTCTGCAACAGGTTTCTTATTGGCTGGCTTACCGATTGTCATTACACTACGAGCGCTAAGCCATGTCGTGTTTGCGCTTTTGGGTGGGGTTTATTTACGTAACAGACGGCAAGATGTACTGGAATCACCTGTTAAAAGTCAATTTTTCTCATTTTGGATTGGCTTAGTTCACGCTTTGGCTGAAGTAGGTATCGTCTCACTCTTCTTCTTCGGTCTACTCAAAGGTGCTGATTACGATGAAACCTTTTTCTATTCAGTCTTTATGCTTGTTGGTGTAGGGACGTTGATTCACAGTATGGTGGACTTTTTACTCGCTCAAATCATTTGGAAAAGCTTAGGTAAGCGTATGAAGACACTTGTTAAAAAAATGGCACTATAGATGTCAGGGTAAAGGAATAGAGAAAAGACTGAGCGAGAGTGTTCAGTCTTTTTTAGTGATAGTGATGTCAGTATTTTAAAAACTATAAACATTCAATTCGTACTTATATTTGTCAATTTTTAGTATATAATCACTCTACTACAAGTCTATGTGTAAAATTAATGTCGGAACAGAAAAATATCGGTCTGGACAAAAAGAAAGAAGACCCTTAATCTAGAGATAACGATAACGCTAGAGAAAGAGGTCTTCTTATGAATAAAATTATATCAAAAATCATCAAAATATTAAAGGAACAAGACACATTACTCGAAGCTGAATTAGCTTTAGAAATACTTTTCCAACAGATTGTCCAAGAACTACTCTGTGCAGCTTTTAAACAAATTGATTTAGAATTGATCCAAGAGTATAAAGATCAAGGCTACGAAATAGATAGTATCCA
>NZ_FNYW01000060.1 GCF_900109085.1 Alkalibacterium gilvum | reverse complement strand
AATTCAAGTGTACCAATTCTTGTCGTATAATCGCGTTCATAATAGCCATTTCGTTGACTTTGACGTGTAGTTGATCGCTCATATTCATCAGCTTGAATGTATTCTGACCGTTGGTCTTCCATGAGCTGATTAAAAATGGTGGTTAAAATATCTTTCGCTAAATCATCTTTTACAGAATCATTAATTATCTTTTGTATCTCATCAGTATTCAATGTAAAATGTACTTGGGTCATATAAAGTCCTCCTAGGTATGTTTTTGTCGATAAAAACATTGTACCGTAAAAGGAGCTTTATATGGCCTTTTATCTTTTACACAATTATATGGACTTTATCCAGTTTTAGAAATAATCTTAGAAACAATAAGGTCTATAGAGATATTTATAATATAAGACAAAATAATAAACAAAAATATAGCAATAGCGAACGGCATTTTTTCGTTGTTATATCCAGTCCATAAAGAAATTGTTATAAAAATAATTGTATATACTATTGTTATTAATAAATTTTTTAATATCATAATTAATCCTCCATTTATTTTTATTTAGTTACGCACTTTTATACTCATGTTCACTAACTTATTTTCTATTATATTTAAAAATCAAAAGATTTACCTCTGATTTAATGTTATGAGTTTATCTAAATTAAAATTAAGACTAACTGGCTTATTTATTTTTAAAAATTTTAAAGAATCCAGATATAAAGACAAAAGGTGCAATTATATATGCAAATGGCATTGACATAACGGGAACAACAAATAAATCAAAGGTAGGACTATTTTCGAGCCATACACTTACTTTATTACCTGAATATGGAAATAATATTGTGGCAAACACAAAATAAATACTTAGAATTAAATATGGGAAATTTAAAGGATTTACTTTGAAAAAATCTGTCATTACAACATAATATCCGAAATAAAAGAAAGCTCCTACAAGTAAGTAAAGTATTATAATAAAAGGACTCATTTTTCTTTTTTTTGATCCCATTCTATTTTTAGTTAAATCTTTTTTCATTTTATTTCTAACTTTATAATCTTATAAAAAATGGTTTCGTCTAGGTGTATCTTATGTAATGATAGTGAGTGTAAAAGACCTTTAGGGTTAGATAAAACCATTGTAAAAGACTTTTGATGGTTGAAATAAATAGAACTCTTTAAATTAAGAGGTGAGGAGATATTATGAAATTATCAGAACGATTAAAACAAAAAAGAGTTGAAATGCAGCTTACGCAAGATGACATAGCGGAAAGGATACATGTTAGTAGGCAGACAATCTCAAATTGGGAAAATAATCGCACGCTTCCTGATATAAATAGTCTTGTTTTAATCAGCGACGTCTATAAGATTTCCTTAGATGAATTAATTAAAGATAGGAACATGATAAAAAAATTAAGTAACGATACAAAACAAGCAGAGCTTTGGTTCGTTAATTCTAATCTATTGCACACAGTATTTTGTCTATTTATTTTAAACCTTTCGGATAGTATAGATATTCGAGTGAAAGTTGCTTTAATTCTCATTCAGTCTCTTTTTACAGTTTTTATAACATTAAATGCTCTTCCTTTTCTTAAAGGAAGGCAAGAAAATTTAAAAGAGCAGTATTCTGAGCCTAAATTGGTGATAGATGAGCATATTGTTCTTTTGATCGTATCAATAGGAGCTGGGATTTGTACTACAGTCTTAACTATATACGGAATGGTTTGAAATTATTACATTTAGTAATTTTAATCTATCTTTTATGTTTGGTTAAGTCACTATGATTCCTACCGTTTTACAGAAAAATTGTGGTATCTTTATAGAATATTCTAACTAAAATCTATAGAGAAAGGTGAATTTAGTTAATGAAAGATATTTCTGAAGAAATTACATCTTATCAGTCTGCTAAAGACGTAGCTAAAGCACTTCGTATTAAACCTGTTACGCTAAAAAAATACTCTCTTTTAATTGAAAAAGTATCTAAAGGTAATGTTACGTTTGAGCGTAGCGAGGATAAATCAAGGTTGTATACCGCTACAGACGTTACACTCATACATAGCACACTCGATACACGTAATCAGAACAACTTAAGTTATGAAAAAGCTGTAGAATCAATCTTAAAAGAAGAGGCAATCTTAGACGCTACGGGCGATACACCAACCGTAGCGCTTAAAGCTACGCTAAATAACGATTTAAACGTAACGGCTAATGCCCTATTTGCCGTTATGAATGAGCAAAACGCCCAGATTGATCAATTGATTAAAACAAACAATGAACTTGTTGAGTCCAATAAAAAATTATCTAATGATATGAGAGAGTTTTTTGAGGAAAAGAAAGCTCTAGAAGAAGTTAAAGAAAATTCTATTAAGAAAAAATGGTGGTTTTTTCAAAAAATAGACATCTAAAAGTAACACTTGCGCACGAGAGCAACTGATAGTTGCTCTCGTGCGCAAGTGTTTTTGTGTAAGATATTCATTGGAGGTATAGAAAATTAATCATCAATATAGATGAAATCTACATAATTTTCGGTAAATAAATTACTTACTTAAATTTTCGTAAAAATACAAAACTAGGAGGAAATAAGAATGACAATCAAAAATCGAATTAAAAGTATTAGTATATTTTTTGCGACAGTAACAATTTTTGCAGCGGTGACACCTACTGTTAGTGTTTTAGCGTCAGAGATCGACAATAGTACAGAGGTAATTAATGACACAGATATGCTAGAAGATATTCTTTCTCCAGAAGAGTTAAACGATTCAGATTTAGAATTTGATGTAGAAGCGTTCATTAAAGAAATGGAATCAGATCCGGAGATATCTAACTTGTTAGAAGAACGTAGGAATATGGTTGGACTTACAGTTGTCGAGCCACCAAAAGGACAATTCCAAGTTATGGGAGTAAAAACGCAAGCTGCTAAGGCAGCTATAAAAGCAATGATAAAAACGTTAACAAAAATCGGGAAAAAGAAATGGACTTCTATGGTTGCCAAGGTACCAAAATCTGTGGCACAATACCTTAAATACCAAACTGTTATGGAAGTATTGAATATTGCTGCTAATTTTCAAGGAAAAGTAGAAGATATGCTGGCACGAGGATTTAGATCAGTAGGTTTGAACGCTCACTGGGCAGGAGTAGCCTCTAGACTAGTTGTATTTTTCTTGTTATAAAAAGAATTTAACAACAATTGAGAAGGGCAAGGGTTATATATGAAAATAGTAAATATAGTGTTTCAGTTTTTACTTGGATTTATTTTGTGTTTAATGATTATCAATATAGTAAATAGCTTTGACGAAGAAAGTATATTCAATATCTTTATATCAGTAATAACAATAAGTTTTTTAGTAATTGCAAGTATGAATATATCTAAATATATCAATACTAAAACTGCTGTATTTAATACAAATAATTTTCTAGATGTAGTTCCCCTCCTTGGAGGACTGCTACTTGCAGGAGTCGTTTTAAGAGTATTTTTTCCAGAGATACTTTAATCATATAAGGTAAAAATAAAAGTGTTAGTGGAACGAAATTTTAAAGGATTCATTAGTATCCTGAATAATTCATAGTTCTGCATTTAAGCTATTTTCTTAACAAATTGCCTGTCTTTTAAATTAGTCAGTTACTTTTTCCCAAAATAATATGCTTTTGAATATGATGCCTACGGAAGAAGCTCATATCAATAGTCCTTTGTCTATTTAAGGGCAGACTGACCCCTTGAGAAAGAATCGGTTAAAAATTTATGTGATAAACGATCTAAATCCATTGTTTGGATCGCCGCAGGCGTTCGAAAACCTTATAAAATTCAGTTTGATATACATGATAACTCGACAGTTTAAGATAGATCTTTCTGCCTGTTTTAACGAGTTTACCGGCAACTTTAAGCAATGTCAGTCGGATAGAATGAATCGTCATACCCCGATTCACTTTTTTAAATCCAATGGTCTTTAAAAAAGTGACGAGGTTATAAGCAAGGACACTGATCATCATTCTGACGTGATTTTCCAGGAAGAGTGGGCTATCTGTTTTATCAAAATAAAAGCCTGATTTCGCTTCTTTGATGAAATTTTCTATTGTACCGCGTTTGCCGTAAAGAGAGAATATGACTTCAGGCGAGACATTGTCGGATAGATTAGTCACAATAAACGTATGGTGAAAGAGCAATTCTCCTCCTTCACGGACGGAACGTATACAGACACGACGGGGGTTCGACCAGGATTGCGCTTGATAAGGTAGTGAAAAATACTGCACTTCTCGCTCTTCCCATTCTTGATTGTCCCCATAAAGAACGGAGTGTTCAGCTAACTGACTTAACCTCCGATTGCTCTTTAATCGGATAACGTACTGGCTTTCAGTTGCTTCACAAGACTCATACACCTCTGGTGTGGCGAAGCCGCTGTCACCCCGAACCAATATGTCGGTATGAGGTAACGTGCTCTTGTAGTGGTGTAACAACGGTTTTATAAAGGATTTTATTCCTTTGGATGTGTACTGATTTCCTGAACGCAGTTCAGCTTTCAAAAAATCCCCGGTCAGTCCGTCGAAGGCAACCAAAGGGTGATAACCGTAGGTTTGATAATGTGCATTATAATCTGTTTGTTCTTGATGACCAAAAGTATCTGAATGTGTGGAATCGACATCAATGATTAATTCGGTGTCATTGCGAATCAAACGAGCTTTATCAATGAGCGACTGATTTAATGCTTGTAATTGACCCACGTTTTTCTCGGTGAAACGATCTAAAAACCGTGAGATTGACGATTGTGATGCCAACTGCTTTTTACCTAGTACTACTTGAAAGACTGGATCCTGTCTTAATAGATTAGCTGATGAGTCTGCCGAGTACCCAGCAATTAACTGCATAATGAGTTGTTCTAATATCGCTAAGTTATCATGTGTGAAGTAAACACGTTTGTCTTTAATATGGAGCCACTGTTTAGCTACGTGTGAAAAGTCGAAGGTATTCATCACCTCTTTAACTAAGACCAAACCCGAATCACTCGATAAGCGACCACCTGTATGTGAAATAGTCAAATTTGAATTGAATTTTACCTGGTTTTTGTGTAAGCTAGTCATGAGAAGAACTCCTTTCTTATGGTTGGTTTCGACACCTTTACCATATCAGAATGGGGTTCTTTTTTCATCACTTAACGGGTGAAAATGAAAAAGTGATTGTAGACTGCCGTTAGGCAGTTTCAGACGGTTTAAATTAAAAGTATGAATTATTCAGGATTATTATATCTCTAATTTTGATAACTAATCTCTTTAATGTTATGTTGTTTATATAGTGTTAAATAACTAAAAATTTAGTTATTTAACACTAAAAATACATATAGGGAGAGCTTATTTATGTTTAAAGCAAAGAAAATTTTTCTAAAGTCTAGTTTAGTGCTACTTGGTTCAACTGTATTAGTTCCTACTGCATTATCTGTTTTAAATTACGATAATGTAGAAGCTGTTCATGCTTCTGAACAATCATTAGATCGATCAGAAGATTTCAAAATACATTTTGTAGATAGTTTAGAAGAAGTTTATAATTCTAGCAGTTCTACAGGGGCAGAAAAGAGTGTTATGTCTGCTAGTTCTACATCTCCGTTTAGAAATGAATTAAGTAATGCTGAGGTTGAAAATTTGGTGTATGAATTAAGATCATTTAGTAGTAAGTCAACTTTATTTTCAGCTATCATTGGTATATTTGGTAAACTTCCTGGTCGATTAATTGTTGCTGGTCTTAATGTATCGACGTATCAAGCCAGAGCTTATGCAGATGAATTGGAAAGAACCAATAAATATGATGAGGGAGTAGTAGTTTTTACAAATAGAGAAACTGGTGCTACCTGGATGCAACCTGCTACTTCTGGGCCTAGGCCTTGGTAATTATTTTCTAAGGAGTTGGTATAAATGATTTCAAACATTGCTTTATTTTCGGCTATGTTTTGTTTAATCTCTAGTATTATTTATGAAGTGTTTATACAGAAAGATAAATCTGAAAAAAGATGGGATGATAAAGCTGTTCTTATCTTGTCTATTTTGACAGGTATATTTTTCTTGATTTATTATTTTTCACTTTAGATTTTTGAAAATCATTCAAAGCAAGCTTTTACTGAAGCCGCAAAATTAATTATACGGTATGTATCAAGTTTAGTTAGACAATCTAACGCACTCGGTATTGCGGCTAATTTGGCTGTAGTTTCAGCTACGTGTGAATTAAGACAAACATTTGGGTAATCTAATGATCGGAAAGAGTTGTGTGATATGCAATATGGGGGAAAAATGAAATTTTCAAGACATGGTTTTTTTTTAGGCTGTCTTTTTTTTGTTGCGCATATTGTTGCATACCAGTTACTCATCGGAGATATATTTGAAAACTTCTCTACACGGTTACTTTTTGTGTATCTCATTTTGTGTGTATGGCCTTTTTCATGTCTTATGAGTATATTGGCTGACTTAGAGGACGACAGCAAATTTATATTTAATAAAACATTACCTGGAATCTTTCTTTTTTCCCCATTTATATATCTTTGGGTGAAAAAAGAAAGATAATAATATCCAGCTCTTTAATATTTAATGAATGTCTTATAATATGAAAGTGGGTCATGTAGATTCTCCTTTGATTGATTTTGGTCGACTTAATTACAAGGGAATCTACTGGCCTTTTTCTATGAATATACAAAAAAACCGTGCCCGCAAGTTCGTTAGAACTCACCAACACGATTATAGAACCCTAATCCGATTTATTCTTTCTAATGACTGTTCTTAAGAAATAAATTATTCACTTTATATGCAATATCCCAAAATAAAAACCTATATATCAGAATGTAGCATAAAATAATCGGAACTGTATCCACAAAACTAACATGTTCATATTCACTAAAAATATAATAGACAGTTATTGACAATAGTGAGCTAAATGAAATTATTGAATTAAGAAACCCTACTTCATTATAAATATCTTTAGCTTTTTTTATGTTGAAGACATCTTTTAACTCGTCCGATAAAATACCTTTTAATATTGCAAATCCCACAACATATGAAATATACAATAAAAATGTGTTAATATTCATTAAGTATGACGTCACGCATATTACTATAGTAAGTAAAATTAACATTTATCCCCCTATTAATTATGGTACATAGACATTTCTGGACCAAGATACGAACGGAATATTTGTACCAACCCGAACTGTTTTTAGATGATTCTTCACTGCCCAACCAACAGCACCGGCCACAGAAGCCGAAACAGCTGCTGCCGCACCTGCTCCCCATGGACCAGCTTTAACAAGCGCTTTTACATGCCATGCTGCAAAACCTCCTGCAAAAGCACCAGCTGGAACTGCTGCCATAGATCTTACTTTTGGACCTAACTTTAAATATACTCCTACAAAACCAAACGTCTGAATAGGTATTGTACGTGTCTTATCAGCAGTAGTATCACCGATAACTAAACTAGAGTCTAATTGCGCAGCAAAACTATTCAATTCATCAGAAGTAAATGATGTCATTATTTCTGCATCTTTATCAGAGATTCCTAAAGAGATAAGTTCAGACTTTGTAGCAGTGAAATGTATAGCACCATTACTATCTTTTGTAAAATAGTGACTTATCTTTGAGGAAATTTCATTTTGAACTTCTGCTTGATATGTAATAGATCTGTCTGTCTCTGCTGCAAACACACTGGAAGATGATATGAATATCATACAAAACGCTAATAACATTGAAACCACTTTTTTCATTTTATTGCCTCCTATCGTAATCAAATACTAAATTTATAAATTGTTTAAATCTATGAATATCAGTCAAGTCCATAATCTTGTGTAAAATACTATACAATGCTTTTACCTTTCTTAACCAACTCTTTGAGCTGATTTTATTAACAGAAAAATCTTA
>NZ_FNYW01000021.1 GCF_900109085.1 Alkalibacterium gilvum | reverse complement strand
AGAGATCAGACGGCGAGAAAAAGTTGTCTCAATCTTTCCTAATATCTCTTCTGCCGTTCGATTAATCGGGGCAGTGTTATTAGATAACCACGAAAAATGGCAAAAAAATAATAATAAATTTTTAAAGGAATATACGAGTCCCATAATAAACTAATGACGAAAGTCATGAGAAGGAAAATGGCACTTGATATTAAAGTGTAAATCGGTTTTTGATTTACACTTTAATATCAAGTAATGCCAGGTGGAGCCTGGCACAATAGAATACGTATTGATAAAAGTAACTACTGTACACTTTTACACAAGATTTAGGACTTGACCGAGAAATCAGTGCCTACGTCGTTTTCGTAAATCCCGACTTTTTCGTTTACAACTTTCCGGAACAAAGTGCCGTCATTTTCAAAGGTCAATTGGTAAACCATTTCAATTCTGTCTCAGAAACCATCAAAGCTGATGAAGCAAATACTAAAAGAATAGCAGAAAAATTGATATCTTTGCACGACGACTCATACCGCCCAATTAATTTACCGGAAAACTATTCTATTGATCAGCTTAAAAAGGGAATCATCTGCTCAAAATGTGGATCATTCCAGTATGAAACTACGAGACAAACACGAATATGCACAGTCTGCTTTTCAAAAGAAAACATTTCAGCAGCTATTCATCGAAGTATTGAGGAATTTCGCCTACTTTTTCCTACAAGTCGCCTGGATAAAAATATTATTTCCTTGTGGTGTGAGAATGACTTGTCAAAATCACGCATCCAGGCGGTACTAAGAAAGAATTACTGCCTTAAAAGTTGTAGTCGTGGCACCTATTATGTGTAATAGCGTGATTGCTTGAGTAGTTCTCGTTAATATTGACTCAACTACTTAAGCTAATTGGTTATCTTAAGCAGTTACAATTTGGTAAAAGCAAAGTACTGAAGATATCCAGTTATCTTTAGTACTTTTCGTCTTTTTCCTATTCACTTCTTAAATAAAACCAATACTTTCCTTTTTATAAGACATTAAACTGAATGTTTTCATTTATCTTATCTATATCCTGAAACGTTTGGATGAGTTGCTGGCCGTATTCTCCCAGAAACGCGTGCATTAAAGGTTCGTTGGTGAGAATGATGCAAATCTCTTTATCATAAACACTTAAAACGTCATACAAAGCATCGAGGTTTTGTCCAAAGTAACCGTGTAGATCAAGCTGTTCTTGAATATAGTGGTGGGTAGATTCCGCGTCCCGCATAAATTGGCCATCCAGTCTCACTATTTGCATTTATTCGTCCTCCCCAAAAAGCTGCTGGAAACTATCGTAATGGTCATCCGTATAATAAATTAGTCCGTCATTAGAGTAAACTAGTCGCTCAGCACCACGATAGCCACCATCATAATTGACATCGGCTTCGAAATAATCACGGCCATCTTCTTCTGGTAAAAGTCCTTCACGGTTGCCAAAATAATCCCCACCAATAAGCATTTCTTCGGTCACTTCCCACAGATTCCCTTCACTCGCTTTCCACCCCAGTTCACGCGCTTCATCTTTTGTTAAATAGTTGTTGGGCAGTTCGTCATATGTATGCAAATACAGAGCCACGTCTTCCGGTGTACTGTAGTAGCCGTCTTCTTCAATCGTATCATTTCTAATTTCATCTGTCGTTTTCGAGAGATTTTCTTCAACGATTTCGTCCAGGGCGGGTTCGATCGCCTCACAAGCAGCTAATGGGAGTGTTGATAGTATCGTAAATAACAGTAGCAGTCGTTTATCCATGCGTTCCTCCTTGAAAATTGATTTTTTTTTTTAAGAATATCACTAAAAAATAATTATATTTTTCTGTTTAAAGCGGTTTTCTAATTCTCTTAAGTAGTTTAGGGTTCAAAAACTCTCACTCATGAAGAAAAAGCATTATCTTAAGAAGTTCCGCTCAATTTAGAGAAAACTCCTTAAGTAAAACCGTTATCTCAAGAAGTTGCTCTAGTAAAACCACGAACTTTTTAAGAAAAGCTCAAAAAACTATTCACTACTTGTTCAATGACCGTTTGGCGATGCATTCGATCTCAACATCCGCTCCAAGCGGCAATTCCAAAACAGCGACACACGTTCTTGCCGGGAAAGGCTCATTAAACATTTTTGTATAAACAGCGTTCATTTCGTCAAAGTGCTTCATCCCAGTGAGATAAACATTTACTTTTACGACGTCCTCTAAAGTATTGCCGGCTTCATCCATCACATCTTTTAAATGAGCAAAACACATTTCAGTCTGGGTCGCGATATCGTACGTCTCTCCAGAATACCCCACTGCATTGTGCGCAGTCTGTCCTGAGAAAAATAAATAATCCGACGCATCCACTGCATGTGAATAAGGACCGGATGATGTGGTTTTTTTACCTGTATAAATTTTTCTTGTCAAAATAATCTCCTCCTTCAAGTTATTAAGGTTCTGTGCTGAAGTCATTTATATATTACCATAACTATTCACTATAACAACTTATCAAAATATTTTTTAAGAGTTTTCCACTTCAACTTACCGGTATAAACATAAAACAACATATTCCTTCCTTTACAATAGTATCCTTATTGCTTTGTATGTAATAACCACTAAGCTTTTTAAGTAAATGTCATACCAATTATATAATATCAAAAAACATGATGAAATTTACTAAATGACAGTAACTTCAGATATCTTTCATTTGAAATTGATAGAATTGTTTTGCTAACGATTCGTACCTTATCAGTGGTAAGCTATTGATAAGATATTCAGGTATTAAGAAGTGGAATAACTTTAATTTAATTGGTCGAAAAACCAGGTCAATCCAGGAGGTTTTGACAATGATTACAAAGAACAAAAGTAAATCTAATCATCTCTCAGTCATCATATTTTTCATTATCTCTTTTATTTCGTTAGCCGGAACGGTCTCAGCTACAACCCTTGCGAATAACAATCAGACAAGCGACACCCTGGAACAAGGACAAACGATTGACGGGCCAGGTTTCTTCTATGGAGAAGCCATTCAAATTGACGGCAATGTCGATGGGACAACGTTTGTTTTCGGCGAACAAGTCCAAGTCAATGGAGACATTAATGGTTCACTTTTCATTGTGGGTGAATCGGTTCAAATAAGGGGTGAAGTCAATGGAAATATCTATGGCGTGGGCGAAACCATCCGCATGGACGGGACAAATAACAGTGATGTATTTATGACTGGTAAAACAGTCAGGGTCGAGCAAAATTCAGTAATCGGTCGAGACTTGTTCATTGCCGGTATGGATGTGATTCAAAGTGGATCAGTCCCCCGCCATCTTTTTGGAGCCGGTGAATCTGTTATTTTGAACAGCAGTGTCGGAGGAGACGCTACTATATATGGTGAAGAAGTTACTTTAAATGATTCAGCTTCTATAGAAGGAAACTTTACCTACAACAGCCCTAACGAAGCAGACATTTCACAAAATGCGAGAATCGCCGGTCAGACTTACTATACAAAGACAGAACCTACTGACAGTACAATGTTTTCATTTAGCCAAACAGAAAGATGGATGTTCAGAATACTCTTTGCTTTATTTAGTCTGATTTCCGCTCTAATAGTGTGGTTGTTCATCCGACTTTTACGCCCACAATTTTGGATGAATAGTACCAAATCCATTGCTACAATCCCGCTTAAGACAATGGGATTCGGCTTGTTGGCTTTAATTGCCACACCTTTAGTGACAGTACTGCTTATGGTCACTATTATCGGTATACCAATGGGAATCATACTCTCCGCCCTATACTGGATCGCACTCTATATCGCAAAAATAATCGTTGCATTATTCATTGGTTCTCAAATAACCAAAGCCTACGAAAGAGAAAGCTTAGGCAAGGAATTCCTGCACGTAACATTAGGTCTTTTTATTCTAGAACTCTTGATGCTGATCCCTTATGTTGGATGGATCATCGCGTTAATCGTAGCTATTACAGGTCTTGGCGCCTTAGTTACGTTCAGTCGTAAACCCGTTGAGCCAAAACATGCTGAATATTATTAGGTAGGAAGGTAAAATAATATTCTAACGTTGTGGATTTTTACAGCTGTGCTGAAAAAATCTTCAGTATTGAATTGGTTTTATCCTTTATATGTACAAGTTATAGCTTAATTATCGTCTACTTCTTAAGAAAAGCTTGTTTCTTAAAAAGTTCAACCATTTTCGGTCATCTACTCCTTAAGTAAATAAGGTTTCTTAAGCAGTGAGCAGAATTTTAGGCTTCGCTTCTTAAGAAACCCAGATTTGAACACCTTATATAAAATTTTTCCAGACAAAAAGACTCCCACACCTCATTTGTGTGGGAGTCTTTTCACTAAACTAATGTTGCCTGAACGATGAGTCGTTCGGTTCCGTCATGATTGCATGTGACAAGAGTGAGCAACGGTTCGTCTTGGTCTTCTATGATGTCAATACGTGTGGGTTCTACTGTTTCAATGTTGGAAACACGATATTCAAACTTTTCATCACCAATCTTTAAAAAAATACTCATACCTTCTTTAGCCTTGTGAAGAGGAGAGAAAAGTGTTGCACGGTCGCGCCAATTGTGTCCGGCAATAGCATAATTACCTTCACCAGGAATCTGTTCTTTTTTCATAGTTCCTGCTCCTGCCATCAAATTTTTTTCGGACAGTCCTTTCAGTATTGGTATAGTCATATCGACTTCTGGCATTATGAGTGTTCCTATCCCCACTACATCTTCAGCATTTGGAAAGGCCAGCAATGAGCTAAAGGACAATTCTTTCACTTCATCAAAATCATAATGCGTGTCTGTATCAACTGGTTTTGATTCAGATGTTTCGGCATTTTCGACGACTGCATGGGACAGGTTATTTATGCGCCAATCGGTTAAAGGTTCGAAAAATATCAATAGCGCACCCAAAACAACTCCGATGACGCCAAAAAGTAGGGTCCTCTTCTTCATTGCTGATCATCCTTTTTAAATACTTTATAGGTCTAAATCTACTGCTTCATTCAATTCTTCTTTGTCTGTTTTCTGATTACATACAGTCCAACTGAGAGTAAAGCTATTCCCATAACCTTTGTCAATAATGCAAAGGATGAAACACTCGTTTGTGGAAGAGTGTCATTTGAGTCGGAGTCTTCGTTAGATGGATCTTCATCTTCAGGCTTTTCGTCAGGATCTTGATCGTCTGACGGTTCCTCTTCTACCACTTTCTCGTTTTCAACTTGAACAGTAATCGTCTCAGGTTTGCCTGCGTGTTCATCAGTTATGGTCAAAGCTACTGGATTGTCATTTAATACATAGCCATCTGGCGCTTGCGTTTCAACTAATGTATAGTCTCCAGGAGCAAGTCCTTCAACGAATACGCGTCCTTCTGAATCTGTTACAAGGTTTTCGTGTAAGACTTGATCGTTCGCGTCGATCAGACTAAATACTGCACCTTCAAGTGAGGTATTTAGTGTATCGGTCTTCAAGACTTCAAGTGAGCCTTGATGGTTTACCCAATCACTTAATGTCTGTACCGCCGGTTCGCCTTCAGCCTGAGCATCTACTTCAAAAGTAACCCTTTCGGTATTTAGAATGAAGCCATTCGGTGCTTTGGTTTCAGCAAGTGTATACTCACCAGGTACTAAGCCATCAACAATGACTTTTCCATTAGCGTCAGAGCGCAACTCATCTTCAACAATTGCTCCTTCACTGTCAGTTAACTCGAACACGGCGTTTTCCAATTCATTACCTTCCGCATCTGTTTTTATCCATTCGGCAGAGCCTTTATAGTTGATCAGTGTTCCCGCATCAACGACTGGCATTTCACCTTCAAAGGAGGCGTCGATCGTGAAGACGTCTGTTTCTTCTGTATTTAAAAGATACCCTTCTGGGGCTTTGACTTCTACAAATCGATAAGAACCAGGAGCCAAGTCATCTGCGTAAACGAGTCCTTCGTCGTTTGATTCAAGATTTTTTTCAATCAGATAACCTTCAGAATCTCTCAACTCAAAGATGGCACCACTTAATGGGTTCCCTTGACTGTCTGTTTTTTCAAAGACTGCCTGTCCTTTGTAGTTTACAAACTCGGCTAAGGTTACAACAGTCGGTTCACCTTTGTTTTCTCCAATGATTTCAAAGTCGATCGGTGTCGTGTTAACACTGAAACCTTCTGGCGCTTTGGTTTCCATAAATTGATAGTTCCCTGGAGCCAAACCATCAACAGTAATTTCACCATTTTCATCTGTTGTGTGTGCAGAGAGAACTGTTTCGTCTTGCAACAGTTCAAATTCTGCTCCTTCTAAAGGTTGCCCTTGTTTATCTGTTTTGTGCAATCGGACAGTTCCTTTATAGTTAACAAATTCGCCTAAACCAATCATCGCTGGTTTACCATTATTTGATTCATCTATTTCAAATGCGATTGTTTCGGTATTCAAGATATAACCATCTAACGGTTTTGTCTCTTTCAAGACATATTGTCCTGGTGACAATTGTTCTAAAACTACTCTACCATTTTCATCCGAAACAAGGTTGTCTGATACAACCTCTTCACCATTGTAAAGTGTAAAGTGGGCGTCTTCTAAAGGTTTGCCTTCTGCATCAGTTTTAATGAATTCAGCATTTCCTTGGTAGTTGGTGAATTGTCCTAATTCAATTTGTTCAGGCTTACCGTCATTTTCTTCGGAAACTGTAAATGTCAGTACTTCTTCGTTGATAATGTAACCTTCTGGTGCGTTGATTTCTTCCAAAGTATAATCGCCTGGTGAAAGAGGTCCGCTCGTAAGTGTTCCTTCAGCATCAGTTGTTAAGGTTTCAACTAATTCTCCAGTATCGTCAGTAAGCTCAAACGTCGCTTCACCTAAAGGATCGCCTGCTTGATTTACTTTTTCCAGTTGAACTCTTCCTTGATAGTTAGTAAATGTGCCTAGTTCCAATGCTTTTGGTTCACCTTTTGCCTGTTCGACAATAGTGAAAGGTACGGTTTGGGTATTAAGCATGTAGCCTTCGGGTGCCTTCGTTTCTACTAACGTATAGTCGCCAGACCCTAATTCGCTGATTGTGACTTTACCATTTTCATCTGCAACGAGTTTTTCCTGAACGACTTCTCCCTCTGCATTCGTCAGTTCAAATTCTGCACCAGCTAGTGGTTCTTCATTCACATCTGTTTTTATCAACTCAGCTGTACCCTTGTAGTTGATTAGTTCACCAGCATCGATAGCTTCGACTTTTCCGCTTTGTACCGGATCGATCGTGAACGAGAAATCTCCTTCAGTATTTAAAATGTAGCCTTCAGGTGCTTTGGTTTCCACAAAAGTGTATGAGCCAGGAGCTAAACCATCCACATTTATTTCACCGTTTTTGTCTGACACAAGGTTTCCTTCTATCAGAAGCCCTTCTGCATCTCTCAGTTCAAAGCCTGCATCTTCCAAAGCATTTCCGGATGCGTCTATCTTGTTTAACGCTGCTTTCCCTTTGTAGTTGATGAATTCATCCAAGACAATCAGTTCCGGTTCGCCCGCTTCTTTTGCTGCGACCTCGAAAGTGATTGGATCTGAATTCAAAATAAAGCCGTCAGGTGAAGACACTTCCTTAAATGTATAGTTTCCTGGTGCTAGACCAGTCACGGTCAGTTGACCCTTTTTATTTGTGGTTTCTTCAGCGATCACTGTTTCTCCTTGACGTAATTCAAACGTTGCGCCTTCAAGAAGATTTTTCTGCTCATCCATTTTAATTAATCTTACGGCTCCCTGATAGTTGACCCATGTGTCCAGTTGAATCGTTTCAGGTTTGCCGGCTTGTTCGTCTTCAACAACAAACCGTTGAACCGTAGTATCTAAAATATAGCCTTCAGCCGCTTTTGTTTCATGCACCGTATACTCACCAGGTGCTAAGTCAGCCGCGGATACTTTCCCGTTCTTATTTGTTTCAAGTGTTCTGATTGTTTCATTATCTTGATTTTTTATTTCAAAAACTGCACCAGAAAGTGGTTTACCGTCAACGTCTATTTTCTCAAATGTGACACTTCCCTTATAGTTCACAATTTTCATGTTCGGAATTTTTTGAGTGCCGTCATCATTTATTTTAACGGTAAACGGAACGAGCTCTGTATTTAATATATATCCTTCTGGAGCACGCTCTTCTTTCAAGAAATAACTACCCGGATCCAGGTCTTCGATAACAAGCTGTCCCTTTTCAGCAGTAACTGAGTCTCTTAAAACGTTTTTGTTTTCGTCCAATATTGAGAAAACAACATCGGATTGAATCGGTCCGTCAACGGATACTTTCGTTACCTTCACTTGTGTAAGGCGATTAGCTGCTTCAAAGACAACGACACCTTGATCTTTTTCGTGATCAAGTGTGATTTCTTTTCCTTCTGCCAGTTCGGGACTGACTACATATCTCTCAGGAGCTTTCGCTTCTTTAAGCAAATAGGTTCCTCGTCTCAGGCCACCAAATTGAACATTGCCATCTTGGTTCGTCTCACCACTTCTAAGAAGCTGTTCGCCGTTCTTAGTGAATAACTGGAATTTTGCACCAGCTAAATCTTTACCATTCGTATCGACTTTTCTGATTTCAAGGTTTCCTCTAACACTTGTACCATCGCCACCACCAGCATTGGATTTAAAGACATTGACTTCATCTTCTGTCAACTCCTTATATTCAGTGGTCGTCCCTTCAGCTGTAAAGGCGTTATTAATAGCTTCTCCTTTAGAAACAAGAGGGTCGACGTAAGAACTATACGTTAAAATGTAAGCTTGATCGATCTCTTCAGGGAATGAAAGCTCGAAGGATTGTTTCCCATTTTCCTGATCAGTTTTAATGTTTAGGTTATAGTCTTCGCCTTCAGTTAATACGTTATCTGTTTTAGAAAGCTGTCCTTTTTTATTGACATTCGCTTCATAAAGAACGAATGTATCTTTCAGCAAACGGGAATTCAAGTCAGGTGTATCCGTCAACTTAAAATTCGAAATGACCGATCGGTTAGGGTTCAAACTGATTTCCCAATCAATACGTTCAGAGAATTCGCCTGTTTGTACACCATTCTTGTCAGCAAACACGCCACCGAAAGGAATTTTCACGCCTGCATCTAAATCGATCGTTTCATTGTTATTGACAACTTTTGCTTTATTTTTGACCCGTGCATCCCTAACCCAGCCATCGCTGAATTCTGTAGAAAAGCGTACACCTACTGCCTGTTTCTTATCCATCATTGCATCGGACAATTTCAGAGAAAACGCTGAGTTCTCCCCTTCAGTAAATGTCAGTGTATAAAGTGATGCATCAAGGGTTTCTTCATTGATGATGTCTCCTTTAGCATTGACTTCGTAGCTAAAGACATCAAAGGAATCGCTTAGCCATTCTTGATGTTCAGGCAAAACATCACTTATCTCAAAGTCGTCTTTTATCGGTAGGCGTGCGTAGTTTGCGTAAACGGACCACGTAATTTTCTTCGTCACTGCATTATATTGTCCGTTTTTCACACCGTTTACAGAAGTCAGTCCTGTGTCTCCACTCGAAATTTCACCGGAATCACTTGTATAGTCTTTACCGCCTTCAGTCCAGTCGATCGTTGCCTGATTTCTATACGAGGCCGAACCGTCTGTATTACGTTCAAAGTGAGTCGAATAATTTAGAGTCAGCGGACGTTCGATAGATTCTGTAAAAGTGATGACAAATTGGCCCGGTTTGTTTGTTTCTGGAGCCGTATAGTCTATCGTATAACCTGTATATTCTGTTCCATCTTCTTCTAGAAGTTTAAGTGTGTAATTAGAATAGTTGCTGTCCTCTTCCATTAAGGTCAGTCCGTCGTTTTTAAAGACATCTGTCAATACGAGGTTTTCCATCAGATAACTATTTTGATTGATTTTCATCTGCCAGTCAATCTGCTTGTTACCAACATCTGTGTTGACATGTTTTTTGATTATACCCTGCTGGCCCCACTTACCACTGCTGCCATCAGAGTGTTCGGTTCCCGTATTGACTTTATTGGAGACACTACCATCACTTTCAATCACACTGTTTCCTTTATCTCCAACTAAATTCGTCGTGTAGCGGACTTGATAGGCTTGTCTATCAATTGCCTCATTAAATTGCAGCTCGAATCCAGAATCATCCGCATTGACAGTTAAGTCATAAAGGGATGGATCGATTGGATTTGTTGCAACGGTTGAATTTCCATTCTCATCGATCGTTACAGGATAAACATTTAGTGAATTCTCGTCAAGAGCCATCTGTCCTTTAGGCGTCCATGTATCTTTTAACTGGGCACTCCCTTGGTCGATTCGTTTTTCATTGTAATTGTAGTTGATCGTCCAGTCAAAGGACTGCTCTTTCCGATCATATTCTGGAGAAAGCTTTTCGATTGCCTTTCCATAACCACTCGATACCGTTGACCGTGCATCATAAGTAGAGCCATTACTCGATAGGACAGCTTTATTTTGAAATCTCTGGCTGCCATCGAAGCCTGCGTCTGGTTCAACGATTTCAGTCGCATAGTCAAGCCTGTAAGCTTGGTTTAATTGGTCCTCAGTCAAACCGTCTAAATCAACGACAAGTTTACCATTATTTGTTGAAACCGAATAAAGTTCTGGAGCTAATGTTTCTTTCTCGATTCGGTCACCTTGTGGCGTCATTTTCAAGGTTGTTATGACAAGACTGCCTTCTTTATATCTCATGTTTGTTGGAATAACATCCGAAATATTTGGGTCAACCATTTTTTTGAGTGACGTATTGATATCTACCGTCCAATACGCTTCGCTCGAATTAAATCCTTCATTATTAATGGTTCCTTTTTTATCGATCAATCCACTGCCTTTTGGTGTGACAGGGAAGTTTACTGTCGTTTCAGGATCGACATCAAACTTTACCTCTTGCTCGATTTCGTCGCTCAATGCCTCTTCATCAAGGGACACTTCAAACCAGAACGACCCATTTACTTCATCACCATCAACGGCTTCATTGAATAAAAAGGTCACTTGACCAGAAGCGTTGACTGTCCAGGTTCCAACTTCGCCCAAATTACCTGATGTTCCAGATACCGGTTTAAACGTATCAGGAAGCTGGAAGCTGTATGTGTCACCTTCTGTCACCGTATGGCCTTGCGTCAGGAACCAGTCAAGTGAAAGTCTGCCAATGGGTGAAGCATCTAAATGATAAGGATTATCTGCACTGAATTCTGTCCCATTGCCGTCTGTAAACGATACAGAGCTGAATTTCAGTTGGTCACCAACCTCGGCCAGTGTAGAAACAGGTTCTTTTTTATCAGCTTCTACAGCATCTGAGTTTTCAGTATTATTAGCTTTTTTAGAATCAGCAGGTTCATCCGTCGCTTTTTCTTTGTCTGATTGAATGTCTGCATCTTTTTCAGTATTTTCGGTCGCCTTTTTTTCAGTTTTCTCTATTTCTGTTGTGCCTTCAGAAGTTATCTCATCAGATTCAGAATTATTTGACGTTCCTTTTTCTGAAGCTTCTTTATCTGTTTGTTCTGCTTGTTCTGTACTTTCTTCAACATCTTTACCTGCTTCTTCTTCTGAAGTTTGAGTGACGTTTACATCTAAACGCCACGTGTCACTTTTTGAAGAAAAGGTGAGTGTCTGTTTTTCAGCTTCTGTGGTATTTAATTTCGCTGAAAATCGTAGCGTTCCAGATTGAGTTGTTTCAGATTTTTGAGTCTTCAGCGTCAACTGTTTTTCAGTCAGTATGTATACGCCTGCCTCATCTCCAAGATCATTTCTCAAGTTTTGAGTCCCTGGATGCGCGGTCAATGTTTCAGGGAAATAAAGTGTTCGTTCGCTTTCTCCTGCTTGAGTCGTTTCCCATTCTAATTCCAGGGTTACTTGTGAAGCATTATCCACAGTATCCATGGCTTCCCCATTCTCATCGACCAGTCTAACTGTCTTGAAGTTGATATCCTCATCTGCTGAAAATTCTTCTGCAATAACAGAAACCGGCATCATCAACTGTTGGATAAACAGTATCATTACTAGGACTATCTGTAATCCTTTTTTCATAAAAGACTCCTCCTATATTTTTTGTTCAAATGACATCATAATTCATTTTATCAGAATATTTGACTCCGAAATCATCATAAATTACACTATATATTGCAAAAAGTGACCAGTATTGTCAAAAAATTTAACTAAAAAAATAAATGTGATAAAATTAAATATATAATGTCGCGAAAGGATGAGTAGTGTATGTGGGAGCTTATTCCGGTAAAAGAACGTAAACTTTATACGCTTTTAGAGAAATTATACTTTGCAGAAAATCCTCTTACTTTAAAAGATTTGTCTCATGAAATAGATTCCTCCAGACGAACGATAAGTTATTATATGGAAGAATTGAAAACGCGAGTTGCTGATACCGGAGGATTTTTAGAAACTTCAGCAGAGGGATATATTCTTGTTCTTTCTAAAAATATCAGTATCGATACCTTCCAACATCAGGCGATGCAAGCTTCACCTTCTCTCCAGTTGATCGAAACGCTGTTTTTAAAAAATGAAATGTCCGGGATCGATCTCGAAAATGATTTACATATCAGCACATCCACCCTTGGTCGCATGATCACAAAATTGAAAGATAAGTTGTCCGATTACGAACTGACGCTTGGTATCCATCCTTACCAAATAATCGGTGATGAATTCCTTGTCAGACGTTTTTTCACTTCTTATTTTCTGGAAACGTACGGGTATCAGGCCTGGCCTCTTCCCTACATTGATTACTCTGAAATTGAAAAGCTTGTCGACTCGCTCTTTCAAATCGATTCCATCCGTTTTGAAACCGTTAATGTGCATAAATTCATCTTGTTCACTGCTGTAAGCATTATAAGGGAGCGCTTTGGACACAATATTTACTTTTCTAAATTAGCGGATGAACATCATCAGGCTGATGAATTCAACCACATGCGTTCTCAAGTCAATGCTTGGCTCAGTCACGTTGATATAGATGAAAACAAAAAAGAGCTTTATGAAAAAATTTACACCTTTTATATGTTTTATTATTTCAGTCCCTACACGAAAGAAACGATCTCTCAATCTAATCCAAGATATACCGAAAAAATTGAAAAACGTTTAAGTCAACTCGCCCAGTCTTTTGACTTACCTTTAACTGATTTTAATCATATTGCCACTAAAATAGATGATATGCTCTACCAGAATTCAACATTGTCTTATGCAAAACCATTAGATACGTACTTAATTTTTAAACCGTCAGATTATAATATGTTGCGTCTTTATTCTCGTAAATACCCTCATTTTTATGATGCGTTGACACGACTTTTGTATGAACTTTATGATCTATACGATATCGACCCCGATAAAATAAATGATGAAGAGCTGCTTTATCTTATTATCTCCAGATGGGATAACCTTAGTTTTCATCTATATCAAAAATATAACAGCTGTCATATTCTCGTGTACAGTCCTAATAGTTATCGGCATGCTGAAAATATCGCGCGCCTCCTTCAAACGAAATTGGAGAGAGGGTGTCAAATCACAGTCTATGGCGAACCCATTTTGAACAAGCAAAGATTGAACAATTATACCTTTGATATCTTAGCTACGGCTGGATCTGTTCATCTAGATATCGAACAACCGATTATAGCTTTGCATAATGGGATGAATAGGCGTCATTTACAACAATTATTCAAAGCCATCGATGATGCTTTCAAGAATAATTGTCAAAAAACACATGATGCCTCTGTGATAATAAGTGAATGGACTTCAAAAATGGATAGCTTCCACTCCTAGATAATGACAATGAACATTTTTATTAATGTTATGATTGGTATCTTAAGAAGTTTGACGTTTTTTGACGAGAACTTCTTAAGCTATCGTATTTACTTTAGAAGTAGAATAATTTTGTTTTAGAAGTAGTCAAGATAACCTATTATCTTCATGAGTTTCTAAGAAAAAGGATAAAACTTCTTTAGATAAAACTGGCTTATAAAAAAAATGCTCCTATTCGAGAAATCCTACTGGATATTCACTCAATATAAAGAAAGATCTTCAAACCACATTATGGTCAGAAGATCTTTCTTTATATGTTCGTTTATTTAAATCATTTAATTTATCCAAGGAAATTTGGGTTTTTTATTTTATCTTATACACTTTTATTTTACACAGAATTTCTTCTTTATATATTAATTTAGAAATTAAGATAATTTACCTAAAAAAGATTCTCCATTAGCGGGTTTCTCTACCTCAAAGTATTCGCTGACTGTTGCTGCCACATCTGACATGGTGCTACGATTTCCAACATGCTTGTTCTTCATACCCTTAGAATAAATCAGCAGAGGCACGCGTTCTCGGGTGTGCTGACTATGCCCAATAGTTGGATCGTTTCCATGATCAGCCATAACGATTAATATGTCATCAGTCGTTAGTTTTTTGATCAACTGACTAATGTTTTTATCGCTAACTTCCAACCTATCAGCATATCGATCAACATCCTCAGCATGTCCAGCTAAGTCTGTCTCCTGAATGTTCAAACAAATGAATCCATGGTCGATCTCATCCACTTGGGTCATTAGCTGATTAAACAAATACTGAGAATCCACACCTGGAAAAAGACGGTTACTTTTAGTTTGTACGATATCTGCAACTTTACCTATCAAAGAGACATCGATATTATTCTTATCCAATATCGTAGGTATCTGAACCTCTGGATTTATTCCATAACCTAAATGGACAACTTGATACCCTTTATCATAAACACCTGACTCCGGCGCATCCACTCCTGCAAAAGTCTTATCAATGACTTTTCGGGCAGCTAGTAAATCATCTACCGTTACATCCTCACCACCAAAGGTAATAACACGGGACACTTTGACGACATCTCTGACAATTTTTCCTATCTCAGTCAAATCTTCAAAAGAAATAACATCTAAGCACCCCGACACGTTATAAACTTGTCCCAAGTCAGTCTCTAAGTTATCTCCTACGGTAACGCAGTCATTAACGACAAGAATTTTAGGTTCATTTTCTTGACCTACTTCTTTAACTGAATAGCCCTCTTCAATTAAGCGTGCTTTTACTTGATCAATCGATGCACTAAAAGGTTCATTTAACGGTATCGGTGGAATGGTACCCATGATTTCTTGATGTCCTAAGAATGAATCTGCCCCTTGGTGAGACAACTTAGATGTTCCCCAATTCGCAAATTGAGAAAATTTAAATTTATCTCTTTCTTCACCGATGCAATTCATTAATCCAAGTTCAACTAGTTGCGGAATGTTTATATCTTTTTTTTGTTCAATGATATGAAGTGCCGTATTGCTCCCCACATCTTGTGCTCTAACTTCAGGCACATCTTTCATTGCTCCTACGGCAAAACTATCTAATACTATAACTATAAATTTCCCCATATTAATTCCTTTCTATTTCCCTACCCTGACTAGTATAAATGCCAACTAATTCTGGTTTATTACTATTCAGTCCTTTCACTAGTGCAACCTGACTACGGGTAACAAAAATTTGAGTGCGTGCTGCCATGATAGCTGTTGCACCTACTGTCTGCTTTCCATCTATTTCAAGATAATAATCAATATTATCACTTGGAAAAGGTTTGACTTTACTTTGAGATCGTTTCCCTTCATTGTCTAATAAGACATTTTCAAGATTTCCTCGTGCATAGTATCCTCCACCAAAAACAAATGCACTATTCCTGCTATTATGAGAAACCTCACTAACGTACACATACGCTGGCTTTTCCTCCAGCTCCACTTCTGCATGCATAGGCGACGTTCCTGATAATGCATGACCAGGTTCTCCCTGAGTTCCTTCCATCTCTTCAAAAAATGGTAAAGTTTGAATTGAAGTTGCAGAAGGAACGTTCATATCTACAATATTAAACCCTTGTTTTTCCATTAAGGTTTTCGCTTTTTTTAAGGTTTCAACATTATGAGTCAACTTGAAATCTTTTAATTCTTTATCATATAATATACACGGGAATGACGTTAAGCCCTCAATTTCACAATATTCAAGTGATTTCATTCTATCTATATTTTCATCTAATTCATCCAATTGAAAGCCACCATATTGCCCCGGATATAAAGCATCATTGTCATCAATAACGCGTAACATTACTTTCTGTTTTATATTCAATTCCTCAGAAACTGAATTAATTTGTTCTAATTTTTCCATAGAATAGACGGTTATATAATCTACGCCATAGTTCATTATCCTTTTTAGGAAGTGTTTTGGTGTTTGAACAAGGTGTCCTACATTACCAATAGGTATGTTATTTTCCATCATAATTTCAGCTTCTCTAAAATCAACGACTACAGCTTTTTTTATACCTGCTTCGATAATTGTTTCAGCGATTTTTGGATTTCGTCCAATTTGTTTGGTCATGAAATACAATTCAATTCCTAAAGAATCTGCTTTTTTCACCATTTTTTCTGTATTCTCTTTTATTTTATCTAAATCTATAACATAGGTATCCGGTAAAATAATGCCTTGCTGGTGAAGTGTCACAGCAAAATCAATCAATTCCGAATTGCGTTTTTTTACCATCTCCAAGAACATGTTATCGTCTCCTCTACTACTTTTCTCGTAACAATGTAACTAAGTGAAGATGGAAGTAGCCTTCTTCATTATCTTCAAACTTTGCCGGTGCAAATGCTCTCAGTTCATCCCATATTTGTGTTGCTTGATCATATTTTTCATCTGATTGTATGTCTGATAAAATCATACCATCCACACCATCTATTTTTTCATCTGTATTCTGACGTGCTGTTGCCATGGCTAAGTGCGTAATTAACACATCTGCTTCATCATCTTCTTTGATAATATCGTTATTCTTCAAATATACTAAAGCCTCCTGTGAATAATTATATGCAGTCTGATCAATTACATTGGTGTCTTTTAATATGTCTAATTTTTCTTGAATCATTTTTGTTCTCCTTTATTTAAAATCTTGGTACCAATTCTCCAGCTTTCACCTTATTTTGAATATCATGCATTTTTTCAATAGAAATATTTTTCTTGAAAAGTGATTCGACCATTAAACGCTCACGTGAACACACAATAACTGCTTCACTTATCTTTTCATGATAGTCTTTCACAGGAATATCAACATAGTTTAAGTCAGTATATCCCTTTTCAAGTATTTCATCGTAATTCCAAACACCCGCATCGATTTCATTTTCTCTAATAGCGTGTATTAATTGGTTCGCTGGATAATTAACAAGCGTTATATTTTTATTTTCGACCAAATCTTTGGTTAAGTAATAGTGATCTAATGAATCTGCGTCAATTCCAACTTTCATACCATCTTCAATTTCATGTTTATTTTTCTCTGAAAATATTAATATATGTTTAGAAAGATAGGTATTCGCTCCAAACGCTAAGGCTATAGTTATATTCGGATTTTTCTTCATCTCTTCTTCTGCAGCGAACCGTGAAATGACCGCAAAATCATATGTCCCATTTTCTGACGCTTCAATACGTTCTTTAGCTCCACGTATAAAGGCCAAATTTAGTTTAATATTTTGGTCATTAAACATTGTATATAAGCCCGTTGCAAGACCTTCATAGAGCTTAGAATAAGGCAGAGGCATAGTACCAACTATTCTTTGCGCATTTGCAAATGTCTGTAATTTTTTATAATCAATTCCTTCAATGTATGTTCCTAAATGCCCTCGACTTTTTATTTTGATTGCTTCTTCATTTTTTAAAAAAGATAGTGCATTTTGAACGGTTCCTCGTGATAAATGATAACTTTCTTGGAATTCTTTCATTGTCGGTAGACGATCATTTATATTTAACAAATATAATTCTGAAGCTATCTTTTCAATGGCAATGCCCTTTTTCTTAAAAAACAGCTCACTCATTAGAATGCTTCGCTTTCTCAGCTTTTACATTCTGAATCGCTTCATTTAAAATGCGTTTGACCGTTTCTGGCCCCGAACGCATTGGGTTAATTCTTATCATACGCTTTTCAAGTGAAGCATCTGATTCCAAGAAAGTATGCGAAACACGGTAAAACATAGGTGTGATTTCATACTTTGATTCTGCCCCAACTGGATGTGGTGCTGCTCCCAATTGCTTAGCTGATTTAAGTACTTCTTTAGCTATTGGTTCATTGAGTTCTACAAGCAAGACTTTAGATTGTGCATTGGCAATCGTCGCTCGTTTCACACCTGAAACAGCACTATTATTGAGATCCTCACAAACACTCTGAGTTGTTTCTGCTGAGATAGCTAGTGAAACAGGAGCATAAGTTAAACCTTTCAGTACATCCATCGCTTCATGCCCTTGAACCTGTAAGCCACCAGAATAATTATCTTTTTTCAACTCAGAAATTATATCCTTTGGCCCGACGATGCAGCCTATGCCCTCTGGCCCCAATAATTTAAAGGTTGAGAAGCAAGATAAAGTCCCCCCCATTTCCACACCGATTTTAGGTATTTTCATAACAGCATAATTATCATCAGTTACGATTGGTAATTTTGGAAGTGCTTCGTTAATAAGGTCGATGACTTGCTGAGAATCATAGCTATCATCTGGTTTTTGTCTAGTAAGTTGAATAAGCGCACCATCTATATCTTCTCTTTCTAATATATCTCTCAGCTTATTTAAATCATTAAAATCTACTTTCAACACATTTATATTAAACATATCCAATGATACTTTAGTTGTTGGATAGATCGGCGCGTCATGAATAAGCAGTGTTTTTCCTGGCTTAATAGCCTTATACAATGCATATCGAATTGCCATCGTTCCAGATCCGCGAACGAGCATACAATCTTCTGCTCCAAAAAAATCAGCGATTACATGTTCAACATTTTTTGTTGTCTCAGGTTTATTTAACCCTGGAACTACACCCAGATCACCTCGAGTCAATATCTCATTTCCAGGAAATACCTTTGTCATGCAGTCAACTAATTTGAATTGTTTTAACATTGCTTCTTTAACATTTATACTTTCTAATGGAAATGTCTGCATACTATCCTCCTTTTAACTGTAAAATGCATTAGGATTATCTTTGAGCATTTTTTTTATAAATTTATCAGATATGCCATTCTCTTTCATTAATGGAACAAATGTATCAAGCAAATAAGAATAGCCTAGTCCACCTTTAGCTTTCAAATGAGAACGGCGTGTAATGTCCATGGATAAGAATACCTTGTCTTCAAAACCTTCTGCTTCGATACGTTTCAGCATGTTCACACGGGTCATATCAGGCATATAATTTTCTTTACCTACTGTATCAAATTCAACATAGACGCCCTCATTTAAAAGTTCAAGTACGTATTCTATGTTCCCTGTCAGATCTACATGTCCAATAACAACGCGACTGAGATCCATTTTTTTTGACTTAAAGAATTCAACTTGTTCTTTTCCAAATGTCCCTAGTGTCGTATGAGTTGTAATAGGTACATTCGTTTCGTCATGGGCAATCACAGCTGCTTCAAATACCTTACGTTCACGACTAGTCATCTCGTTTTTACTTGTTCCTATTTCTCCTATTAGAGAAGCTTTTACATCAGTCCCGTCAAGACCTACCTTTATGTCATTAATCATCATATCAGCAAGCTCTCTGACTGACTTTGTTTCAATATATTCAGGTAAGAATTTATCCTGGTACCAACCGGTAGATTGTAAAATATTCATGCCGCTAGCTTCAGCGACGCGTTTTACATAAGCCGGATTACGCTTCATTCCTCTAACTGTCACATCAATTATGTTCCGTACACCCTTATCATGTAATGCTTTGTATTCTTCAACCGTTTCATCAAATAAATTTAACTTGGTATCTTCTGTTTTTTTCAGTGAAGATAAATCGATTGTTGTATGTTCGTGTGCATAAGTGTATCCATCTACTAGCATAGGTTTTCCCCTTTATTTTATTTCAGTTAATAGTAAAGAGGCTGGCATCCCAGCCTCTTAAATTATTTATGCAGCTGGTGCCCAAAGATTTAATAGGAAAAGAATGTTTACTATAATTCCTAATGCAATAGCTGCTACTGGACCAACAGCCATATCGACTAAAGGTTTTTTAGCTGTGCGGTTTAAGAGGTAAACTCCAATAACCCAGAAAAATCCAATACCAGGTGCGATCTGCTCACTAGCTAAAGCTCCTCCTATAAGCAATGCTACCTCCAATACGCGGTTCATTGCTGAACGAATATGTTCACCCATTTCTCTAACGCCAGGGAATCGATCCAAGCCCTTAGCAGCACCACTTAGTAATGAAATTTCAATTAGCATCACTAACGCACCTAATATAAAGGCAAAAATTGGATTACCTTGAAGTAAAATACCGACTACAAACACAAACGTTGCTCCTGCCGGGCTGTATACTCCGGTAACAATAGCTGTTGAGAATACTAAAGGAATAAATCCAATCCCTCGAGCGAACGCCGCAAGAGCCGCTTCACCAAACTGTCCACCATCCATTAAGCTTAAAGAAATAGGATCTCCTGCAATCAATGTTAGACTTGTTGCAGCAGCCACTAATCCACCTGTTAAGGAAAGTAAAATCATATTCTTTTTAATTTTCTTTACACGTTCAGCGAAAATATTCACTAAATTCTGATTATCTGTTGACTCACCTTTTACTTTAATAGCAAAGTACAACATAAATGCCATTCCGGTAAGTAATGTCATTCCTTCTGCACTAATTGTTACAGCTTGGCCACCAGGCAATGTGAAGGTTCCGAATTGTCTAACAAGAACTAAGACAAATGTGCTTAGTCCGGCCGTAAGAGCGCCTTTATTAAACCCATGCTGATAAGCTACTGCAATACCTGGGAATAATGAGAAAGCTACAACGATTGGATTTCCAACAGCTCCCAGAGCATCTAGGAAATTGACCGGTAACATTGCAAATAAATCAACAATAAATTGCAAACCTAATGTTAATCCAATCCCCCAAGCAGCTCCTAAAACCCCTGCCAAAGCTAATCCCAATTTAGTATTAGGTGTCCAGGTTCCTATAATGTCTGTCATCAAGAGCACACTATGAATAAGTAAAATACTGGCACCGATTGAAACGGGAATACCAAACCCAATAACTAAGCCAAAACTAACAGCAAAACTTGTTGCTGCAAGTTCCTGTCGACTGATTGCATGATCATCAAAATACTCGGGTAAAATGGGTCTTAAACCATCGTTAAATACAGCAATCCCTTTATTTGTTAACATTGTTGCCATTGCACCTAGCGCTCCAATAACAACTAACTGTAGTATATCCATTTTTCATTCTCCTTTACTGATTTTTTTTAAGGATTTCACTTACAATAAGTGGAACAACTTTCTCTTTATGTTGTGCTGTAAAGCCAAATGCTCGTTTACCTGCTTGTACTTCTTTTGCAATTTCTTCATCAGACATGATGTTGCCAGGCATTGAAACAGTTGCAGTATTTTTCCTTCCTATCATTGCAATCGCCATAGCTAAGGCTCCACCGCCACCAGTATTACAAGCCCCAAAGTAGTAGTCTGCTTCATTATTTTTTAATGACATTGCAGCATCCAAATCACTTTTCACTACAACCTCTGCTTTATCACCTACATTTTCCTCAACAAGCTTCGCAACTTCTTTCTTGTCAATCTGTCCACCCACTACAATTTTAATCATAGTTATTCTCCCTTTTTATCATATTTCAATTTACATTTTTTTGTAAATTGATAATTAAAAATATTTACCATCAAAATATATAACTTGAAAATCCGATAATTTTATCCTCCTTTCAATTCAAATCATTTTTAAAAGCGCTTTCTTTCCATTAGTATAATACGAGAGTATCTTTTTTTCAAGGTTTATTTTAAAATTAAATTAAATAATAAAAGGATGGATACACAATGACTAAAGAAATGATAAGAAATTTAGCGAAAAAAACATTCCTCGCATTACAAAACCCCTACGATACTGTAGTAACTACCTATCCACAAGTTATTGATAAAGTGACTGACTTGCCATTTAGTTATATTGGTGTCAAAAATCGTCCAGAAATCCCTTATTCTTTGATTGAGTCTTTTGAATCTACTGGTCGTTATGGTTTACACACAAAAGATACTTATAGCTTGGGTGGTAGAGCCATTGATGTCAGTATTAAAAATCCAATTACGGGTAAGCCTATGACAGGTTCATCGAGCGGCACTGCAATCAATGTTTTGACAGGTATTAACGACTTAGGTATCGGGACAGATGGAGGCGGATCTGTATTAGCACCTGCCATATCACTTAACTTATTCAGTTTTATTTCTCCATCTATATGCAGTGAACATACCAACAAATTCATAAAACACTCAACAGATTCGCATTCTTTTACACCTTCAATTGGATTTATCACAAGAGAGTTTGAGGAATTAAAAATAGCTATACAAACAATCATTTCTTTACCGACTTCTAAGGAAAATACAATACAGAATAAAGTTCTTATAATTAATGATGCAATGAATAATTTAAGGATGCCCTCATATAACTGGGCGTCAACTAAGATTGATCTTAATGCTTCTCGAGAAAAACTTATAAGTTTTCTAGAAAATAACCTTTCACTATATGATGTTATTTTATCTAAAGAAGGTCCTGTAGATTTCCAAGGCCTGGGTGATACTGTACTTGGTCATATGGGACATCAAGCCAAAAAATATCAGTTTAAAGGAAATAAAGGACTTATCAGAGTTGCAAATATGGCTGGTGCTGCTGCAGTATCTATTCCTACTAAAGATCACGCTATATCTTATGTTCTTATATGCAGAGATACACCGTCCAACATACAGACTATGCTAGAATTAGCAGCTAAATTATCATTGAAGCAAGATGATTTACTCAAACGCTACTTCATGAATTTCAATCATTACTTTTCTGATGGATTTAATTGAATTTAAATTATAACTGTGTGTTTTAGCGTCATGAGTTTCGTCGTTTTTATTAGAAACTGGGGACGTAAATGGATTTAATTGACGAGTTTTAACATTTTCAACTAAAACTCATGCCGCAAATGGATTTGGTTGACGAGTTACGGCTCATTTCGATAAAACTCCGTAAGCTAATCGTTTTGCTCACCCAGTTTTGTCATCCAAACTATAAACTCAGCAATTTATGATGTAGCTTTTCGCCCCAGCGAAAAACATCCACTGAAAGATCTGATTTCAAAAACGAAAACACCCGTCCGCCGGATATTAGTCCGGTAGACGGGTGTTTCTTCTATATTAGACTTATTTAGTTTCGCGGTGCCCTTTTCTTAAAAGGTCGTTGACGTTTTTAACGGGGTTAAAGGTTGTGATAGGCACCTCAACGAATAATGTGTTCCAGTTATCCATCGCGCCATTCCAAAGTCCCGGATGCTCCAACGCTTTTAGCGGTCTACCTTCGTGGGTCTTTTCGCTGATAAAGTAACGGCCTTCGTTCGCGTATTGACTTAAATCGAACTTTTCACCCTTATGATCTTTAACAAAACAAACCAGATCAACCGGATTAAAGAATTCAGAATTATTAAGGATCTCTACTTTCTCTTCATCACCCAAATCAATTTCTGACTTCTCACAAATCTGTAGGTCCGTATACTTCCCATTATCAACAACAAAGGGTCCACCACCCGGCTCACCTAGATTCTTAACCATCCCACATACTCTCAGCGGACGATTTAAAAAGGTCAACGCCTTTTCTTTCGTCAACGCTTCTTTGAAATGGATCGTCAGCGTATCGTTAATGAACGTATTGATTTCATCTAAGTCATACGTATCAGATAAGAGGTCCTCGATATAACCATCGATTTTTTTCTTTGTCTCAACACCCAGTGAAGCCAACTCTTTTTTCGAATGAATGGTATCTTCAATCTGACTACGATGACAGACATTATCCACATTTTTAATGAAAATAATATCTGCATCTATATCATTCAGATTGTGTAATAAAGCCCCATGACCACCCGGACGGTAAAAGGTTTCACCATTCTTCAATTTAAACGGCTTGTTTTCCATATCAACCGCCAACGTATTTGTTTCTGGTTTTTGAAAAGAATAAGTAATCTCTAAATGCTCATTCTTTTTCAACAAAGGCTCAACATACTCATTAAACATCGCTTCATGCTCTTCAGTAATCGTAAAATGCAAGTTAACATCCTCTTCATCTAAATACTGCTCGCCTTCAAAAATATGTTCATCAATCGGCGTCGCGGTCCAATCTTCATAGCGATGCATTTCTATCAGCGCTTTAGGGTAGAAGCCGTAATTCAACTCCCCTTCTAACAAGGCCCTCACAATTTTCAAGCGCCCTTCGTGTGTGTCCTTATCCATTGTCTCTGGAGCCAGCGCCTTTTCAATTTCTTCATAAAAAGCGAACGCTTCTAAGTGATCGATAAAACGCATGACAAAATCAGTTTCTATTTCATCTTCCAAATAAGTGTATAAGGCTTTAAACATTCGCGTTGCCGCACCACTTGCTGGAATAAACTTAACACTTTTCTGTTTCAAATAGTTATCTGACACTTTCGTAGGTTTCTGGAGCTCTTCCTTAGTGACCGCCTGGACAACATTAACTGACGGTGTCCCTTTTTTAAATTTCTCGATAGACATGTAACTTCCACTCTCCTGTTTCAATTCTATATATGTAAACACGGGCTTTTAAATAGAACGCTCTCATTTAAAAGAAATCCATCCGCAAATCATTAATATAAATGTATATTTCTCGACATACTTTACTCCTTAAGAATAGCATATCCTAGGCATGATAACAATTGAAACCCCTGTTTTTTACAGCTAATATTTAAGATGAATCGTTACTATAAAGCGCCTAACAAAAGCTGTGATTAACTATTAAATTCGTGCGTTTTCCGAAGAAGTTTCGCGCATATTGCTGGAAACGGCATCCACACATCGTCTAACGTGCCCCGTTTTGTGGTGGTAAATCGAAAGGCTTGAGACTGAGCTGGTATTTTTCGCCGCGGCGAAAAATGTCTACTCTGAGAGATCTTTTCTTACGCAGTTTGAGCGTTACAGGTGAAAACTGCGTAGGCAAATGGGTTAGCTCACGCAGTTTCAAGCTTTTAACACGAAACTGATCCACCTAAGCTATTTGCGTCACGAGTTTTCACTTTCCACAAGAAAACTGATCGCGCTAATTCATTTGCTTAAGGAGTTCTCACTTTTTTCAATCAAACTGCTTAAGCTAATCCCGAAACAACTCTTTCCAGCAAATCCCAATGATGGTATTTTTCGCTGCGGCGAAAAATGTCTACTCTAAGAGTTCTTTTCTTACTCAGTTTGAGCGATGCAGGTGAAAACTGCGTAGGCAAATCGGTTAGCTCACGCAGTTTCAAGTTTTTAACACGAAACTGGTCCACCTACGCCATTTGTGTCACGAGTTTTCACCGTCCACTAGCAAACTGGTCACGCTAAGGCGTTTGCTTCACCAGTTTTACTTTTTTAAAGCAAACTGCGTTAGCTAATCCGAAACAACTCTTTCCAGCAAATCCCAATGATGGTATTTTTCGCTGCGGCGAAAAATGTCTACTCTGAGAGATCTTTTCTTACTCAGTTTGAGCGATGCAGGTGAAACCTGCGTAGGCAAATGGGTTAGCTCACGCAGTTTCAAGCTTTTAACACGAAACTGATCCACCTAAGCTATTTGTGTCACGAGTTTTCACCGTCCACTAGCAAACTGGTCACGCTAAGGCGTTTGTTTCACCAGTTTCCACTCACCGGCCATTAACTGCTTAGGTTAACAAGGCAAGAAATCCCCTACGCGGATTCGCGTAGGGGATTTCTTCTATTTAAGGCTTACGTATATAGGGCTGGCGGTGATGTAGTAGGTGTCGCCTTTGGAATTTTCTACTTGGTATTGCTTGCTGCGGCCAACGGTTCGTTTTTTGATGACTTTGGGGAAGCCTTGTCCCATGGTGAGGTAGCCGTAAACGTCCGCATCACGCCAGCTTGGCTTATTGTAAAAGCGTAATTTCCCAGGGTAGTGGCTGACGAGTTGCTGACTTTTCCCAGGAGTATTTTGCTTTTCACTCTCAACCTTCGTTAACGCAGTGGATCCTGGGCGGCGGTATTGATGACCCGTTGCCACACAGATGCCTTCAATTACTGCTTCCGCTGCCTTGTAGAATGGCGTATCGTCCTTGTAATAATTAACGTCTAGTCTGTTATCGATAAAGCCGTATTCCATGATAATCGTTTCCGTCTTTCCGGTCAGCCGATGCATATAGTAGTAGTCCACACCTTTTTTTATTTCACGCTGGAAGACTCGACGTTTGGGTAAGCCCGTCTTTTTCACGACGCGGTCAACGAGGTCTTTGGCTAAGCCTGACTGGCTGTGGATGGAATGAATGCCTTCCACCCCACGCGCTTGTCCGTTAAAGGCATTGAAGTGATTGGATAAACATAAGTCATACTGGTTTTTGATCCGAGCCACACGTTGAAAAGGTTCCAGTGTTTTGTCCTTCATGCGGGTCATGGCTACCTCTACGCCCAAATCCTTTAAGCGTTTGTACTGGTATAAACTTATTTTTAAGGTCCAATCTTTTTCATAAAAACCAATTCCTTGCGCGCCTGTGTCTTTGCCACCGTGTCCGGCATCGATGATTACTGTTTTTGTCATTGTGTATTTCCTCTTTTCTCATTAAATTTCAGATCGTTATCCTAATTTCTTTTCAAATCCTTATCCTAATTTTAATTTCAAATCTTTGTCCTAGTTTAAATTTCAAATCATTTTCCTAATTCAAAATTCAAATCCTTATCCTAGTTTAAATTTCAAATCCCTGTCCTAATTTCCTTTCAAATCGGTTTTAAAATGCGCTAACTTTTTACTTATGCGGTGCTTCCATTGGTAGACCGTCTTTCTGGACACCCCATACTTTTGGGCAATCGCAGACACACTTAAACGCGAAATCACTGCATCCACCACATACTGTTTCTCTTTTGCATTCAAGCAGGCAAGCATTGCTTGAAACAAGTCGGCATGAACCACTGCTTCCTCGCGGCTGTCTATGAGAAACCGCTCCTCCAATAGGCTGGCATCCGGTAGAGCACACTCCCGTTCACGCTCCTTGGCGGCCTTTCTTAGCTCATCTAAAATCGCCCATCTCACACGTTGGTAGGCAAAACCTGTAAAACGGTAATAGTTCTGTTCATCAGACAAATGATCTGGAAACACCTCATAGGCATTCACGAGCGCCAATCGTCCAATCTGCAGGTAATCCTCAAAATGCGCCTGAGTATAAGCCACGTGACAGGCTTTCAAAACGCCGTAAACGACGGATTCATGCACAAGCAAGAAATCTCCTGCCAACGCGTCTGTTAACTGTCTGTTCATCTTACCCTCTCATCCGAAGATCTTCTTAATCATTTTATACAAGGCCTTGTATGACCCTACTTTACCCCCACAAAGCTTCTCATTCAAAAGACCAACTCACTAACCTTCAGTCCCAATTGGATGTAAATCTATCCCTTTGGCTCAACTCTTTCCTAATAAGGCCTTTAAACCATTCTTTTTTTATTAAACTCTCATAATTTTTCTTTAAAATGCCCTTTTAAGATACCTAATAAAGCACTTTTAAAGCGTCAGATATCAATTATAAATAAAATTTTTCTCATTCTTTTAAAGGTGTATACTTTATACATAACATAGTGTATAATCAAAAACGTAAACGTTTACATATTTTATCACTATCTCGGGAGGAATGAATGATTGGACTATGACGAAAGTTACAAAAGAGACGTCTTTGACCGCTTTAATCTTTACGTGAATGATTCACAGAAAGAGGATGCGACACTTTTTTTGAAGAGCCATCCGCCCGCTTATACTTATGTGCTTAACTTAGCACCAGATACCATGCTCGACCACATAGATTTAGCTATCGAACAAAAATATTTACTGCTGGATCACGAGACCTTTTACATTTATGATTTGTCAAAGGAAAAAAGTACGCCCTATAATTCACTCGTTTTTCAGTTGACTGGTGCCCCGTTGAAGTCCCTGGAGACCACGACGAAAATCATGACGCGTTACTTTAAATATGTCAATGTGGACTACCGTTGGGTACGTCAGTTTGGCCTTGCTTTGAAAATAAAATCCTGTTGTCCCTTTGTGTTGGGGTCCTATTACTTTACGCCTGACCGGGGTGTGGTGAAGCGTTCTGGAAACTGGATTGCCTTCCACCACGTCCTGGACATGCATCCCCACCCAGAAGGCACGCTATTTAATTTCAGTAACCGGCACCAACTCATCACCAAGCAGTCGCTAAAGCATATGACGCATCTGGCCCACCAAACACGGCTGATGGCTGAATCACAGAATAAAATTGCTCGGGAATGGCTAAACTTACAGGAGAAGCAAAAAGGCACCTACAGCACCGACAATATTATTGATCGCCTGTCAACGTCTTCCGTTTTCACCATGGAGACCCCGCCCTTGTCTTCTTGGATGATGACCATTATTTACTACCAATCTATCGGTCTTATTCGCCAAACCTTGGATGAAGGGGATCCTCTAATCGATGACATCAAAAGGCGCCACAAAAAGTATTTACTTGATGATGATCTTTTAGATATCGACTAAACAGATATTTATTAAATAAAGAGTCGCGCATTTTATCCTATTTGATAGTGCGCAACTCTTTTTATATGTCAATGGATAAAATAAAGCTGTTATAATGTGGCATTCCGTTGTACAATAAAGATGAAAACGAAACCATTTAGAAAGGATAAGCCGATGCCACCAAAATTTGAAATGATGTCCTTCTTGAATAAACTCTATGGTGAGATTGAAATCACTGAATTACCAGAAGGAAACTATCAGTATGCCTACACCTTTGATTATGCCGAATACCAAAGAACACTAGAGATAACTTACTTTCCAGAAACGTCAAAAATAACGCTGACTTTACGTTTTCTTGATGACTACAAGGAAATGGTAACCTTCGATGACGATATTGCCTATAAAATCATGATGTATTTGGAAGTCTTTTACCCCATTCCCCATGTCGAAGTAAGCCAAGGCAAGCTAACGCTCAGCGATACCTACACCTTTACCCCTACAAGTTTTGACATTAATGATTTTAGCGAAGCCATAAACACACTAGAACAAATGGCGCGAGAAGTGTCTGACATGGTCAGCCGTAATGATTTCTATGACGACCACTATCAAGACGCCTTATACAGGGGAACGATACACAAGGAAATGTTGAAGGATGACTTTTTGTTTTGATTATTAAATAAAATAAAAACCTATAGAGCTGTCTCTTTGGAACAGTCTTAAACTTGACGACAGTTCTGCTTTAAAAACAACTCAAAAACGGAGAGGCGGGGTTTATGTCCCAGCCTCTCCGTTTTTTTAACTCTCTTTTTATAAATGCCCGTCTGCTTTTAATTCTTCTTGAATTTGTTCAGCCAAAGCAAGGTAGTTGTCCCATGAATCATTTCGAACCGTAAAGCCGGCAGACTTGTAGTCGCCTGTCTCATCGATTGCGGGTAATTCAGACAAATCGAGTAAGTCTTGGGGTTTAAAATCCATAATTTAATGCAGCTATTCTTCGATATCTAGGGCTTTGATTTCATTATTATCTAAGAAATCTTGTATCATATCAGAACCATCTTTTCTTTCATTTAATATATCCACTAAAGCATTATAGGAATGTTTACTTGGTTCATTATCCCATGCTTCAGGTAATTCTTTAATTTGCGCTAATTTTTGATCAACTAATTCGATTAAAAGACTGTCTGATTTTTCAGTTGGGTTATTGTCGTCCATAGCAGTAAATATCAATGAACTGATTGTGCCATAATTACTTGTTAAATATTTATTTCCAAGCATTGTATTTGGATCATTCTCTTTATCTAAAACAGGAGAATTCTTGGCTGATGTCAGTAACACAACAATTAAGTCGTTGCTAGGATCGACTACTGTTAACGTTCCTGTCCATCCAGTATGTCCATATGTCTCAGAGTCTGCCAGTGAAGAAAAAGCCCAGCTATAATTATTAGAAGCACCTTGTCTTCTCCATCCTAATCCATAAGTATCATTTATATCACTTGCTTTAGTGAAATCCTGAACCACTTCTTCACTAAAGAAAGTATTATCTCCATATCCGCCTTTATTAAGCATGACTTGAGCCAACGTTGCTAAATTTTTAGCGTTTGAAAATAGCCCAGCGTGTCCAGATATTCCATCCATAGCATAATACGCTTTTTCATCATGCACTTCTCCTTGAATAGTCTCTGTACGAATATTTTCAAAATCCACTACACCATCACGGGTATTTCCCTGTAATTCAGTAGCCGCAATTTCGTTCTTTTCGAAACCGTTGTCCAATGGATTGAAAGTAAGTTTATCTAACCCTAATGGTTCATAAAAATTTTTTTTGACATACGTGTCTAAGTCATTACCAGAAACTTGTTCAACTATTAAACCTAATAGCATATAATCCACGTCACTATATCGTGTTTCTGTCCCTGGCTCGTATACCAAAGGAGTTTTCAGTATCATATCTTTGGTCGTACTCTTATCTTGCGAAAACAATGCGTTCTCTCCGTCTTCATTCTCCTCTATATCAGTAAAATTATTATTATGATACTGTGGGTCAGCAGGGAATCCAGCCTGGTGAGTCAGCAAGTCTTCTATAGTCATAACATCTTTCCCGGAAATTTCATCAGATTCATCATCTTTAAAGTCAGTGAAATAATCTGACACTAAATCTTCAGTAGAAATCTCTTCTTCACTCACTAGTTTTTGAATGGCGTAATTTGTTGCATACATTTTTGTGTTACTTGCCAAGTCAAATAATGTCTCCTCCGTTACCTCAGCACTTTCATCTTCTTCTATTAGAGTACCATCGGCATTATAACTATTCACATGCCCGTAACTCTCACTTTTTCTAATTTTCCCATCTTTTATTACTGTCAATTGGGCTGAAGTAAATCCATTTTCCATTTCAGACTCAATAATGGAATCAACTAAATCCAATGTTTCATTATCAGTATAATACTCATCATCATCTATAACCGTTGGATAAGAGATTTGAACGTGTACCTGAGGCTCATCTCCTTTAACATCACTAATCTGTATCGAATTATTACCATTGACTGTATAGTCAGAAATATCCAATTGATAAACAGATTCGTTTTCCCACTCATCATTATCAATATTTACCTTCTTACCATTGACGAACAGATTGAAATCAGTCACATTTTCAGGAGACAGTATTACAGTACCCTGATTTTTATAATGATGGAAACTTTTTATTACTGATGGTAGTATCCTTGAACTATAATTATCAGAAGACGTTTCTAATGGAAACGTCGCATCCAATTGTGTATTTTTAGGTTTGTCTTCCACCAGTTCAACCTTTACTGATGAGTTATTGTTTGACGACCCGTCAATTTCTTCTTCGGCACCTTTACAGCCTGACAAAACAAGTGCAGACAAACCTACAATTGAAGTAATTTTTAGTATGTTCATTTATATCCTCCTTAAATTTGTAATTACTTTACTTTTTCATCTTAATCTAAGATTACCAAATGTTTGAAGTAAATCAAGTAAACGCTTAACAAGAAAACTTTATACCTCACAATGAAACTTTAATAATGATTATTTATGAGAAATAGAAGCTAAACTAAACGATATTTAGATTTTTTAAATAATTATAAATTTGTATTTAACCAAACATCCTATCTATCTATAAAATAATCTAGCTTTTTTACTGTTACAGCGCCATCTTTTTATGTTACACTAGATAAATAAACGTAAGAGGAGAAATTATATAATGAACACACAAGCAATGGAAACAATTAAAGCTTTAGAAATCAAAAGCGCTCCTGAGAAGCAAACCTTGGAAGCCGCAAACGAAAGTTATACAAAAAAACAACTAGCTCACTTTATCGAGCGTCATGATCTAGCCATCGCAAAAAGCTGGTTAAAAGACGACATCGTTTCAGCTCTCTCTGAGTGGATGAACAATGCACAAAAAGACGTTTTGGCTAATGATTCAGATCTACTGGCCTTTTATGAAAAAATGTTAGCTTCTGATGAAAAATTAAACCTTTATGGAGACAATATATCAGAAGACGAAGGAAACACATTACTCTCATTAATGGAGTACGGTCTCTTATACAATGTAGACGGCACTGTTTGGGCCCCAGCAGAAGCTGCGGAAACAACTGAAGACGTTGAAGTTAAAACAGTTTCTGAAGAGAAAAAAGAACAGCCAAGCAAAAAACCATCACCAAACACTCAAAGCAAACCAAGACAAGCGACCTCTTCTCTTTCAACAGAAGAAAAACTCGCACAAGAAAAACAAGCACGACTAAAGTACTTAAAAAAACAAGCAAAGAAGAAAAAAGGCAAGAAAAGAAAATAATCATACATAAAGCACGTGCCGATTCAGTTGAAATCAGCACGTGCTTTTGTTGTATAATGAGTTTTTTATTTTATTCACCGATTGTCACAAATAATCATTAGCTTAAGATCTAGCTTCATTCCCACCTATGCACGAATTAAAGGATCGAATTTTTTCTGTATCCGTATGATTTCTTTTTCGATGTTTTCTTTTATTTCAGCAACGACTTGAATCCTATCTTCATCATGAATATAGTTAAATAATTCTGAAATATATTCACCGCTAAACAGAGTCATACGCTTCCTTGAAACAACCCACCAAGTCCAATTGTCTTTATTTTTTCCCTTTCTCTTTTCATTTAACGTTGAAAGTTTTAATGCTACATCATCTCTAACTTCCTCAGAATTAGCTGAATTGAAAGGTATTTGAGTATAAACTGATTTTTCTCTTAATTCAATTTCTACATAATATGATTTTTGATTATTCCAGCCACTCACTAAGTGATCAGGAAAATCGGGAAATATTGTATTTAACTCCTTCAACTGAAAACGCAACAGACGTTTACTGGATTCGTTTTCATCAAAAATGATTTCCCCTTCTTCTGCTAATTCATTCAGAGCCTCCATTATAAAGCTTCGAAGTGTCGATATTCTATCCGGCTTAGCTTCATATATCAAATCAAGTGCGTCTTGATATTCAACGTATATTTTCTGACAAAGTTTCTGTAATTTATCGTCCATTAAAATATCCCCTTTTAACATACTACAGTAATCCTCAATAAGCAGTTTTACTTTAGTACTTAATTCGTATTCATCTAAAATTTTAGAAAGTATCTCTACGACAGCGGTATATGTTACACTACCCCAATCTTTTTTTGAAGGAGTCGTTCCATAAGGATCTACAAAGATAAATAGATTTTGATAATCTGGATAATTTTTCACTACAAAATTTTTGTATTTATTTAGTTGGTGACTCGACTCTGAAGCATCAATTTTATTTTCCAAACAAATAGTTAACTTATTTTTTTCAGAAACTATAAATAGATCGATGTTGTAATGCTCTCTGTAGACCAAGGCATCGTTATAGTCTCCCAAAAAAATATCAAAAACAGAAAGCTTTGTTTGTTCTTGGATAATAGATCGATTTCTTTTGTAGAAATGAACAAGAAATGATTTTAGAAAAGCATCATTCATTTTATGAGAAGCTGATGGATTAAACAAATAAGCTAAGAAGTTACTATGTCTTATTTCTTGTCTTGAGATTTTCAAAATCTCGAATATATTATTATTATCCATCCACGGACTCAACTGCTCCTCAATATCTGACATATTTTCAAGCAGCTTCTCCAGCTTTTTATAATTTTCTTCCATTAGTTATCTCCTTTCAATCTTAATTAAATCAATGCGAAATTATTGTCTTAATCTAATAAACATTATTTACTATTCCTACCTATTTTAAGTTAAAAAGCTATTAAAGAAAAGAGTTTATTAGCTTTCTACTTTACCTATTACTATCATCTTTTATAACAAAAAAAGTTCTTTTGAAAAGTTCTTATGATAGCAAATCAAAAGTTAGTAATATTTTCGGCTCAACTCATTTTAGTTCCAGTTTTACAATATTCTCGGAATCCAACTTTTGTCACTTACCTCAATTAACATTATTTAAAGTGATTGATTCTTAATTGACTTTTCTCCTATACATTTAAAAACAAGTAATATATGATAGAGTTAAACAGAATGAAAATATCGTCTACATTTTTTTAAAGGAGGGACATATGAATAATAAAGAAACAAAAGGCCATGAAATTCTGGAACAAATTTATGACAAGTCTTTAAATGGCATTCCAAAAGTATCAAAGCCACTAGAAGAGTTAGTAGAAGATTATACTAATCGTTACGGTTACACTGATGAAGCAATCGATCGAATGGTAGCAAATCAGTTAAAGAAAAACACGCTTAACGGATTTGTCTCGGGTTTTGGTGGTTTTTCCACTATGGCAGTAACATTGCCTGCAAATGTTACTTCTGTACTTTATGTACAGATGAGAATGATCGCAGCAATCGCCTATATCAGAGGTTATGATTTAAATGAAGATACTGTACAGACGTTTGTTTATGCTTGCATGATTGGTAAATCATCGGCTGATATTTTTAAAAAGGCTAGTGTACAATTTAGCAACAAACTGGGGAACGTTGTATTAAAGAAAATTCCTGGCCGTGTACTTAGTGTTTACTGAACAAGTACTAAATTGATAAACCGACGAGTTTTAAATGGAAGACGCACGAAAAAAACTCCTAAAGTTTCGATCAAATAAAGCGCGCAGAAAGTTTCTTTGAATTTTGGATAAATTCAAAGAAACGATTGCTAAAGCAATCGTTGAAAAGGTCGTTTCGGCTAGACGTGTTCGAATCATTCCCAGCCCATGGCAGCGTTTGGCTAAGCTGAAGTCGCGCTCAACTTGGATACGGTCTCGATTATCTTTGTATTCAATCGTCTTGTCCACACGATCGTCTTTTTTGGGTCTCCCCAGTTTGGGTCCAGACAAGCGAATATGGTATTTTTTG
>NZ_FNYW01000051.1 GCF_900109085.1 Alkalibacterium gilvum | reverse complement strand
TATAAGATTTTTCTGTTAATAAAATCAGCTCAAAGAGTTGGTTAAGAAAGGTAAAAGCATTGTATAGTATTTTACACAAGATTATGGACTTGACTTAAAACTGGGAAAAATAAAAGTTAAATTGTACATCTTTAGTAAAATACTTCGATAAATAGCTTGTAAATTATAAAGATTCAGTTTGTCATAATAAGAATTAAGTAAAACTCAAGGGGTTATTTAGCAAAATACTCATATTTGTATGGTGTAGTTTCTTGTGATAAGTTGATAGTAGGAGTTGATGGACACCATGTTCAATGCGACAGATCGAATTACGTATAAAAAGATTCTATTTCCTTTGTTTTTTGGTTTAGGTGGAGCAATGTTACTCTACACTCTTAGTGGAATGATTACAGCAATACCTTTGATCACAGTGTTCCTTATTATATCCGTTGGTAGTTTTCTCTATGCTTTGTGGAATATTTGGCAGATGGTAGATGAGAAGTTTAGACCTAAAATTTATCGTTCTATTTCACTTTTTGCTTTATTTTTCCATGGAACAACAATCGCTATTAATTCCTATTTCCAAGGAATAATTGCGACAATTTATGGCTTTACTTTAATCGTTTTTTTCTGGAACTGGCTCACAGCTGATTCAAAAGAAAACGTAACAAACTAATTTAACCGAGTTTGTCTTAAATGCAATTAAGTAAAACTCGAAAAAAAATTGATGAACATTATTAGCAATATGTGAATCAAGGTAAGTTGCAAAGGGGGGATTATTATAAAAAAGTTCAGAGAAATTATGAAGAACAAAAAAATATTTATAATTATATTTATGCTGATTTACATTGTAATATACTTTGTAAGCTTTATAATTTTAAATTTAAATAGTATAATGACACACATTGTCATAACGTTCGCATACGGCTTAGTATACTACTTTTTATATAAGGATAATTGGAGTTAAATACTGAAAAATCTTGATGAAAAATATTTTCAAATTACTGAATAATGTTAGTATTATGTGTCGCTAAACAATTTATAATTCAGTTTGTCTTAAGTACAATTAAGTAAAATTCAATTACAACAAATAGTTAAATAAGTGGCTATATTAAAAGGTATTTTACTAGTTGAATTCTTAAAAGTGGAAAATACTATAAGATATAATAATAAAACTAAAATTTATAAGGAGGATGATATTTATGTCAGATCCCGGAATATTTATTATTGCCGTAATTGTACCGTTAATTATAATATTAGGGATTTTTATACCGCAACAGTTGAAGAGAGAAGAAAAGAAAAACTCTAACAAGAGTAAGAAAAATGAAAAAAAAGATAAATAATTTTTTTTGTTATTTATTCGAGTTTGTCAAAATGTAAATGAGTAAAACTCGAATAGAATCTAGAATAAATAAATTAATCTAAAGGCAACGATAAAACAGACTGATAAGACGCTTATAATCTTATCAGTCTGTTTATTTTTTCTCCTTGATTATCTTCAGTATAAAATGAAAAAATTAATTTATAGCATTTAATGAAAATATTCAGTCCAAAAGTAGTGTTTTTATATGTGGCCTTTTCCATTAATTATATGTTACGATTTATTTATAACAACATTAGCAACCTAATATTGTTATAAATAAATCGTAAAGGAGGATCGAGTGTCTAATTCACTTTTATACAATATACTTAGATATCTACTATAAAACATATTAAAAGGAGAATAATTATTTTGAAAAAACTATCGAAATTTTTACTTGCCCTCATGGCTATAGTAGCTGTATTTGCTACTGTAGGATCAACTGGGTTAGCGGTATCAGCAGCTGAACCTGATGATGAACCAATTACTGAAGATCAGATTAGAGATCAGTTGGCGGAAGAACTTAAATTTTATTTTGAAACAGTGGGACATTTAGATGAAGAGGGAAATTATGTAGTCGATAATGAAGAACTTTTTGTTCAGCAATTCTCAAAAGACGCTGACGTAAACCAAGATGTTCTCGATACTTACTATACCCAACAGAACGCTGCATATAGTACAGCAGCTAGAGGTAGCATTACTGAATATGGTACATGCATTATTGTAAATTCCGTACCGTTTGGTGGTGTAGCATGGGAGTTAGCTAATGCTGTAACTGCGAATCAAGGATTCATTGATGCTGTGACAGCTCTAAATTATCAAGTGGCTGCTGATTTAATAATAGAAATTGGGAGAAGTGTTTTACCACATGCTGCTTTCAAACAATTAACACAACTCAACCTAGCTACAAGTATAGTAGCTGCTATATGGACATGCTCAACAGTATAGGTGGACTATGAATAATAAAATTAACACTTTAGAACAAGAAGAAGATACAGTTAAAGACATTTTAAAAGAATTGGATATAACAATAAATAATAACTATTTTAGAGCGGAAAAAGGCGTTCGACCTGCTCTTCATAAATTATTTTCCTACAGTATGATATATTTAGGATATATCATGAAATTTTATTATCTAACTTTTACTAATGACCAATTAATTTTGTTTGAAGCACCTGATTCACGAGACGCAGTTAAAGAAAATATTACCAGGATAAAGTATGAAGACATAGAAGAATTTACTGTGGAGAAAAAATTCATAAAATACTACATTCAATTTAAATATGACAATAAACAATACTATTTTTACATTGATGCTGATGGAGCTTATTCTTTTACAGGCCTTAATACCTCAGATACTAACTTTCACTCATTAAAAGAAAGAAATTTTATGGGGCTATTAAACAAGTAAGAAACTTCTATAATAAAGATTCATATATAGAATAACATGTATTTTTTTAAAGGAGCTTTATTTTATGAGAAAGAGTAAAATGTTTTGGGTCTTCTTAATTGCCTTAATTTTACTTCGAGTAATTTGGGTTTTACCCATAGGGCAATGGCTTGATCCTATTCTTGATTTGTCGAGTGTAGATATGTTTGTCATATTAATTCTCACCATTCTGTTCTGGGTTTTACTCTATTGGTATTTGAGAAACCGACGTAGTTAAAGTGAGTTCGTGTAAAATGCTGACAAGGTAAAAATTCTAATTACTCCCACTCTAAGTTTCTATTTTTACTGTATACTTCTATTTCTGCTCTTGATACTTTTAAATAATATTTAGTTTCTTCAATATTAACTACGATATTATAGTCTTTAATATTTATGAATGTCGTATAATATGAGAGTGGGTCATGTAGATTCTCCTTTGATTGGTTTTGGTCGACGTAATTACAAGGGAATCTACTGGCCTTTTTCTATAGATATACAAAAAACCGTGCCCGCAAGTTCGTTAGAACTTACCAACACGATTAATTATAGAACCAAAAAAAGCATAACTGAGTTTGTCTTAAGTGTAATTGAGTAAAACTCATTATTAAAGTTTCTTGACAAGTAAACTATGCAAGAATATAATATTGGTAAGTAAACTTGGCAAGGAGGATTTTTGTGAATAAAGACAACATTTTAGAAAAAGCTAAAAAAGAAAATTTAATAAACGATGAAGCCAAAAACAACAAAAGTAAAATAGGGAAACAGTGGGGCTTAGCAGCAGCAAATATAATTATATTTGCAATTATTATTATAAACTACATGAATAGTAAAGATATTAGTCATCTATTCGCTATATGTGGAGCATATGTAGGCTTTGAACATATGGGGAAATATTTTGCTAATAAAGAAAAAACAGATTTACTAGCTTCTCTTGGAGGTATGTTAATTTTAGTTGGTTCTTCAGTATTATGGTTGGCTAATTTATGGAACTTTTAGAATTAAAAAATAGATTAAAAGAAGTTAGGAATGAAGCAAACTTATCTCAACAAAAAATAGCTGATCTGGTAGGTGTTTCTAGGAATACAATAAGTTCTATTGAGACAGGTAAATTCAATCCTACTGCGAAACTAGCTTTAATATTATGTATTGCTTTAGATAAAAAATTTGAAGAGTTATTTTATTTTGATTAATTTTAAAGTAAGAAATTCAGTAAGTATCCAGTTTGTCAAAATAGCAAGTATGACAAACTCATCTCCTTCACACAACCCCCTTATCCGCAACGTTCCCGCCGCTTTTAGGCCGGGGCGTTGTTTTTTTGTCGGTTTTGAGTTTTTGTCAACTGGGTTTATTATAATTTTATGACAAACTAGGAAGGAAGCTAATTTAAAAATAAGCCTTTTATGTATATCCCTTCGATTTATAGCTTTAATAGTTTATTCGATTTTTTAGTTTTTACTTTCCACTTTAAATCATTATTATAGTCATAACTCAAGAGTATTGACTACGATTTTTAATTCCTGTAAAATCAAGGGGTTAAGAGGTGTCATAACTTATACCCAAAAGTGAAGGTGAAAAAGGATGAAATATGGCTACGCGCGTGTCAGCACACGTCACCAAGATTTAGATGGGCAGTTGCGTTTGTTGAAAGAAGAAAACTGCGATAACATTTATTCTGAAAAAATTACGGGAACAAAAAGTGATCGGCCAGAATTTAAAAATCTGCTTGAAACAATTCAAAGTGGGGACACGTTGGTTGTGACAAAACTTGATCGTTTTGCACGCAGCACGCAAGATGCTTTAAGTACGATTAAATTTTTATTTAAAAAAGGCGTGCGTATTAATGTCCTCAATTTAGGGATTATTGAGAATACGTCGACGGGGCGATTAATCTTTACCATTTTTAGTGCCTTTGCGGACTTTGAACGTGACCTGATTGTCGAACGAACACAAGAAGGCAAAGCATTAGCTAAACAAAAACCAGGGTATAAAGAAGGGCGACCGAAAAAATTTACCAAACAACAGCTTGGACTAGCTATGGAGCTACTTGAAACGCACTCTTATAAAGAAGTGGAGAAAATGACAGGGATTAGTAAGAGCACATTAGTTAGAAATAAAAAGAAAGAGTGAGTCTATCAATCGCACTCGTCTGCTATACGGATTTTGGTGACCTGCTGACATCTTAGCTGTCTGCCTTCATATTTAACAGTATGATTAACTGTAAAATACTCATTATAAATAATATATTACTCGTTAAGTTTTGATTGTAATTGAGCAATAGAGGGTTTGATAAATTCTTCCTCCCCCATTTTTTTGAGGGAGAATCCTTTGTCTTGTAGTTCCTCAGCATGTTTGAGCTTTAATGAACGAGAATCCTGTTCAAAAAGATCGAGAGTGCTTCTTCCGATGACCAGGATCGTTGTCTTTTTAGATACACTGTACTGAACCTGTCCGCCTAATGATCGAACTAAAGCCTGTGCTTGTTTTCTAGTCATGCTTGCTAATGTGCCTGTGAACACAACGGTTTCGTTTTGAAGCATTCACCGTCACCCTACTTCTTTTTATTCGCCTCATTTTGCCTGTCTCAGCTAATTCCAACATGTATATACCTCAATGTGATATGACTAGTATTTTTAAGTCATCCTCAGTTCGCCAAGAAAAAAAGATTTTATTCAGGCAATTGACAAAGCATTCATGTTTTTGAATAGTCGAGCAACCTAGAACTCATCATATTTTATTTATTTAACTTAGCAGTATTAAGTGAACAATAAATAAAAATATTATCAACTTGAGTAAATCACCAAGGTTCATTGAATAATATATCCGCTAGGAGAACTCTTGATGTCGAGGGAGGGAATTCCTTCAGATATAAGTAGTTTTGTTTGACTTATTTTATATATGCATTACTTTCACAGGGATTGTTGCAAGCGATGAATAGCTAGGCACCTGTGAGCCCTAGCGTCCTCCTATTAGGCTGAAGACATCTTAAGAATACAGAGAGTTTCTATTATTTAACTAAATTATTTATGTGGTTCTCTCGTCCGCAATCGCGGCTCTATTCGTTCGCAAAATTCATTTAGGGCTTATTTGTCATCGACTCCAAGATACAACTGGAGTGTCGCTAAATATTCAGTCTGAAAAGCGAACATCTCTCATTATGAGCTATCCGTTTTTATCTATAAGTACTCGACTATTCATCTCTCATGTAAAAAAACGTTTATCAAATCTTCCGAGTAAAAAAATTAGATAAACGGATTTTTGGAAAATATTGAATATTAGTAGTATTGTTTATTCACATGATTAATGGTATGTGAATTGTCCTTGTAAATATATTGTTATGTTAGTAGCAAATATCAGAACTTATTTACTATAAACTTGTAAGTGCTAGTCTTTCAATAATTTCACTAAATTATCACTTCTGATTCCTTTTATCCCCCAAATAATAGAAAATAATACGATAATTACTACAAGAGAAAATAAGGAAATAACATTTTTTAAAGTTAGTAAATCAGAGAATAAATATCCATATTTACTATGATTTAAAAATATAACATCAAATAACGCAGCTAAAGAATAGGCAATAAAAAAATAAATAGAAAAAACAACTCCATTTTCTAAAGAAATCATCGTAGCAATATCTTTTTTTGAAAAACCCTGACAAAATAAGACAGCAAATTCTTTTGTTCGATCGTAAATATATCCTTTATTGAGAAATATTACGGTTAAACCAATAATAACCGCTATTATAACAGAGCCTATTACCAAATTTCGAACCAATGAACGGTATATATATGACAAATCCCCATTTTTCAAATCGTATTGTGAGGTGAATTGATATTTAGGAAACATTTTTTTTAATTCATTATAAACACTATTAAAGAATTCCTCATTATCAACGACAACAATCATTTGGTCAAAACCTGTTCCCATAGCTTGTTCAAAGTGTTCGAAATCTTTGGTTATAGTTTCGGTATATTTTTCTGTTGCTTTATTTATTTTGTAATTTTGTACATGGAACTGATAAGAACTTTCATTTAATTTACTTTGGAGATTATTTTGCGGAGCATAGCCCACATAAATTGGGTAAGATGGAGATAAATTTCTTTTATACCCAGTATCATAAATGCCTACGATTTTATATTTTTCGATAACAGAGTGATTTTCAGCAGACGTAACGTCTAAGCTAATTTTGGTGTTAATTAGTTTTGAAATGTTTTCAGCATTAATTAGTTTAAAAGCATATAAATCTGGAATCAATATTTCTTGGGAATTGTCGTTAGGAAATTCTCCTAATATAATATTTATATTATTAGAATTATAATTACGAATCACAGAAGATGGAACAGTTTGAGCCATTAAAGGAAAAGTTATTGACGCTCCGTTTCGGATTTGATCTAAATCTTTTTTTAAAAATGTAGGTATATCTTCATAATCAAGCCTAGATTCAAATCTATTCCCTTCGTAATCATAATGGGATTGCACACCTTCTACTACAGCTTCAACTTTATCAACATTTTTAATACTAGCTACCTTTGTGATATCCTCATTTGAAAAAGCAATTCTATTACCGTCATTACTTATTAAAACATTATTATCTCTTAATTCTTCTTCTGCTTCAGAAGTTAAGCTCTGAGTATTGAAGACAATTGTTTTACTATCAATTCCTGAAAAAAAGCTAGTAAATGAATCCAGTGAAGCGGCTTGAAAAGCAGTGAAACTTAATATGAAAAGCATTAACATTATTACGATAGGTACACCTAACAAAAATAATCTGTTCTTTTTTCGAAACATACTTAATAAGGTATACTTGAATGTATGTTTATTTTTTTTGACGTATTCTAATTGATTTGATTCTTTAATATTTTCAGAATAATCATTTTCATTTTTTGAATAGGTACTATAAAGCTTCCCTTTTTCTAGTTTAAAAATTACATCTGCATATTCAAGAATTGAATTGTCATGAGTAATAATAAAGAATAGTATACCTTTATTTTTTAATTTAGTTATGTAGTTCATTATTTTTTCGGTCGTCATACCATCTAAATTCCCCGTAGGCTCATCTAGTAAGATTATTTCCGGAGACCCTAAAACAGCTCGCCCTATAGCTACCCTTTGTTTCTGACCCCCGCTAATATTTTTGACATACTCATTTTTTAAATTCAGTAAATCCATACTTTCTAAAATAGAATAGATTTCTTCATCTTCAAAATCACCTGAGAGATAAAGATTTTCGTATACTGTTAACTGATCAAATAATTTGAAATCTTGAAAAACCATTTTTACCTTATGAGTTCTTAAATGATCCCAGTCTTGTTTTTTATATGTTTTACTGTCAATCCCAAATAATTCATAAGTTCCTTGGTAAGTATTATCTAAACCAAATACTATATTGAATAGAGTAGTTTTTCCACTACCACTTTCACCCGTTAAAACATGAAGATTATTAGGGTTAGTTATTTGAAAGCTAACATCATCTAAAACAGTTTTATCTCCAAATGTTTTTGTTAAATTTGAGAACTTTAACATGATATCCTCTTTTCTTAAATAACAAAAACCCAAATTACATTAGATTAGAATATGGAATAGGATTTTTGTTAAAGTAGCCTAGTGATTAAAGATTGGAGTGAAGGTAACGTAACTAGATGCTGATATCCTACCTTGTTTTTTCTGCAAAGCCGCCGAGTAATGAGTAGTACTATATGACTGATGGGGACCAATTTGCTTAGTACTGTGGCTCAAAATATCGCTTCCAGCACCCCAAACTTGAAATTGGAAATAATAAGCACTATCACCCATAGAACTTATTGCCCCAATTTTTGATGCTCCATTTACATCATATCCCCATTCCGATGACCATGATCCTGTAGCAGCTGAAACATTAGACGATAAAATCATAACTACAGAAGCAAATAAAATAGTAATGATACTTTTCTTTTTTTTCATGAGAACACCTCGCTTTCACTATAGTATATGTATATTATAATGAAAGAGCTATTTAATATCAACTATGTATGCTATAATATCTGAATAATTCATGCTTTCTGTTGAATGCGTAGAAACTGTCTAACGGCAAGTAAAAATATTTCTTTGATTTACCCTCGTTAAGTGATGAAAAAATAAACCTGTTCTGATATGGTAAAGGTGACCAAAGCAACCCTAAGGAGTTCTCTAATGATTAGTTCACTCAAAAATTGAGTTAAATTTAATTCAAATATTACAATTTCGCATACAGTTAGTCAATTGTTGAGTGATTCGGTTTTGATGTTAGTTAAAGAAGTAAGGAGCACTTTTGGTTTCTCAGATTTAACTGAATAATGTTAGTATGAAACCTTGGACACGTTTTGATAGAATTTAAACTATCGATAGACACTGTTCTTGATTATTTATATTCTAAGGGAGCGTACTTAAGGTCTTGTATTAATCATTATGATAATATGGAGGAATATTTATGATAAAAAAATACGCTAATAAAAAAAAAATTTTTTTATTAACAAGTATAGTCCTGTTATTTGGCCTATATATTTCACTAAATATTTATCAAGCTGAAAATATTAGTGTAGTTCCCATTGAAGATATTAAAAGTATTAGCGTGTCTAAAGCTCATACATTATCTAGTGACACTTTAATAACTGGAGAAATCAAAGTGAACAGATTTGAAGCAATCACACATATTAATAAAGAGAAATATGATGATGTGTTATATATTATTATTCATAAGCAGCCCTCTTTTTATAAAGAAAATGTATTTTCGTTTAATTTAGATGGTGTAGATGCAGTAGAATCTGTTAATAGAATATCTATTGTATCAGGAGATGTTTACGTCGAAGAAGGAGGAACGCGTGGTTATTCTTTAGGTGATCTCAAAAAATTGGCAGAACAAAAAGTGATTTGGGAGAAATAGGGGAAGTGATTTTTTTATAATATTTCAAAAAAGTTTACTTATTCAGTATGACTTAAACCTTTTGATCTTTTGTAATGTAAATAGTTTGAAAATTTGTCAACATAATTTTTTCATTATTTCGTTACTGTTATTTCATCTCTATTATTTTAATATATTGAATTTTTGCGTTGTCCTTTTTTCAATTACTGTTATTTTATAATACTTACTAGAATTCCTAAATGTTATAAAGAATCATCGTTGTCAAAATTTATTTACTCTACTTCCTTGTTATTAAAATGCGCGTATATGTTTTTCTCATTCTCGATAACTTTTTTATCAATGACCATAAATGAACTAACTTTTCTGTTTTTGTCTGAATTAATAGTCAAGTCCATAATCTTGTGTAAAATACTATACAATGCTTTTACCTTTCTTAACCAACTCTTTGAGCTGATTTTATTAACAGAAAAATCTTATATTCAGACCTAATCGGTCCGATAAAAATACAACTTTTTTTAATTAATCGAATGATTCGAAATATATTTTCTTGTGGAACTGAGCCATTCTTCACTCTTATCCATTAAAACAGCACCGATTAATCGATTCGCTGATGCATGATTGGGAAAAATTCGGATCACTTTTTCTCGTCGTCGAACTTCTTGATTTAAACGTTCAAGAAGATTCGTGCTTTTTAAGCGATTATGACCTTGCCCTGCAACAATATA
>NZ_FNYW01000019.1 GCF_900109085.1 Alkalibacterium gilvum | reverse complement strand
TCGACTATTATTCTACAGGAGAACTCACTTGTTTTCTAATAAAACGAAAAGGACGTTAGTGAGATATTCTCACCAACGTCCTTTATTGTACAACCAATAATTAAAAGAGTCGCAACGTTTTAAAACGTTGCGACTCTTTTAATGGTTAAATAAATAGTTTATACACGGTAAATATCTAATATACTACCTGTGTATGCATCAGCGATAAATTCATACTGTACCAAGCTGTTTTCTTCATAGCGAGAGATGCCGCCATAGTAGACATCCGTTTTATGAGCAAATTTCTCCCATGGGACTTTAGTAAGTTCTATCCATGAGCCGTCTATTGAATCTTCTTTAAGAAATTCTTTTTTTACCTTTTTCAAGATATCATCGGCTTTTAGCGTTTTATTTTTATTGTATTGCCTATATGAGAAAACGCCAAAAAGAAAAGATAAGATAGAAACGATATAAACGAATAACCATTCTTCTGATGAATAATCAGAAAACTTCTTCTTTTTTACTTGAAACACAATGATTCCTCCTAGTTGTTTGTAAGTTAAGTCTATTTTATCATACAAAGAAGCATAGTGTAATAGGAAACGAATACGAATGCTTAAAATCTAGCGTGATTTTGTGTATAATAGTTAAGAATAGATTTAAAAAAGATCTAATAAGGAGAATTGGGAAATGACAGAATCAAAAATCAATTTAAATACAAAAGAACTTATAAAAAAGACAACACAATTACAAGGAACGAGTGGTTTTGAACATAACATAAGAACATTTATGCGAGAAGAAATGTCACCATTCGTTGATGAATTAGATTATGATGGTCTTGGTGGAGTTTTTGGTGTTAAACACTCAGAAAACAAAGAAGCGCCAAAATTAATGGTAGCCGCACATATGGACGAAGTAGGCTTTATGGTTTCCTCTATTACAAAGAATGGCTTGATGAAGGTTTTACCTTTAGGTGGCTGGAACCCCTACGTTGTTTCATCTCAACGGTTCACTTTGCAAACGAAGATGGGGAATTATCCTGTTGTATCTTCCTCTGTACCGCCACATTTACTTAAAAACAAAGAATCAAAAAAACTATCTATTGAAGACATTTTATTTGATGGAGGTTTCGAATCCAAAGACGAAGCGGAAGCCTTTGGGGTAAGACCTGGAGATCCACTTGTACCTGATGTAGAAACAATTGAAACAGCTAATGGGAAATCCTTTATAGGTAAAGCCTGGGATAATCGTTTTGGTGTTACATTAGTTTTAGAACTGCTTAAAATGTTGGAAAAAGAAGCCTTACCTAACACGCTAATTGCCGGAGCAAATGTCCAGGAAGAAGTGGGCTTACGTGGTACTAAGGGAGCTGTAAGAAAATTTGACCCGGATGCTTTTTTAGCAGTGGACTGCTCACCGGCGAATGACTTAAATGGAAATAAAGAAAGTTTTGGGCGTTTAGGTGAAGGATTCTTGCTAAGGATTCAAGACCCTGGAATGATATTATCTAAAGAAATGAAAGAGTTTTTACTTGATACAGCTGAAACAAATAACATCCCTTACCAGTATTTCTTCTCAAAAGGTGGGACGGATGCCGTTGCGGCACATCAGCTGAATAAAGGTATCCCAAGTGCGGTCATTGGTGTACCGGCGCGTTATATCCATACTCACCAGTCATTATTTAGAATCGATGACTACGAAGCGGCAAGAGAAATGGTCTATCAGACCGTAAAAGCTTTTGACCGAAGCACTCTGGAAACGTTGAAAATCAAATAATTTAAAATATAAAAGTCGAGGAGAAATAAAATGTTTGTAAGTACGTATAATAATAACGGTTTGAATGATACCCTGATGATACTCTTTGAGAAAAGTAATAGTGATGTTCAGGAATTTAAAAAAGTTGATGACTTGGTAGAGATAAAAAACAAAGAAACCAACCGAGTCGTTGGCTACAATTTATTCAACGCTTCAAAGGTTATAAACAACCTGGAAAATGGATCTGTTGTTTTATCAGGAGAAGATATTGTTTATCTGAATGATACAATTAAAAAGGCCCATTTTACAAAAGAAATCGAACCAAATGATGGCCCAAGTTTTGTTGTGGGATTCGTGAAATCATGCGAACCAGTAGAAGGATCAGATCATTTGAATGTGACTCAGACAGAAATAGATAAGGGGAAGGTCCTGCAGATCGTTTGTGGAGCAGATAATATTAAAGCAAATGAGAAAGTTGTTGTTGCCAAAGTCGGAGCTGTAATGCCGGATGGAATGATTATTTGGCCTGGAGAGTTAAAAGGTGTAGCGAGTGCAGGAATGATTTGTTCTAAAAAAGAACTTGGCCTTCCTCAAGCAGCTAAAGGAATCATGATTCTGGATGAAAGTTATGAAACAGGTGCAGAGTTTCAAATTTAAATAATTTATTTATTTAGATTTAAGGAGGGAAACGATGTCTTCTAAATATATAGATTTTTTTGAGACAAGAAGAAATAGCGAAAAAACACGAAGCATTAAAAAGAAAGAACACGTCTCTTTTGATAATACGTATTCGCTTCCCAAAGATATAAAAAGACGGGAAAGTGTGGAAAAAGGATTCAAAGAGTATCTAAGTGATAAAGATAAAAATAGAAGTAAAGGGTATATTTCACCTCCTTTTGAAGTAAGCAAAGTTCCTTCACCTATATATGGTTATCACAAACCAAATAAATTTAAGAATCCAGACGTTGACTATACTCAATTAAAAGAAGAAATGAAAAAAGATTCCGACAACCTCATATTGTTTAAAGAGTGTCTAACAGAAGAAAAAAGTAGTGTAAGGATAAATAAGACAAAAAAACAAGATAAAGCTGTGAATGAAGAGGGAACACCCATCAAAAAAAATAAAAAAGCAAAAAAAGTATACGGGCTCAACCGATCGCTAGCAGATATTATCGAAGAAGAAAAAAGCGGAAATAATAAAGAGCGGCGTGGTGTACCTGGCTTATTTGAAAATAATAAGAAAATGTAAACCTCAGTTCATCAGGTGTTTGAGTAGACTAGCTTTTTATAATCATTTATCATATAGTATATAACGACGTGATTTAAGCTTGCTAGAAATAATTGGAGGACTACTAAATGAATCGAGATACACTATACCATTTTGTTGGGATAAAAGGATCAGGCATGAGCGCTTTAGCATTGATTCTTCATGATAAAGGCTACACTGTACAAGGATCTGATATTAAAAAGTATTTTTTCACTCAGAAAAACTTAGAAGAAGCCGAAATCCCAATGTATCTTTTTGATAAAGATAATATTAAAGAAGGCATGACAATTATCGCCGGGAATGCTTTTCCAGACTCACATGAAGAAATTGCTAGGGCAAAAGAATTAGGGCTCCCTATCAAACGGTACCACGACTTTTTAGGTGAGTTTAGTAATAATTATAAGAGTATTGCGATAACAGGATCTCATGGAAAAACAAGTACAACAGGACTACTAGCTCATGTTTTAAGTGGAATCAAAGAGACCAGCTATTTAATTGGTGATGGTACTGGTAGTGGTGAGAGAGAGGCTGAGTATTTTGTGTTAGAAGCATGTGAATACAGAAGACATTTTCTAGCATACGAAACTGACTATGCTATTATTACTAATATTGATTTTGATCATCCAGACTACTTTGAAAGTATTGAAGATGTAGAGGATGCCTTTTTAGAATTTTCTCAGCAAATTAAAAAAGCTATTTTTGCCTGTGGTGACGATGAAAGGTTACAAAAACTTCATGCTAACGTACCAATCGTTTACTATGGTTTTGATGAATACAATGATTTTCGAGCAAAAACCATTGAGCGCTCTACACACGGCTCATCATTTGACGTCTATGTAAGAGGGGATTTTTATAGCCGATTTACCATACCTTCTTTCGGTAAACATAATATACAGAATGCTCTATCTAACATTGCCTTTGCTCACTATGAGGGACTCGATAGAGAAAAAGTGAAAGAACGTCTGCTCTCATTCAAAGGAGTCAAACGACGCTTTACAGAAAAAAAAGTTATGAATACAGTCATCATAGATGATTATGCACATCATCCTGCAGAAATTAAAGCAACACTTGATGCTGCCCATCAAAAATATCCTGATAAAGAAATTGTAGCTGTTTTTCAGCCGCATACATTTAGTCGAACTATTGCATTGATGGATGAATTTGGAGAAGCATTAGACTTAGCTGACGCCGTTTATTTATGTGATATATTTACATCAGCAAGAGAACAAGATGGTGCAGTAACAATACAAGATTTATTGGAAAAGACTGAAAAAGGAAAAGAATTGATTAGTATAGAAGACATGTCTCCTCTTTTAAAACATAAGAACGAGGTTGTTATTTTTATGGGCGCCGGAGATGTCGAAAAATTTGAACATGCTTTTGAACGCATCCTGAGTCAATCAGAAGCGATTAATTAAAAGCTTATAGAGAAGGTACTAAGAGGTCGATGATATCTGAAGAGTAGAGATTGTTTCAGATGTTATCCTGACAACAAGGTACGTTCTCTTTTTCTATCCCTTTAATTTTGGTACTATAGACTTAGGAATAACAACTGGGAGTGGAGTATATTGACCGATAATAAAAAATTGCTTTTGATTGATGGTCACAGTGTAGCCTTTCGTGCTTTTTATGGACTGCATAGTCAACTTGAACGAATGAAAAACAAAAATGGCTTACACACAAATGCATTATACGGATTTCATAATATGTTGGAAGTTATTGTGGAAAAAGAAAAACCAACGCATGCGCTTGTTGCATTTGATGCTGGGAAAACAACATTTAGACATGAGTATTTTAAAGAATACAAAGGTGGGCGATCGAAAATGCCCTCTGAATTTGCAGAACAAATTCCTTACATGAAAGATTTGTTGAAAGGGTTTGGACTCAAAAGTTATGAACTACCTAACTTTGAGGCAGATGATATAATTGGAACTTTATCTAAAGAAGCTGAGGAGAGAGGGTTTGAGGTTGTTATTTTAACAGGTGATAGAGACTTGACACAATTAGCATCTGACTATGTACGAATTGATATTACAAAAAAAGGGGTTAAAGACCTCAAGGAATATACAAAAGCTTCTATTCAGGAAGAGATGGGGTTAACGCCAAATCAGATTGTTGATATGAAAGGTTTGGCTGGCGATGCTTCAGATAATATACCTGGTGTAACTAAAATAGGAGAAAAAACCGCTCTGAAACTCCTTCATAAATATGGTTCGATAGAAAACTTATATGAGCATATTGATGAAATGAAAAAATCAAAGCGTAAAGAATACTTGATAGACGAGAAAGAAACAGCTTTTTTGAGTAAGAAGCTTGCCACCATAGATCGAGAAGCCCCTATTAAAATAATGCTCGATGAGTTGGGCTACAATGGACAGGACATGGAGGCTCTTATTTCATTTTATAAAGAGATGGATTTCAATTCTCACTTAAGCAAGTTGGACACAAGTGAATATATGGAAGAATTAGCCGAAGAAGTTGTAGAGATTGATTTTACCCTGGTAAAAAATATTGATGCATCGATGTTTAAAGAAGGAATGGCACTTTATACAGAGATGCTAGATGAAAACTATCATCATTCAGAAATCATTAGTATTGCTTGGGGAAATGAAGAGAACCTCTATGTAACAGATCCTAAAACGGCATTCCAATCAGACGCCTTTAAAGAGTGGATTGAAGACGAATCGGTACATAAGGTCGTCTATGATGCGAAACAAACCTATGTCGCTTTAAATAGAAACAATATCAAAATAAAAGGAATTACTTTTGATATTATGCTGGCATCTTATTTGCTTACTGCTGAAGATAGTAGCAGCGGAGATCTTGCCGATGTGGCGTTAAAACATGATTATCAAAATATTTCACCAGACGAAATGGTATATGGAAAAGGTAAAAAAATAAGCAAGCCAGAAGATGAAGCCTTAATGCATGACCATATTGCCCGAAAAGTTTTAGCGATAAGCGTGCTTTCAGAAAAACTCGACAATGAACTTAAAGAAAATGAACAAGAAGATTTATTAAAAAAAATGGAACTACCCCTAGCTATGGTTCTTTCTGAAATGGAAATTCAAGGAATTACCGTGGATGCCGAGAGACTTGAAACAATGAAAAGTGAATTCCAAGAAACACTTGATAGAGTCGAGAAGCAAATATTTAAAGAAGCCGGTGAAGAATTTAATATTAATTCACCTAAACAGTTGAGTGTGATCCTTTTTGAAAAAATGGGGTATCCGGTCATTAAAAAAACTAAAACAGGTTACTCTACAGCTCAAGACGTTCTTGAAAAGCTGAGAGATCAGGCCCCGATTGTTGAATATATATTAGAGTACCGACAAATATCAAAAATTCAATCAACTTATATAGAGGGGTTACTCAAAGTAATCGACCCAGAAACGAGTAAAATACATACTCGCTATCTGCAAACAGTCGCTCGAACAGGTAGATTAAGTTCAGTGGATCCTAACCTTCAGAATATACCAATTAGATTAGAAGAAGGCAGAAAAATACGCCAAGCATTTGTGCCAAGAGAAAAGGGATGGAAAATTTATGCTTCAGATTATTCTCAGATAGAGCTGCGAATTCTGGCACATATATCAGAAGATGAACACTTCATCAAAGCCTTTAATGATGATGAAGATATCCATAATACGACTGCAATGAGAGTGTTTGATGTCGATGACGCATCAAAAATAACTCCTAATATGCGTCGTGATGCTAAGGCAGTCAATTTTGGTATCGTCTATGGTATTAGTGACTATGGATTGTCACAAAATCTAAATATCACAAGAAAAGAAGCAAAGGAATATATTGACACCTACTTTGAACGATTCCCAGGTGTAAAAAAATTCATAGATGATATCATTCGAGAAGCTAAGGATAAAGGATACGTTGAAACCTTATTCCATCGCAGACGTTATCTGCCAGAGATTAATTCAAAAAACTTTAATCTAAGATCTTTCGCCGAGCGAACAGCTATGAACACGCCCATTCAGGGGAGTGCTGCTGACATACTCAAAATGGCAATGATCGAAATGAATAAACGAATAAAAGAGAATAATATGCAAGCAACAATGCTTTTACAAGTACACGATGAAGTGATATTTGAAGTGCCTGAGCATGAGATTGAACAACTTGAAAAACTTGTTGAAGAAGTGATGGAAAACACTGTAAAACTTTCAGTTCCACTTAAAGTTGATAGCAGTTATGGAAATAGCTGGTATAACGCAAAATAATAGCGTAGGAGGCGAGGATTTCTCTCGCTTTCTTTACTCTAAAAAGTTATAGGAAGAGATGAAAAAATGCCTGAGTTACCAGAGGTGGAAAGTGTAAAAAACGGCCTAAATAAGCTGATTTCCGGCAAGGCTATTACTAACGTAGATGTTTTATGGATAAACATTATAAAAGATCCTTCAATCTCTGAATTTAAAGAGAGAATAGCGGGGCAAGTAATTGAGGCTGTGAAACGTAGAGGAAAATTTCTATTGTTTTTTTTAACTGATGATGTTTTGATAAGTCATCTAAGGATGGAAGGCAAGTATCGGTTGGAAAATACAGATGTGCCACGAACGAAGCATACACATGTTGTTTTTGAGTTAGATAGTGGTGAAGAATTAAGATATTTAGATGTGAGGAAATTTGGAAAGATGAGCTTGATAGCTAAAGAAAAATGGACTCAGCATCCATCGATGCTTAAACTTGGACCAGAACCAACGAATGAAGAATTGAAAATAAAGCATTTAGTAAATGCATTAAAGAAAACTGAGCGACCTATTAAGGCCTGTTTACTTGATCAAACAATAGTGGCTGGTGTAGGAAACATTTATGCTGATGAGATTCTTTATGATGCCTGTATTCATCCTGAAAGAAAAGGAAAAAGCCTTCAGTTGGATGAAATCAAAGATTTAAGGAATTCCATTATCACTATCATAAACAAAGCTGTAGATAAAGGTGGAACCACCATACGCACGTATTCTAATGCCTTTGGGACAGAAGGTGGATATCAGACATATCTTTCTGTATATGGAAAGAAGGATGAGAAATGTTCTCGTTGCCAACATACAATCAAAAAAATAAAAGTGGCACAGCGTGGAACACACTATTGTCCATATTGTCAAAAGTGACAAGGAGGGAATAATTATTGTAATGATTTTAGGACTTACTGGTGGGATTTCTAGCGGCAAATCGACTGTTAGTCACTATTTGAGGGAACGAGGGTTTCCTGTGATAGATGCAGATATTATAGCTCGTAAAGTTATGGAGCCAGAGGAGCCTGCCTACTTAAAAGTCATTGATTATTTTGGTAGCGAGATTCTCGATGTTAACAACGTAATAAATAGAAAAAAACTAGGAGACATTGTTTTTAGTGAAAGCGAAAAGCTTAATGTCTTAAACAAGCTTGTACAAAAAGAAATATTTAATGAAATTATGAGACAAAAAGATGAATTGTGTGATCACAAAGCACCTATGATTGTTCTTGATATTCCATTGTTGTATGAAGCAGGCTATCATAATAGTGTTGATAAGGTTATGGTTGTTTATGTTGATGAAGGGACACAGTTAAAGCGATTGAAAAAAAGAGATGCCCTTTCTGAAACAGCAGCAATACAGCGTATAAAAACTCAAATGCCATTGATTGAAAAAAAAGAAAGAGCAGATATTGTGATTGATAACAATGGTACTTTAGATCAAACAAGAAAACAAATAGATACTTGGCTCAATAAAAATAGCCTGTCGTCACAGCTTTAGACATGTGATATAATTAGTACTAAACAATCCAAAATAAAGGGCTGAAATACATGAATTGTCCAAGGTGTCAGCACAATGGAAGCAGAGTGGTAGATAGTCGTCCTGCTGAGGATGGCCGGGCTATTAGAAGAAGACGCGAATGTGAGAGCTGTTCTTACCGCTTTACTACATTTGAAAGAATTGAACAAAGTGCTATTTTAGTTGTCAAGAAAAATGGAAATCGTGAAGAGTTTGATAGAGAAAAGCTTCTTAGAGGAATACGCAGAGCATGCGAAAAACGACCTGTAACAGCTGAAGAGCAGGAAAATGTTGTGAATAAGGTTGAGAGAAAAATCCGAGATTCAAGTTTAAGTGAAATTCCATCAAATAAAATTGGTGAATTTGTTATGGAGGAGCTTGTTGACTTGGATGACGTTGCTTATATTCGCTTTGCAAGTGTCTATCGTCAATTTAAAGACATAGAAGTCTTCATGCAAGAAATGAAGGAACTCGAGAAAAAAAGGAAAAAAGAGTAAGTGAAAGGATAAAATAGATAATGAGTTACCCATGGAAAAATTTAAGTCCGAGAGATACGCTCATGCTTACTAAACTAGATATTATTTCTGACCTTGACGTATCGGTACTTCTTTCTTTATACCAACCATTAATGGGCGTAAAGTCAGTCAGCCTATATTTATCAATCAAGGAGTATCTTAGTGCATCTACAAGTAAAGAATTACCTTTATCTGATATTCTTACACATGTTGATATGGGATTGAGAGAATACTATGAGGCGAGGGTTAAGCTAGAGGCTTATGGTCTTTTGAAAGTATATAAGCATAAAAATAATGATGATCGTTATTTAATGACTATCGAAATACCATTGTCACCAAAACAATTCTTTAATGATATGATGTTGAGAATGATGCTTACTGAAAAACTAGGTGAGAGACTTGTTTCTGAGTTGAAAGAAAAATATTTAAAAAAGTATGATTCTGCTGATGAATATAAAGAAATCACTAAATCCTTTCATGAAGTTATTGATTTTAATATGGAAAATCATCTTGAAGCATTTCATTCAATTGATACACTTGAACAGCCAAGAAATCCCTCATTAGATGACACTATATTAAAAGAAAGTGACTTTGATTGGGATTTCTTTTTATCAGGACTAAACAAGCATTTTATTAGCTCAAAATCATTGACATCCAATATAAAAAAGTTAATAGAAACGTTTCACTTGATTTATTCTATCAACGAACTGGCTATGCAGAAATTTGTTCTTGAATCAGCGGATATTTCTTCTGGAGAAATAAGTGAAAAACAGCTGACCCGCATTGTTCATAGTCATTATTTAGGAGAAACGAAACAACAAAAAAATGAAATAAAAAACAATCAGAAAAATAGTAAGAGAGCAGAGCAGCTAAAGGCAAAAGGCTTTAAAAAAGAAGAAAGTGAGATTCTTTTGCATGCTGAAAAGATGCAGCCATACGCCTATCTTAGATCTATAAAGCAGCAAAAAGGAGGATATATCACCTCAAATGAGACATGGTTATTAAAAGAATTAGTTGAGCGCTCTCCACTATCAACAAGTGTGATTAATATACTTTTAAACTATATATTAATTGTAAAGAATGCTCCAACGTTAGAAAAAAACTTAGCTAATAAAATTGCTAATGATTGGGCTCAGAGTGATGTTGTGTCTCCTGAAGATGCCATGCTAAAGGTAAAAGGTTTTTATGATACCGCTAATGAAAAAAACAATCAAAGGAAGCAACGCCCAAGAAGAAAGTCAACGTATAGATCACAGGCAAACAGCAGAAAAGAGACATTGCCACTATGGGCAAAAGAATCAGACGAAAAAGATGAACGTTTGAGTCAAGAAGAAGAAAATGCATTTAGAGAAAAATTGAAAAATATTCGAAAACAGAAAAGTGGTGATGAATAATGGAGAGTCTAAAGAGCCAACTAGAAAAAATGATGGATGCAAATAAATTGAATCAAACGTATAGAGATATCATGAAAAATCAGGTTTTTAGTGATCCAGAGGTTAAAAAATTCCTATCAATTAATAAAGAAACATTAGATAAGAATGCTATTGAAAGAAGCGCATCAAAACTATATGAATTTGTATCTGAAAAACAAAAAGCTGAAAATATGAGTGGTGAGCTTGCTCCAGGGTATACTCCTAAATTGATCTTGAATAATCATCGTATCGATGTAACATATGAACCAACTTCTGAGCTGATAAATAAGAAAGCAGAAGAAAAAATAAAAAATCGTATACAGTCAGTATTTATGCCAAAAGATTTGAAAAATGCATCATTTGAATCTTTTGAAGTGACACGAAAAAGACAGGCCGCATTAGAGAAGGCTATCATGTTTGTTGAAAATTATCTTGATTCACCCAAAGCTTTTCATAAAGGCTTGTATCTTTATGGCGCTTTTGGAGTAGGGAAAACATATTTACTTGGAGCAATTGCTCATGAATTATCTGAGCAGGGATATCCGTCTACGATTGTTCACTTTCCAACTTTTGCTGTTGAAATGAAAAATTCTATTGGAAAGAATACAACAGAAGATAAATTGGATAGTTTTAAACAAGCATCTCTTCTTATGCTTGATGACATTGGAGCAGATTCAATGTCGTCATGGATTAGAGATGATATCCTTGGTGTTATACTACAATATCGTATGCAGCAAGAACTACCCACATTTTTCACTTCCAATTTTGATATGGAACAGCTGGAAAATGAGCATTTGACTTATTCGCAACGCGGAGAAAATGAACCGTTGAAAGCAAAGCGTATCATGGAAAGAATAAAATTTTTGACAGAAGAAGTCGAAATGTCCGGAGAGAATAGAAGGCATAAATAGAACGTAAGTATTGTGTAAATAAGCAACTTATGATACGATCAATACACTAAAACAATGAGAAAGACACCTGTGACTGTTATGCTTTAAAGAGAGAGAATGAGCGCTGGGACATTCTTAAGACAAACTGTCATAGACCACTTTCGAGTACTATTTTGAAACGTCAGTAAAAATAGTCGCACGCTCAGCGTTATCGAGTAATGAAGATAGTAAGAGATGTATTCTCTACTATAAAAATTGGGTGGAACCACGTACGATAAAGACGTCCCATTGAATGGAATTTTTTCATTCAATGGGACGTCTTTATTTATATAAGGAGGAATAAAAATGGTCAAACATATTAACGTAACATTACCAGATGGTACAATCAAAGAAGTTGAACAAGGAGTCACTCCGAAAGAAATTGCTCATGGCATAGCCAAGTCTTTAGGGAAAAAAGGTCTAGCAGCAAAATGGAATGGCGAATTAATTGATTATAGCCGTTCATTGGAAAAAGATGGCTTTTTAGAAATTGTTACACCAGATCACGAAGATGCCTTATCCGTTTTAAGACATTCAACTGCCCATCTTATGGCACAAGCGGTAAAACGATTATATCCGGATGTTAAATTTGGAGTTGGTCCAGCTATAGAAAATGGCTTTTATTATGATACTGATACAAGTGACCCCATTACAGATGAGGACCTAGGAAAAATCGAGACTGAAATGATGTCTATCGTAAAAGAAAATCTTCCGATAGAAAGAAAAGAAATCAGTAAAGATGATGCATTGAAATTATTTGAAAACGACCCATATAAAGTAGAACTGATCAATGATTTACCCAAAGATGAAGTGATTACAATATATGAACAAGGTGAATTTGCCGACTTATGTCGTGGTGTTCACGTGCCGTCAACTGGTCGCATACAAGTATTTAAATTGCTTTCACTTGCGGGAGCCTACTGGCGAGGTAATTCAAATAATAAAATGATGCAACGTATTTATGGAACGGCCTTTTTTGATAAAAAAGCTTTGAAAGACTATTTAAAAATGCGTGAAGAGGCAAAACAACGTGACCACCGTAAATTGGGCAAAGAATTAGACTTGTTCATGCTTAATCCGGAAGTAGGCTCAGGCTTGCCGTTCTGGCTTCCTAAGGGAGCAACAATACGTCGCATTATTGAACGTTATATTACAGATAAAGAGATAAATTTGGGATATGAACATGTTTACACACCTATTATGGCCAATGTCGATTTCTATAAAAAATCAGGGCACTGGGATCATTATCATGAAGATATGTTTCCACCAATGGATATGGGGGACGGAGAAATGCTGGTCCTACGTCCAATGAACTGCCCACATCACATGATGGTATACAAGAATGACGTTCGGAGCTATCGTGAATTGCCTATTCGTATAGCTGAACTCGGTCAAATGCACCGTTATGAGAAAAGCGGCGCATTATCTGGCTTGCAAAGAGTACGCGAGATGACATTAAATGATGCGCATGCTTTTGTTCGTCCAGATCAGATCAAGGAAGAATTTAGACGTGTTGTAAACTTGATGTTAGCTGTTTATGAAGATTTTGATATTTCAGACTATCGCTTCCGCTTAAGTTATCGTGATCCAAAAAATACTGAAAAGTACTTTGATGATGATGCTATGTGGATGAAAGCGGAGAGTATGTTGAAAGAAACCCTTGATGAAATGGGACTGGAATATTTTGAAGCAATAGGTGAAGCCGCATTTTATGGACCAAAACTAGACGTGCAAGTGAAAACAGCTTTGGGGACAGAGGAAACATTGTCTACAGTACAACTAGACTTCTTGCTTCCAGAACGCTTTGATTTAACCTATGTAGGCGAGGATGGTTTAGATAATCATCGTCCGGTGGTTATTCACAGAGGTATTGTTTCTACTATGGAACGCTTTGTTGCATACTTGATAGAGCGTTATAAAGGTGCTTTCCCTACATGGTTAGCTCCTGTACAAGCTAAAATCATCCCAGTTAACCTGGATATACATGGTGATTATGCAAATGAACTCCAAGGAAAACTTTCTTCACAAGGTTTAAGAGTAGAAGTTGATATGCGGAATGAAAAAATGGGGTATAAAATTAGGGAAGCGCAGACGCTTAAAGTACCTTACCAACTTGTAATTGGTGATAATGAAATGGAAGAAAATACTGTTGCTGTTCGAAAATATGGTGAGAAGAAAACAGAAACGATTGATTTAGATGTATTTGTAAAAACATTAAAAGAAGAAGCCAGTAAATAAAAAAAGTTTGACATAACAGAAAATGAGTGTTATTATATAAAAGTTGAGAAAACAAAGAAGGAGCTCCCGCTTCTCGCCTAAGTGGTATAAATCTCTGGGCAGATATGAACGTGTATATAACTAATGCATTAACTTGTGTTTTTATGCGGAGATTAGGCGGGATTTCTATTTAATATAGAAATATCGCCTTTTTCTGTGTTTTTCTCGCAAATACTTTGGAGGTGACCACCATAGCTAAAGACATGATTGTCAACGATCGTATTCGCGCGAAAGAAGTACGATTGATAGGTAAAGACGGTGAACAGATAGGAGTCATTGAGCGGAGTAAAGCATTAAAGTTAGCAGAAGATTCCAGCTTGGATTTAGTTCTTGTTTCTCCTAATGCTAAACCCCCAGTGGCTCGTATCATGGATTACGGTAAATATCGCTATGAACAGCAGAAGAAAGAACGCGAAGCAAGGAAAAATCAGAAAGTTATCAACGTTAAAGAGATTCGTTTGAGTCCTACAATTGATGACCATGATTTCAACACAAAATTGCGTAACGCTCGTAAGTTCTTGGAAAAAGGCGATAAAGTAAAAGTATCTATTCGTTTCCGAGGTCGAGCTATCACTCATAAAGAAATTGGACGGGACGTACTGGAACGTATGGCGGAAGAAACATCTGATGTTTCACAAGTTGAATCTAAAGCTAAAATGGATGGCCGCAGCATGTTCTTGATGCTCGCACCGACAAGTGAGAAATAATAAGTAAAAGAATCAAAAAATGATTCTGCTTAAAATCATAGATAAGAGTATTGGAGGAAAAAATTATGCCTAAGCAAAAAACGCATAGAGGATCAGCAAAACGTTTCAAAAGAACAGGATCTGGAAAACTAAAAAGAAGCCACGCAAAACGTAGTCATATGTTTGCAAACAAAACCCAGAAACAAAAACGTAAATTACGTAAATCAGCTATGGTTTCCGATAGTGATTACAAGCGTATCAAGCAACAATTAACTTACATGAAATAAAAATTTAGATTTCAGAGGATTGTATTGAAGGAGGAAAAACAATGGCACGAGTAAAAGGTGGCGTCGTCACTCGTAGACGCCGTAATCGCGTATTAAAATTAGCTAAAGGATATTATGGTGCTAAACATCGCTTGTTCAAAGTTGCAAAACAACAAGTTATGAAATCATACATGTATTCATATAGAGACCGCAAACAAAATAAACGTAATTTCCGTAAATTATGGATTGCACGTATCAATGCAGCAGCACGTATAAATGGTTTGAGTTATTCTAAGTTTATGCATGGATTGAAATTAGCGGAAATTGATATGAACCGTAAAATGTTAGCTGACTTGGCAATTAATGATGCAGAAGCATTTACATCATTAACAAATCAAGCTAAAGACGCATTAAAGAAATAATTAAAAATAGCCATATAACAAGGAGTTCTAAAGCTCATTATTATATGGCCTTTTTTTATAATCTCAAACTTACTTATATATGGAATTTTACTTAATATACATACATTCTTCATGGTATAATAAAATAGATTGCTTCAATAGTGATAGTCAAAATAATTCATGCGAGATTAGAATGGCATTGATTTAAATACAGCATCGCGAAAAAAGAGTAGGATACTAAATATAATTATAGTTTGTGAGGGTATGACAAGTGGAGAAAAATAAAAGACGAATTGCCATTATTGGAAGTGGAATAACAGGTCTTACTATTGCATATCGCTTGCAAAAAGAGATTGATAAAAAGAAGCTACCTATAGAAATAGTAGTGTTAGAGTCGTCTATTCGTTCTGGAGGAAAAATTTATACTATGAAATTTGGCGAAGGCTTTATTGATTTAGGTGCGGAATCGATTGACACGCGTTTGCCTGAAGCAATGGAGTTAATTGAAGAATTGAATCTTATGGATAAAGTTGAATATAGTCAGAATGGGAAGCAAGATGTATACGCCTTTAATAAACTGTACAACTTTAATTGTCCTACCTACAAGGGTATTCCTGTAAAACGTACCGATATCTGGAGATACGATTTGCTTTCTTTTCAGGGCAAACTTGCCTTTTTGAAAAACACATATTTTTCTGGAACAGAGTCAAAGAAAGAATTGACAACAAAAGAATATATGTCCCAGCGTATTGGTGAAGAAATGGCTGAATATGGAGCAGAACCTTATTTTTCAAAAATTTATACAAGTGATATTGATGAGATAGGTATTTATGGATTCAACGAACCCCTTGTTAATTTGGAAAGTGTTCATGGGACGTGGTCGAAAGTGTTGGAAAATCATCCTGAAATATGGGATGGAGATGGGATGTATGCAACCTTTAAAGAAGGACTTGAAGTCTTAACAAATGAGTTAGCAAAAAGAATTGAACCATCGATTCGTTTTGCTAAGCAAGTCACTGAAATAAAGCAGAGTATCAATAATACTTATTTGCTTGATGTGAATAAAAAAGAACAGCTTAGAGTTGATTCAGTTGTTGTTGTGACTGATACTGATGTGTATAAAGATTTATTTAAAGGAATTGAAATCAATAAATATTTCAATGACATTAAAATGGGATCTGTAGGATTTTTACTATTTAGTTTTCCAAAAGGTTCTATAAAGAATCCACCCAAAGGAAATGGCGTACTTTCTGTTAGAAGAAATAATTCATATATACAAAGTGTTGTTTGGTTAAACAAAAAGTGGAATCATTTCAAGGATAAGGATGAAGAACTACTTGGAATTTATTTTGGTCGTAGTGGTGATGGCGTTATGATGTCCTTAAGTAATAAACAAATAGAAAAAGAGATACTTAATGATATTTCAGATATGCTAGGAGTAAATGCCTCGCCTAGTTATAAAATAATCAAGCGCTGGCCAAATGCAATTCCTCAATTCTCCTTGATGCATGAAGAAAACAGAAAAGATTTATTTGAATTCTTAGATGAAAAGTATCCAGGTTTATATCTTGCAGGAAATGGAATTAATGGATTTGGTATTAATAATTGCATTGCACAAGCAAACAAAGTGAGTAGTCAAGCTATAGAGTATATTGAGACAACATTATGATTTTAAAACACATAAAAATCCAAAAAAAATGAGTATTTATATTAAAGTCAATAATACTTGGTTATTATGGTAGATATCCAAATTTGTTTGAATTAAATTTTAAAAAACACTGATTTTTAAGCAGATAGTAACTTTTTGCAAGATTGAAAAACTCCAAGTGTATTTAACTGCAAAAAATGTGGCAAAATTGCTGCTGACGCAAATGTAAAGCGATTAATATTGACTCATTTACCACAAAATAGTGATTAAACTAGATTAATCGATGAAGCAAAAAGTGAGTCATCTAATACAGAAGTTAACTTAGCAAAAAAAGATTTGAAAATAACTATATAAGTAAGGAGCAAAAAAATGTACTACGTAAAAAATGAACGAAATGGTAAAGAGATACATGATCCGAAACTTAATTTAGCTATAGAATATTATTTGTTAAATGAAGTAAAACTAGATGAATCTATACTTTTATTTTATATCAATAACAATTCAATTATTATTGGAAGAAATCAGAATACGTATGAAGAAGTGAATACAACTTATGTCGAAGAAAATAATATAGATGTCGTCCGCCGGTTTTCAGGTGGAGGAGCGGTCTATCATGATATGGGTGTCTTATGTTTTTGTTTTATTACTGAAGATGATGGGAATTCATTCCGAGACTTCAAAAGGTTTACGTCTCCTGTTATTGATGCTTTACATCAAATGGGAGTGAATGGGGCTGAACTAAAAGGGCGAAATGATTTAGTCATCAATGATAAGAAATTTTCTGGGAATGCAATGTACTCAAAAAATGGACGTATGACGGCCCATGGCACACTCATGTTTGATTCAGAGATAGATGCTGTAGTTAAAGCCTTGAAACCAAAAAAACATAAACTTGAATCCAAGGGTATTAAATCAATTCGCAGTAGGGTAACTAATATAAAACCATTTCTAGAACATTCTTATCAGTGTATGAATGCAAAAACATTTAGAGATCAGCTGCTCCTATACCTTTACGACACTGATTCTAAAGAAAATGTTAAAGAGTATGTTTTAACAGATAAGGACTGGGAAAAAATTGATGCCTTTGCTGCGGAGTATACGGATAATTGGGACTGGAACTACGGTAAATCACCTGAGTTTGATATGGAGCGTAGCGATCGACTATCCGTAGGGACGGTGGAAGTGAAGATGAATGTTAGAAAAGGGAATATTGATGTTATTCGTATATATGGTGATTTCTTTGGTTTGGGTGAAATTGAGGATGTAGAAGATGAATTAACAAATATACCTTACACAAAAGAAGCAATAACAAATGCTCTAAATAAAATTGATATTAATAAATATTTTGGAAGTGTTGATCTTAGTGAATTAGTTGATTTGATTTATTAATAATTGACAAATATATAAAGAGTGACCTCCTTATTTATAATCATTATAAATAAGAAGGTCACTCTTTGTTAATATTCTTTTCAACAAACCTTGAATACATAGGATTTAGACACAGGTTTATGAAATAAGAACAAAAATTGACAAAAAATTGACAAAAGGGGTTTACTTGTCGTCACATTTAGGTTAATATTATTATTGTAGACAGATTCACTTGAAAGAATAATCATATAGTAGCGAAGGGAGAAATACATAATGGTTACATTATTTACAACACCTAGCTGTACATCATGTCGAAAAGCAAAGGCTTGGTTAGAGGAGTATGGAATTTCTTATACTGAAAAAAACATGGCTCACAACCCCTTAAAAATTAATGAAATTAAGGCAATCATGAGATTGACTGAAGATGGAACGGAAGATATCATCTCCACGCGATCAAAAGCGTTTAAAGAATTAAATGTTGATATAGATGAATTATCATTAAAAGAATTATTCATGTTAATTCAAGAAAATCCAACACTTATAAGAAGACCTATAATTCTTGACGAGAAAAGACTACAAATTGGTTATAATGAAGATGAAATTCGCCAGTTCGTACCAAGAGAAATAAGAGAAATCGAACTTAAAAAAGCGCAACAATTAGTCTCAATAAAGTAAAATTAAATCTAAAATAAAGTGATGGAATCGACAAATTATTTGTCGGTTCTTTTTATAAAAAACTTGTGACTTGTATTTAAATCAAAGCTTTTGTATAATGGAAAGAGTGCAATTCTTATGAATGTACTCTACAAAAAAATAAATTTATCTTATAGGAATGGTTATTCCAATGAAATGTGAGGTGCGGAATAATGGAAATTGAGCATATCAATGAAGATACAATACGTGTAACGATTGAAAATACTGACCTAGAGGAACGTGGGGTTACTTTTCTTGATCTTTTAGGTAATCAGAAACAAATTGAGAAATTCTTTTATAGTATATTAGAAGAAGTTGATATTGATGAGGAGTTTCAAGAATCTGAAGCAGTTACCTTCCAGGTTATGCCTAATAGTAATGGCTTGGAATTATTTATCAGTAAAGGCGCAAATTTTAAAGAAAATTCAAATTCTCTCAATGCACTGAAGAATAAATTAACTCTTAATCAAGATGAGCAGTCATCAGATGAAATGAATGATTATCAAAAAGAAAATAATCAGACAAAAGAAGCTGTCGTGACCTTTGATAGTTTCGAAAAACTGCTAGCTTTATCTAAAAATTTATATTTAGAGAGTGGTCTATCTACTCTTTATAGTTACAAAGATATGTATTATCTCCATATCGTATTCTTTGTTGAGGAAATGGTACAGAAAACAAGTGATGAAGAATTAGCTATTGTACTTGAATTTGGAGAAAATACTAAAACAACACCTGAAGTATTAAGTGAATATGCCAAACTATTAATGAAATCAAATGCTTTAGAGCAAGCACGTTATTACTTTAAATAAAATAGAACTAATTTTAAAGACCTACAGAATATCATATCTGTAGGTCTTTTTTCGTGAGAAAAAAATTAAAATGGCAATATATATAAATAGAGAATAAAATACAAAGGAGGAAAAGACCTATGTTTACAGCAGTAGATGACCAGGGGGGATTATTATTTGCAAGTTCCTTTACAGAAGATAAATTATGTTACTGCTCTGGCTGTAGAGAAGAAGTAATATTTAAGAAAGGAGTCATTAACCAGCCTCATTTTGCACATAAACGTCAGAGCTTCTGTCAATATTTCTCAGAAGGAGAAACGAGCGAACATATTAAAGGGAAACTGCTCTTGTATGAGTGGTTTAAAAGAGAGAAATTTAAAGTGAAATTAGAATTATTCATACCAGAATTAAAGCAGCGTCCAGATTTATTTATTAATTATAAAGAAACAAGGATAGCTATTGAATTTCAGTGTAGTCCAATTTCTAAAAAAATTATAAAAAAAAGAACGAGAGGCTACATTGAAAAGGGTATAAAAGTCATCTGGATACTCGGTAAAAAATTGAAAGTTAGTAATAAATTTACAAGTCAGCAATACGACTATCTATCTATAAATAAAAATGGACAATATAATTTACTGCAACTGAATCAAGATGAACAGTGCTTAGAAATAATTACAAATATTAGAAGTTCAGATAAGGGAATACGGTTCAAAAAAAAATTCTTGCCTTTTGAAAGTGATAAAGTAGCTGTGGAAAAAACACTTAACACCCAATACCTGACTAAAGAAGCTAAAATGAAGCGAAAGTCTGTTGAAGTAAAAAAACTGCAGCACTTATCCTTCTATAAGGATAAAAGAACAAGACGTTTTTTTGAATTGTTATATCAAAATAATCTGTCTATTCAAACTTTACCTGATGTCTTGTTTTATAGCGTTTCAAATGAATGGTTAATCAGAACATTCTCTTATCAGTGGAAATTACTAATATTTTTATGGATAAACACGCTATCTTATTATGAGATAATAACATTGAAAAGACTCGGGCGTAAAGTAAACAGTTGGAAGAAAGAAAATGAGCTCATACAATATCTTTTACCTTATTCAGAAGAAACAAATGAATTGTTGCCATTTATTGAGTTTTTAAATGTGTTGAGTGAAGTGGGGTTTTTAAAAAAAGTAGGAGAGCTAAAATGGGTAAGGATAAAAATAGAGGAATGAGAATTAATTTTTGATGAGTAAATGACATGGTGAGATTAATGTAGATAAAAATATTCTATTCTTTTTCAAATTGTGTTATCATTAATATATTGATAAATTTTAGGAGGATAATGAATGCCTAGAAAAAAAGGATTACCTTTAAGAGAAGAAATACCAGAAGAAAAAACATGGGATCTTACCGTCATTTATAGATCTGATGAGAAGTGGGAAGAAGATTTTAAACAAATAAAAGACTCAGTTGAAAAAGTAAAAGCATACCAGGGTAAGTTAAATAATGATAGCTCGACTTTTTTGGAAGCATTAAAAGAAATCTTACAGTTATCTAGAAAAGTAAGTGGCCTATATGTGTATGCACATTTAAAAAACGATCAGGATACAGGAAATAGTACATATCAAGCGATGAACGATCGTGCACGCTATCTTGCTGTACTCTCGCAAGAAGCCACGTCATGGTTTGAGCCTGAACTTATAGCCCTACCTGACGAAACATTGAACAGTTACTTTGAAGAGCAGATAGAATTAATACAGTATAAACATTATATTACGCAACTTACTGCAAACAAAGAACACATACTTTCAGCGGAAATGGAATCATTATTAGCAGGTGCTAGCGATATTTTAACATCTAGTAGTCAGACCTTTAGTGTGCTAAATAATGCTGACTTAACATTCCCAATGGTTAAAGGGGAAGATGGGGAAGAGGTTCAATTATCACATGGCATGTACGGTGAATTACTTAAAAGCACTGATAGAGAAGTAAGAAAAGATGCTTTTTTGAATATGTACGACGTATATGAAAGCTTTAAAAATACGTTTGCTAGTACACTTTCTGCCAATGTTAAGCACCATAATTATCAAGCCAAAGTACACCACTATCAAACTGCAAGAGAAAGTGCGTTATCAGCTAATCACATTCCTGAGACCGTTCATGATACACTTGTCGAGGTAGTTAATGAACATTTGCCGCTACTGCACAGATATATGAAGCTCAGAAAGCAAGTGCTTGAATTGGAAGAGTTGCATATGTATGATTTGTATACACCGATTACTGGCGAAGCTAGTTTGACGTTTACTTATGATGAGGCGAAGGAAAAGACGTTACAAGGACTTGATATACTTGGTCCTGAATATAAAGATGTACTCAATCAAGCATTTAATAGTCGCTGGATAGATATTGTTGAAAATAAAGGTAAACGTAGTGGAGCCTATTCATCTGGAATGTATGATACAAATCCATATATCTTATTGAATTGGCATGACTCTCTTAATCACCTTTATACGCTTGTACATGAATTAGGTCATAGTGCCCATAGTTATTTTACTAGAAAAAATCAACCTTACGTTTATGGGAACTACTCTATATTTTTAGCTGAAATAGCTTCAACAACGAATGAAAATCTTTTGACAGATCATCTTCTAGAAACAACGACAGATCCTAAGGCTAGAGCTTACGTTTTAAATCACTATCTTGACGGTTTTAAAGGGACAGTATTTAGACAAACCCAATTCGCAGAATTTGAACATTTCATGCATGAAGAATCTAGAAAAGGCAAACCACTGACAGCTGACTATTTAAGTGAAAGTTACAGAAAGCTGAATAGTAAGTATTATGGTGAATCCGTAGAAGAAGATGATGTTATTCAATATGAATGGGCTAGAATTCCACATTTTTATTATAATTATTATGTCTACCAATACTCTACAGGCTTTTGTGCTGCAACTGCTCTGGCTGATAAAATATCAAATGGAGAAGAAGGAGCCTTGGATAAGTATCTGTCTTATTTAAAGGCTGGTAGTAGTGACTATCCAATTGAAGTAATGAAAAAAGCTGGTGTTGATATGACAAATAAAGATTATTTAGAAAGAGCTATGAAAGTATTTGAACAAAGACTTGACGAGTTAGAAGAGGCTTTATCATCGATTTAAGTTGAACTATTAGTTAATAAAAACAGTCATTCTCCTATAATGGGAAAATGACTGTTTTTATTATATATAATATTTAAATGGATTGAATGATCGACAAGCGATTACTAGGGGATTTTTTAAATGCTAGATTTTCATCAGAGAAACCATGTAATAACTGTTTAGTTATAGTTGTATCCATCATATAGCCACAAGTACTATCACAGCCGGCATATAAAATACATGATGGTGCATTTTCTATCTCCATTTCTTGAGCTAACTTTTGATCTTTTTTAAATGCTGTTTTAGTAAGTTCAGAATCAATATCTTCCTCGAACATTTCCACATCTAAGTTTATCGCTTTAGCTATTTGGATGAATAAATCTCGAGTAACTTCTTTATTGTCATTAATCACTTTGTCTTGGAGAAGCATCAGAAATTTTCTTCCTTTTTTTTTACCTTGCATTGAAGCAGCTTGAAAAGCTAAGCTAGCGTTAAAAGAATCTGTGTAAAACATATTACGATTTGATAAAGTTTGATCTTTTTTTTCTTTCATAATATTTCCAACAGTATGGAAGTTTAACAAAGGAATAAAACGCACCTTAACTTTTTCATCGCGCTCATTAGAGAAAGCTTCGATTGTTTTTTCAGTCTCATAACACGTTGTTCCTAAAGGATTTACAAAAAGAAAAATTTCTATTATATTATTTAAAAACATTTTTTAGCACACACCCAATTTATATTTTGTTAAGTCATAATAATAATCTATGATCATGTATTTGATAAATTTCAATAAAAAGTATTGATTACATTATATAGATTAACAAATATATAATTTATAGTGTAATATTCTGCTTATTTAAAGAATAAAAAGATGAACTGTTGTGACAAAATTGTCACAACTGTTATTTTGAAAATGCTATTGCGTAGCATTAAAGGCACGTGCTATTTTATTTTCCGTTGCACGTTTGGGTATCTTGTTATTCTTTAAAATAGTATTAAACACATTTTTACCAATAGAAATAGAATCAGCTTCTACTTCTAATTCATAATCGACTTCATTTGAATAATAACTTTTATCTAGAACAATAATAGAATGAGGTTTTTTAATTTCTAGGCGTTCTGTTTTAAGCTGCGCGACTATAAAAACATTTTCCGAGAACGATACACCTTGTTCAATGAGAACAGTATGGATATCTTCTGGCAAAGAGAAATACCCTGCTGAGATAAGTTCACTGGCTTTTTCGATTGACAAATCCAATGTCGTCTCATTATGATGACCTTCAAAAGGTGTTTTGAGTGTCATTTCTGCTGATCCATCTTTCGTTCTAATACGAAGAGCACAAGCTGCTGATTTTAAGTGAGAGTCTTTTGTATCAAAATAATAGTTGTTTTGTGTTATGTGCGTAGATGATCGATCAAAGTATATTTCTTTAAGCTTGTTGTATTCAGTCTCTGTTAAAAGATTTTTATATTCTATTTCAACTTCTTGTCTCATATAATAATTGGTTCCCTTCATTACAGAAAAAATTTTAAATATGTTACAATGATACCAATAATAATGATTAAATTAAAGTAGAGAAGGTATAGGATATGAATAGAGATTGGGAACTTTTCCTGCTTCCTTACAAACAAACAGTTGACGAATTAAAGGTTAAATTGCGCGGGTTAAGGGAGATGTATCATTTAAGAAAAGAGCATGGTCCTATTGAATTCGTCACGGGGCGAGTAAAGCCGATTAAAAGTATAATTATGAAGTCAAAAACAAGAGATATTCCGATAGATAAGTTGGAAAAAGATATGGAAGACCTAGCTGGAGTAAGAATTATGTGTCCATTTGTCGAGGACATTCATGAAGTGGTCTCTCTACTTAAAAACAGAAATGACTTAACTGTTATTTACGAAAAAGATTATGTGACAAATAAAAAGGATAGCGGGTATCGTTCGTATCATTTAATATGCGAATATCCTGTGCAGTTAATTGACCAAGTAAAAATAGTATTAGTGGAAGTCCAAATTAGAACGCTGGCCATGAATTTCTGGGCATCTATAGAGCATTCACTTAATTATAAATATCAAGGAGAATTTCCTGAAGAAATTAATGCGCGATTACAAAAAGCAGCAGAGTCAGCTTTTCAGTTAGATGAAGAAATGTCTACCATAAGAGAAGAGATTAAAGAAATCCAACAAGACTTTCGTTTTAGAGAAGACTGATCAATGTGCGTGAAAGGATCATTAAATGAAAATTGCAATTGTTAAAAACAATACCGAAGAATCAACGAACGTAGCGCGAAAGTTAAGGGAAATGTTAGCAAAAGAAAATATTGAAATAACGACTAGCCAACCAAATATAATCATATCAGTGGGTGGAGATGGGACGTTACTCTCTGCTTTTCATAGATATGCACATTTATTAGATAAAGTACGTTTTATTGGCGTGCATACAGGCCATTTAGGTTTCTACACGGATTGGAGGCAATATAACCTTGAAGAGTTAGTAGATAGCTTGGTAAACGACAATGGCGAGTATATCCAGTATCCTTTATTAGATATAGAAATTATATATAAAAATAAACAAAAAAATAAGCATTTTTTAGCGTTAAATGAATCTATTGTTAAATTTACAGATGGGACACTAGTTGGGGATGTTTATATTAAAGAAGAATATTTCGAGCGATTTAGAGGAGACGGATTGTGTATTTCTACTCCAACAGGTTCAACAGGATATAATAAATCAATTGGTGGAGCAGTGCTACACCCAAGACTTGAGGCACTGCAACTTACAGAAATTGCTTCCTTAAATAATCGTATATTTCGAACGCTCAGTTCACCCATGGTTATAGCACCAGATGAATGGATAAAAATTGAGCCTATCGATACGTCTTGTTTTACTTTAACAATAGATCAACTCGCTTCATCTGAGACGGATGTCGATTATATAAAATTTCAAATTGCTAAAGAACGAATTCGATTTGCACAATATCAACATACTCACTTCTGGGATAGAGTTGAAGATGCTTTCTTGGGAGCTAAATTTAATAATGAAAATTGAGTGGAAAGTACAAGGTGAAAGCGCCATCACCTTGAAAGCTTTTTTGAAAACAAAGTATATATCAAAGCGTTTACTTGCCAAAGTTAAATACCAAGGAGGACGGCTAGAGGTAAATGGCGAACTCAGTCGAGTGCGTAAATGTGTCTCTGAAGGAGATGTTGTTTCACTTTGTTTACCAGATGAAGTAGGTAGTGATAGTTTAGAAGTATCAAATGAACCGTTAAATATTTTATATGAAGACCAACACTATCTTATAGTAAATAAACCGAGCCATGTTGCTTCGGTGCCTTCTTCACTCTATAAAAATCACACAATGGCAAACAGAGTGAAAGGCTATTGCTTAAGACAAAATTATAGATATAAAACCGTTCATATCGTCACTCGTTTAGATAAAGATACATCAGGAGTTATGATTTTTGCGAAGCATACGTTGGCTCATTCCTACATGGATCGCTTGCTTAAGCAAAAGCAATTGTATAAAGAGTACATTGCTTTTGTAGATGGGGATTTAGAAAAAGAATGGGGACTTATTAATAAACCAATCGACCGTATGCCGGGATCTATAATAAAAAGACAGGTGTTAAAAACCGGCAAGGCATCTTTAACAGAGTACTGGGTGACGAAGAAGTTTAAACAACTAACTCAAGTGAAAATACAGTTACACACAGGTCGGACGCACCAAATTCGTGTGCATTTCTCTGATATTGGTCATGGTCTAGTTGGTGATGATTTGTATAATCCAAAATCCAACGAATACAGAATCGAAAGACAGGCGTTGCACTGCTCAACAGTTAGTTTCACTCATCCGTTTACTGAAACAAAACTATCAGTAGTCGCCCAGCTGCCGGCGGATTTAAATAAATTATCTAATCTATTGGAGAGTGAAAATGGGTAAAAAAAAATACAGTAAAAAAAGAACATTAAAAGGTAAAAAAATATCTGTTTTATTAACAACACTACTTGTTGGTGTTGCTTTTTTATTGGGCACGTGGGTAGAGAGAGATTATTTATCATTTAGTTTGATAGAAAACTATATAAAAGAAGTACAACTTTATATTGAATCCATTGAGATTCCCTCAAATGATAAAAGCAAAGATATAAAAGGAAATCTTTCTGAAATACATTTCTTTGATGTTGGTCAAGGAGGATCTACACTCCTTCAGGCATATGATGGCACAAATATCTTGATTGATACTGGGAGATACGATAGCGATGAAACGGAAATCATTAATTATTTAAACGATGAAATTGGCGTAGGTGGAAGTATTGACCTCCTTATATTTACACACAATGATGCTGATCATATTGGTAATGGAGACGCTGTTTTGGAATACTTTCAGGTTGATGAAGTGTGGATGAATGGTGTGGATCATACTTCGCAAACGTATAGTCAGGTGCTAGACTCAATAATTGATGCAGACGTTGTATATAAAGAACCTTTAGCGGGGGAAGCATTTGATTTAGGTGCCTTTTCTATTGAAGTACTGAATCCAATTGAAGATATGGAAAACAAGTCACAAAATGATGCCTCAATTGCTACGCGGATATCAATCGGCGACAGTTCAATTATTCAAACGGGAGACGTAAGTGGCCAAATTGAAGAACGTATACTGAAAGATTATATTGGCAGCCTGCAATCAGATATTATGGTTTTAGGACATCACGGTTCACGTACGAGCACAAGTAAGGAATGGCTTCAGGATGTAAATCCAAAAGTTACTGTCTACCAAGCAGGAATGGGGAATGTATATGAGCATCCACATAAAGAAGTTCTAAATAAAGTAGTTGATCAGTCTATTGAGGTTTATGGAACAGATAAAAATGGATCGATACAAATTAATATAAAGCAAGATAATCAGTTAGAGGTCTTTTTAGAGGAGGAAAAATAATGTATGCCGTTCTAGAATCAATTGATAATGATATGGCTGGCTTTGTTCCGGATTCCCAAGAAGATATGATATATGTACCGATTAATAAAATTCCTGAACCATACGAAGTCGGCGATGTGTTTTTTATAGAAAGAACACATCAGCCGAATATGATTTTGAAAAAAGATAGTGAAGAAAAAAAGAGAAGACTAGAGTCTAATTTTAAAAAAAGACAAAAACTTCTTAAAAAAAAAGAGAATAAAAAATCTAATTGACATAATTTAAATGCCTTTTTTCATAGAGTGATGAGGAATCCCCGCATCTAAAAATCCATCTCCATATACACTGTATCCTTCTTTTTCATAAAAGGGGATGGCGTGATCTTGTGAATCGAGAACAAGGAAAGAGGCATCGAACTGGTTCATCGCAGTATCATTAATATAATTTAATAGTTTTTTTCCGATACCCATTTTTCGATAGGAAGAAAGAACTGCTACACGTTGAATTTTGATTGAGTCAGGCTGTTTTTTAAGTAAGCGAGCTGTACATACAGGAATAGTATCGATGTATCCCACGATGTGTAGCGCCTCGGCTTCTAGTTCATCAATTTCTAGAGCTGGATCGACGGCTTGTTCCTTTATGAAGACTTCTTCTCGAATTGCAATGGAGTGTTGGTATATATTTGATGAAATATCTGTTGTTATTTTAAAGTCCATGTGATCACTCTTTTCTAAAATTATAGTTTACTATAGCAATATTTACGTTTTAGGTCAACGTGACAATGAACTTACTCTTTAAATAAAAGGTGATGTCACTTATAATATAAAAGAAACGAATTAAAGGAGGATAAAGTGATTAATTGGAAAGATTCTAAATTAATGTTTTGGACCATATGGCTTTTGGCCGTTGCAATACTTATTTATGTGCTCCAACGAATTGATTTCATATTAAATCCATTAGTAGGGATTTTGACTGCTCTATTTATGCCCCTACTTATTGCAGGCTTTTTGTATTATTTATTGAACCCTTTAGTAAAATTACTTGAGCGTTTTAAAGTGAAAAGACTAATAGGTGTAGCGATAGTAATGGTACTATTGATTGGTTTTATTGCTATATCCATTCTTTTGGGTATACCTATGCTTATAGAACAGACAACCAATTTGATTTCTGGGATACCTGTACTAATTGGTGAACTAGATAAATATGCAAGTAATCTTGCTGAGGAACCCTGGATGCAGCAGATAGATATTGATCTTGCTTTAACGAATCTTGAAGATTGGTTAAGAAATACAGGGGCTGGGTTCTTGTCTGGAATGGCTTCTGGCCTAGGTAGTGCGATACAAGCATTCACTGATGTTGCTTTTTTATTTATCACAGTGCCAGTTATTCTATTTTACATGCTTTATGATGGGCATAGATTTTTGCCATTAGTAGTAGATAAGACGCCTGTAAAATATAAGCAAAATATCAAAGAAATGATACTCCAAACGAATGTCACTATTTCAAGTTATGTTAGTGGTAAGGGGATGGCTTCGTTGATGGTCGGGGCAATACTCTTTATTTTGTATTCCATTATAAACCTTCCAACAGCCTTTTTACTATCGTTTTTTGCTGCTATTACTAATTTCATCCCTTATGTCGGGCCGTTTATTGGAGCAGGACCTGCAATTATAGTTGGACTCATAGAGTCGCCAGCGCAAGCGATTCTCGCTGCAGTATTTGTTCTTATTGCCCAGCAACTTGATAGCAATTTCTTAACGCCACTTCTAGTAGGAAAATCCTTAGCTATTCACCCTTTAACTGTTATACTTGTATTGCTTGCTTCTGCTAATATAGCAGGATTAGTAGGGATGCTTATCGGTGTACCTGTATTTGCTATCTTAAAAACAATTGGGACATATGTATTTAAGATATACCGTGAACAGAAGTTAATAAAATATTCAACAGAAAAAAATAATTTCAAAGAGTAAGGACGTTTATATTGACTGAAAATAATAATCATGAACTAAGTGAACAAGTAAATAAAAGACGAACGTTTGCTATTATCTCCCACCCCGATGCAGGAAAAACAACAATTACTGAACAACTTCTGTTATTCGGAGGGGCTATTAGACAAGCTGGAACAGTAAAAGCTAAAAAAACAGGTAAATTTGCTAAGTCAGATTGGATGGAAATTGAAAAGCAAAGAGGTATTTCGGTAACCAGTTCAGTCATGCAATTTGAATACCAGGACAAACGAATAAATATATTAGATACACCAGGACACGAGGATTTTTCTGAAGACACATACCGAACACTAATGGCTGTGGATGCCGCTGTCATGGTTGTAGATAGTGCAAAAGGTATTGAGGAGCAAACAAAGAAACTTTTCAAAGTTTGTCGTATGCGAGGGATTCCAATTTTTACATTTATGAACAAACTCGATAGAGATGGAAGAGAGCCCCTTGAATTAATTGAAGAGTTGGAAGAAGTTCTTGAAATTGATGCCTATCCAATGAATTGGCCTATTGGGTCTGGTAAGACTCTTTTAGGTCTATATGACCTCTATCATAATCGGATTGAAGCGTTTAGACCAGAAGAAACAAATAACGGCGAACGTTTTATACCCTTAAATGAAGAAGGGGAGATTGAAGGAGATCATAAAATAAAAAATGAATCTCTTTATGATCAAGTGCTTGAAGAAGCTTTACTTTTAAAGGAAGCAGGGAATGAATTTTCAACAAAAGCGATTGCTTCAGGAAAATTAAGTCCGGTATTCTTTGGGTCAGCATTGACAAATTTTGGTGTACAAACTTTTCTGGAAACATTTTTGGAATTTGCACCTGAACCTTCTACTCATGAGACTCAGTCTAGTGAAATTGTAAAGCCTGATGAACCTACTTTTTCAGGTTTTGTATTCAAAATTCAGGCAAATATGGATCCAAGGCACCGAGACCGTATTGCTTTTTTGAGAATTTGCTCGGGGGAATTTCAAAAAGGGATAGACGTAACCCTAGCTCGGACTGGGAAGAAAATAAGACTGTCCAATTCCACTCAGTTTATGGCGGAAAGTAGAGAGACCGTAACAGACGCGGTAGCTGGAGATATAATTGGGCTATATGATACAGGGAACTTTCAAATAGGGGATACTTTATATGCAGGAAAAGACGAAATAGAATTTCAAGAGTTACCACAGTTTACACCTGAGCTGTTTATGAAAGTTGAACCGAAAAACGTAATGAAACAAAAGTCATTTCATAAGGGGATCAATCAACTTGTTCAAGAAGGTGCGATTCAGTTATATAAAGCTTATCACACAGAAACCTATATTATAGGTGCTGTTGGGCAATTACAGTTTGAGGTGTTTGAACATCGTATGCGTAGTGAATACAATTCAGACGTTATTATGACATCTATCGGTAGTCGTATTGCACGTTGGATAGATAGAAATCAACTAGATGAAAATATGGGATCTAGTCGTAATATGCTAGTTAGAGACCGCTTTGATAACCCTCTATTTTTATTTGAAAATAAATTTGCCATGAGATGGTTTAGTGATAAATACCCTGATGTTGAATTGATATCATTGCTGTAAAAACAAAAGCACCGCAGGCTCATTGAATCAGCCTGCGGTGCTTTTTTATAGTATTGGTATTACATGTCTTCTGCTTGCTCATCATTGTTATTGGATGCGCTCTGCTTGGATTCTTGAGTAATAACAATAGAATCATTCTCGACCGTAGCTAGGATAGTGCCTGGTTCGGGGTGGTTAATATAAAACTCAGCTATTTTATCCTCAACTTGCTCTTCAATAACTCGTCTTAATGGTCGTGCGCCCATTTTAGGATCATAACCAAGGTCGACAAGTTTTTCTTTAGCTGACTGGTCAATGTTTACCGTTATATCATGTTGTTTTAAAGCATCATTGACATCTTTAAGCATTAATTCAACAATTTCCATAAGGTTTTCTTTGGAAAGGGATTTAAATTCTACTATACCATCAAAACGGTTTAAGAGTTCTGGACGGAAATACTCTTCTAAGTGCTGTTTAATGGAATGCTGTTTTCCGCTTAGTTGTGCTCCGAAACCAACACTAGATTCAACATTCGTTGTACCAGCATTACTGGTCATTATGATAATCGTTTCCTTGAAGTTTACTGTACGCCCCTGTGCATCTGTCAATCGTCCATCATCTAAAATTTGTAAGAACATGTGAAGGACGTCTGGATGAGCTTTTTCTACTTCATCAACTAAAATTAAGCTATAAGGATTTCGTCTAACTTTTTCAGTTAATTGTCCAGCTTCATCATAACCAACATAGCCTGGAGGAGAACCTATGAGTTTGGATGTGCTATGCTTTTCCATATATTCACTCATGTCAAGTCTGACGTATGATTCTTTACTTCCGAATAATTCAAGTGCTAAAGATTTTGCTAACTCTGTTTTCCCTACACCAGTAGGCCCTACAAACATAAATGAACCAATCGGACGATTTTTTTGTCTGAGACCAATCCTGTTACGACGAATAGCTTTAGACACTCTGTCTACCGCTTCATCTTGACCAATTACGTGGTGCTTGATAGCTTTGTCTAAGTCTTTTAACTGCGCTTGTTCTTTCTCTTTCAACTCACCAACAGGTATGCCTGTTTTGATTTCTATAATGTTTATAATATCTTGCTCAGTCACTTCAGGTTGTTCAGACTGATCGGTTTGTTGTTCAATCATTTCGTTATATTTAGTTACTTGATCTCGATAAAAGGCAGCTTTTTCGTAGTCTTCACTATCTAAAGATTGTTCCTTATGGTACTCTGCCTCACTAATTTTCTCTTGAAGTGCTTTAGGATCGACTGATTGAATCGTTAAATTTTTCTTGGATCCCGATTCATCCAAAAGATCAATAGCTTTGTCAGGGAGGAAACGATCCTGTATATATCTGTGTGACAAAGAGACAGCACTTTTTATAGCCTGATCAGTATAATTAACATGGTGGTAATCTTCGTACTGCTTTTGAATGCCTTTCAAGATTGTTAAGGTCTCTTCAATTGTTGGCTCAGCGACCCTCACAGGCTGTAGTCGTCTTTCTAAAGCGGGATCTTTTTCAATTTTTCTATATTCATTTAAAGTTGTAGCACCGACCATTTGAAGTTCGCCTCTAGCTAAAGCAGGTTTTAGAATATTGCCAGCATCCATACTGCTACCTTCGGTTGAACCAGCGCCAACAATTTCGTGCACTTCGTCTATAAATAGAATAACATTTTCGCTTTCTTTCAATTCATTCATTAATTGTTGCATACGTTCCTCAAATTGACCGCGAATACCAGTTCCTTGAACAAGTGAAGCTACATCTAGACGAATAACTTCTTTGTTAAGCAATTTTTGTGGGACATCATCATTAACAATCTTCATGGCTAGACCTTCAACGATAGCTGTTTTTCCTACACCAGCTTCACCAGTTAAGACAGGGTTGTTTTTTGTACGTCTATTAAGAATTTCAATTACACGTTCAATTTCTTTATCTCGACCAATAACAGGGTCAATTTTACCGTCTTTAGCCATTTGAGTTAAGTCCACACCATATTCTCCGAGTAAACCATTTCTTCCTCTGTTACGTGGTGGTTCTTGATTATTTCCAGGCACTTGGCCAGTATGATTAGGTTTTTTTGTGTTTGGATTTTGATTGTTTGACAGAGCTTTAAAAAGCTCATCGAATTGATTGAATCCAAATGGGTCTTGATGATTATTCTGATTTTGCTTTCTTTGTTGTTCTTGATGTTTGATATCGCGATAGCATCTTTGACAAAGATCTATTTCTTGTCTTTGACCATTGACGCTAGTAGTTAAATGGATGGTTGCAGTTCTTTCCATACAACGTTGACATATCATGTTTATAAGCATCCTCTCTAAATATAATTAGTTTTAATTAATACAGAATGTTAATTCAAAGGTCAGATTATAAGGTATAGATCAGTTTATAAAATGAAGTTTGACCAATACTGACCTTTGCTGAATTAATTATACAATGATAAAAACATATTTTCAAGTATTTGGCATACAAGATAAGAAATATTAGTTGTAGGTAATTAGGAAAAATGGTAATCTGTATAAGAAGAAAGAATCTAGTATTGGTTTGATGGCGAAACGAAAAGGTAGAGTCACTATATTCTGATGCTATATTCTTTTCAAAATAACTTTTTGAAGGAGTAGTTAAAATGGAAAAAAGAGAGTACACTATTATTGCGGACACTGGGATTCATGCTAGACCTGCAACTTTGTTGGTGCAACAAGCAAGTAAATTTAATTCAGATATTACTTTGGAATATAAAGGGAAATCTGTTAACTTGAAATCAATCATGGGTGTTATGTCTTTAGGCGTAGGCAAAGGCGCTGAAGTAACGATAACAGCTGATGGTGCTGACGAAAAAGATGCTATAGAAGGCATCGATGGAACAATTAAAAATGAGGGAATGGCAGAGTAATGACTAGCAAAATAACTGGGATTGCAGCAAGTGATGGAATTGCACAAGCAAAAGCTTACTTACTCGTTGAACCAGATTTAACAGTCGAAAAAAATGAAGTATCCGATACTGATGGCGAAATGAAACGCCTTAAAAAAGCAACGGATAAAGCAAAAGAACAATTAACTAAGATTAAAGCTGTTGCTAAAGAATCATTAGGCGAAGAAGAAGCTCAGGTATTTGATGCACATATAATGGTTCTTTCTGATCCTGATTTGATGGATCAAACAAAATCTGTGATTGATAGCGAAGGCGTTAATGCTGAATACGCTTTTAAACAAGTAACAGATACATTTATCACGATGTTTGAAGGAATGGAAGACAATGCTTATATGCAAGAAAGAGCGGCAGATATACGCGATGTAAGAAAGCGTGTCATTGCTAATCTTTTAAATGTAACCTTACCTTCTCCTGCAACAATTGATGAAGAAGTCATCATTATTGCAGAAGACTTAACACCTAGTGATACTGCACAATTAAACAAAAAGTATGTAAAGGCTTTTGTAACGAATATCGGAGGACGTACGTCTCATTCTGCCATTATGGCTAGATCTCTTGAGATTCCAGCAATAGTTGGAACAAAAGATATTACAGAGCGCGTGGAAGAAGATGACCAACTCATTGTTGATGGAATGAATGGTGACGTTTATATTGATCCTACACAAGAGGAAGTCAGTGCTTTTAATAAAAAAGCCAAAGAATATGATGAGTTGAAGTTAGAGTGGGAACAACTCTTAAACGAACCGAGTGTAACAAAAGACGGAAAACATGTTGAGATAGGCGCAAATATTGGAACGCCAAAAGATTTAGTTGGTGTTAAAGATAATGGCGCAGAAGCTGTTGGTCTTTATCGTACAGAGTTCTTATATATGGATTCGGCTGAATTACCAACAGAAGAAGAACAATTTAAAGCTTATAAAGAAGTTTTAGAAGGAATGGAAGATAAACCAGTTGTTGTGAGAACAATGGATATTGGTGGAGACAAAGAACTTCCATATTTAGAGTTACCTGAAGAGATGAATCCGTTTCTTGGGTATCGAGCAATAAGAATAAGTCTAGATCGTGATTCTATCTTTAGAACGCAATTGAGAGCTTTACTTCGTGCATCTGTCCACGGAACATTACGCATAATGTTCCCTATGATTGCAACGCTTCAAGAGTTTAGAGAAGCGAAAGCTATCTTGGAAGAAGAAAAAGCACTATTGCTTGAAAAAGGCGTTGAAGTTTCAGATTCAATTGAGGTCGGAATAATGATTGAAATTCCAGCTGCAGCCGTACTTGCAGATCAATTTGCTAAGGAAGTAGATTTCTTTAGTATTGGAACGAATGACTTAATTCAGTACTCAATGGCCGCTGATAGAATGAATGAACGTGTTTCTTACTTGTACCAACCATACAACCCATCAATTCTACGACTTGTTAAACACGTCATAGATTCTGCTCATAAAGAAGGAAAATGGGCTGGAATGTGTGGAGAGATGGCTGGAGATCAAACAGCAGTTCCATTACTTCTAGGACTAGGATTGGATGAGTTTTCTATGAGTGCAACCAGCGTTCTTAAAACAAGAAGCCTATTCAAAAAGCTAGACTCTGAAAAAATGAAAGAATTATCAAACAAAGCCGTTAACGAGTGTACAACTGTAGACGAAGTTATCGAATTAGTTGGACAATATGTAAAATAAATAGATATCAGACTGGGTTCCATTTTGGAATCCAGTCTATTTCTTTTGGTTCTTTGTCAAATCGTGTTGGTCAGAGATTTCCGAGGTAGAAAGTCGACATGCTTTCTACCTTTATTTATGCGACTTTAGTATTTAATTGTTTGACGATTTCTTTTTCTTCTTCAAAAGTTAAGGGTCTGATTTCTTTGTTGGTCTTTTCTTTCAACTTAAAGCTAATTAGAATACGTGCTCTCAAATGTTTAAAATTACGATAACCATAGCCACTTCGCTTTATTGTTTTAATCTTATTGTTAATGCCCTCAAGGTGTCCATTGGACAAGGTATACTTACAGGAATTTTCTATGGAATCTAGGTATTTATTTAAAGTCTGGAATGTTG